>JBAQNC010000219.1:0-1748 GCA_049303435.1 Parvibaculum sp. | reverse complement strand
CTTTTGATCTGACAGCCATATCCGGGTCTGGTGTATCTCCCTACGTGGGCGGCACGCAGGGAGATACGTTCAATACAACTGGTGCAAAGACATCCTATATCGCCTCCTCGGTTTCAAACCAGACAATCGGGGTCATTTCGCGCGGGGCCAACAACTTTATCGGTTCGATCGACAACCTCTCCATCAAAAAAGTCGCCGCCGGGTATATGCCGGATTTTCCGATTTTGCCGCAGGCCGGGTTTGCTGCAGAAAGTGTATGTGCTGCGGATATTGTTATGGCGGCCGCACCGGAATGGTTGGCAGGCGCCGAACCGTTTGCTGGAATGTCGGTTCTCGTTGCTGTGAGTCTCTCGTAAATTTCAGACAAGGCGGTTCGTCCCTTGTTTGAAATCAGCGATGGAACCGAAGTTAATTCGATCAGGGTCTATATCAATCCGGATGATTATCCCACGCTACAAATCGTTTCGGACGGGATACTGCAGACAGTCACGACATTGCCATTTCTTGTGACGACAGGTTTTTCGTATTTCGCATTCGGGTGGAGCGCTGGCGGCGGATATTTTGCGGATCATTTGGGCAATGTTGAAACTTTCGACGCTATCATTCTGCCGTCCAGTCTATGCTGCCAACGGCTCGGAGGTGATAGTGTCTCCAATTTCCTCAATGGTGTTCTGGCCCAGACGCAAATATGTTCGTTGCTTTCAATGGATGAAGTCAGAGCGTGGGTGGAGCATGAAAACACCTGATCTTTTGCAGATCAGGTGGATAGTGGATAACCTTCGACTCTGCCGAGGTTGTCGTAAAGATTGAAGCCGCGTTGCAGCCATTCATTCAGCTTGTCGTCCTTGGTGAGTAGCGGTGTCGTGCAAATGGCGCTCGTCCAGAGAAAGCCGCCCAACGCTATATAGTCGGCATAATTGGGTTGGTCGCCTCCGAGAAAGGGTGACGATGCCAGGGTTGCGCGCATGGAGCGCAAGGCCTGGTTCAATTCCGGCAAGCGCGCCTCGCGGCCATCGACAAATTGTTCAAGTGTTTTGCCGCCAAGACGCGCCTCGCGGCTTTTGCGAAAATAAGGCTGATCTTCTTCACGCGCATGATTGTGGATGTCGAGTACGTTGATCGAAAACATCCGGTTCATGATTTCAAGGCCGAACCAGTTGTCGAAGAAACGTATCATGGCGCGTTCCTGCTGGGAGGAGAAAAGCTTCGGCCTGTCGGGGTAAGTTACATCGAGATAGTCGGCAATCGCCCAGCTGTCGCAAACTGTCGTTTCGCCATCTTCGATGATCGGCACGGTCTTGTATCGGCTGCCGCATAGCTTTGGAATTTCCGTAAAGCCGACAGGTATGGTTTCAAAGTCGAGCCCCTTGTGCGCCAGCGCGTATTTGATCCGCCAGACAAAAGGGCTCAGTGCGCGGGCGTTGGCTGTGACGAGTTCATAAAGACGGATGGTCATATTCGGAGCCTGTTGAAGTTTCCTTGCGAGAACAATGTAAAAATAAAAAGGGGCAGTCAATGACCGCCCCTTTTTCGTTCAGCAAAGTTGCCGGTTACTTGAGATCCTTGAAGCCCTTGCCTTCGGCAACGAGTTTTTCGAGCAGAGCAGAGGGCTTGAAATCATCGCCCATCTGAGCCTGGAATTCCTTCATTTTGGCCAGCACCTTGTCGAGACCGACGGTGTCGCCATAGAACATCGGGCCGCCGCGATAGACAGGCCAGCCATAGCCGTTGATCCAGACGATATCGAT
>JBAQNC010000218.1:0-8746 GCA_049303435.1 Parvibaculum sp. | reverse complement strand
GCGTCGAGGCGCGTCACCCAGTCCACCGACTGGCCATCCGCGGCGATCTGATCGCGCACTGCGGCCCCCAGAACCGTGTCGTCCTCGATCAGCAGAATGCGCATCCTCGTCCCCGTCCTTTTCCGATGACCCTCCATGATCCGTCCGGCTGACATGAAGCTGAAGCGGGTGGGCCAGACCCCTTCAGGCTGCCGTCAGCTTCGCCGCGCATGAATTGCATCAAGATGGCCGCAACGAGGAGTTTGGCCCATGAAGAAGACATTGACAATTCTCGGCTTTCTCACGGTCTTCCCGGCCGGCGTCGCGCTTGCGGACGACGATTGCTTCGTGCCGATGGCCGATTGGCAGCCACGAGACGCCGTCGCACGACTGGCCGAGGAGAACGGCTGGACAGTGCGTCGCATCAAGATCGACGACGGCTGCTACGAGATCGACGGCCGCGATGCCGAGAGTCGCCGGATCGAGGTAACCGTTCATCCGGCGACGCTGCAAGTGATCGAGTTCGAATACGAGGACGACGATCGGCGCGACCAGGATCGGGGCCGGGATCGCAAAGGAGGCAGTGATGACTGACGCAATCTCGCACCAGGCACCAGAGATGAACACGGGGCCGAGCAGCAAGGTCCGGGTCTGGGACCCTCTGGTGCGGGTGTTCCATTGGGGCTTGGTCGCGGCCTTCGCGACCGCATGGCTGACCGCGGACGAACTTCAGCCCGTGCACGAGATCGCAGGCTATACGGTCGCAGGTCTGGTGGTGTTCCGGCTGGGCTGGGGCCTCGTGGGCAGTCGCTATGCGCGCTTCGCGCAGTTCCTGAAGGGCCCCGGCGAGACGCTCGCCTATCTCGGGGACATGACGCGTGGTCGCGAGCGGCGCTACCTCGGGCACAACCCGGCGGGCGCCGCGATGATCGTAGCGCTGCTGGTCACGCTCTCGGGCACGGCGTTCACCGGCTGGCTCATGGAGGACGAGGCCCGCGTGGCGATGTTGCCTTCCATACCCGCCATCGTGGCACCCGCCTGGGCCGACGACGACGGTGACGCGCGCGTATATGGCGAGCGGGGCGAGGTCGAGGGCCCGCTGAAGGAGGTCCACGAGACGCTTGCCAACCTGATGCTGCTGCTCGCCGCGCTGCATGTGGGCGGCGTCGTGCTGGCCTCATTCCGGCACCACGAGAACCTTGCCCGCGCCATGGTGACCGGAGACAAGCGCGGACCCGGTCCCGGCGACATCGCCTGACCGTCCAGCCACACCGATAGGCCGATTGTCCCTTCGGCCCCACCTGGCCCCGCTCTCACCGGCGGGGCCTTCTTCCTGACGGCAAGCTGAAGCGGGAATCGCCGCGCCGTCAGGAAGCCCTCAGGTCGGCGCGCCAGATTGGTCTCAGCAGACGAAAGGAGACCCTGCCATGAAAAAGACCCTGACACTTCTCGTCGTCGCCACGGCGCTGACCGCTGCCATCGGCGTCCCGGCCTGGAGCGCGATGCAGGCCCCGGCCGATGGGGGCCTTCGGCCCTTCGCCGCGCTCTTTGAGGAGGGCCCGCAAACGAGGCCGCTCGTTCTCGCAAGCGACGATGATGACGACGACGACCGCTGGCGTGAAGGCTCGCGGCGCGACCACGACGATGACGATGACGATGACGAGGATGACGACGACCGCGGCGGGGCCCGCAATCCCGCGCCCGCCGGCACCGTCGCGCCACCGCAGAACGGCCTCTTCGGCAACGGCGCCCCGCCACGGGTTCAGGTGAACTGAGCCGCTCCGTCGCACCTCTCCGAACAAGGACCCATCCGATGAAATCGCTTCTCGCCACGCTCGCGCTCACCACCGCGCTGACGCTTCCCGGCCTCGCCATGGCACGGCCGGTAACGCTCACCACGGCCCTCAACAACTATGGCGGCGACGGGGCCTATCTCGCGCTCTACGTCACCGACGCCTCGGGCGCCTATGTCGGCAGCCTGTGGATGGCCGGCGGCAAGTCGAAATACTACGAGCACCTGACCGACTGGTATCGCGCCACAGGGGGCGACACCGCGCAGGTCAACGGCATCACCGGTGCCAGCGTGGGTGCCGGTCGGACGCTCGAGATCACGCTCGACCTGGCCGACGCGCTCTTCGATGCGGGCTACACCCTCCATATCGACGCGGCCGTAGAGGATATGCGCGACAGTCCGAATGAAGTGGCCGTGCCGCTGACGACGGAGGGCGTCGGCACACCGGTGAAAGGCCGCCGCTACATCACCAGCTTCGCCTACGACATGTGAAGAGACGGGGCCATGATCCGTGCACTCCATCGCTGGCCGGGTCTTATGGCCCTCGCTCTCGTCACGGTGCTCGCGCTCAGCGGCGCGGCGCTGTCGGTCTTCCCCGCGGCCGAGCGGCTTGCCGCGCCGCAGGCCGAGGCGGGCCTGACGGTTGCCACACTTGCCGAGAGCATCCAGGCTGCTTATCCGGGCGTCGAACAGATCCGCCGTGCACCCTCGGGACGGATCACCGCCTACTGGTTCGATCAGGGCGCGCCGGGTGCCGCCGTGATCGACCCTGCCACCGGGCAGGGCGTGGCCTCGGCGGACCCGAACCAGACGCAACGCTGGCTGACCAACCTTCATCGCTCGCTCTTCCTCGGGGATGGCGGGCGCATCGCCATGGCCGCAGGAGCGGCGGCGATGCTGGTCCTGTCGCTTAGCGGCGTGGCGCTGGTCGCGCGGCGCGCGGGCGGCTGGCGGCACTGGTTCGCGCCGCTGCGCGGACCGCTTGCCGGAAGACTCCACGTCGAGATCGCCCGTCTCGCGGTGTTTGGCCTTGTTCTTTCGTCTACCACTGCTCTGTGGATGACGGCCTCCACCTTCGACCTCTTGCCCGATGGCGGCGCAGCGCTGGCCTTCCCGGTCGAGGTGAGCGGCGAGACGGGGTTCGCGCTCGACCAGATGCCCGCCTTGCGGCAGACCTCTGTCGCCGAGCTGCGCGAGCTGAGCTTTCCCTATCCGGGCGATACGACGGACGTCTTCACGCTGAAGACCGACCGGGGCACCGGATATCTCGACCAAGGTACGGGGGTGCTCCTGAGGTGGGCTGACCTGACCGGATGGGAACGCGTCTCCGAAACCCTCTACATGCTGCATACCGGCCAGGGCGCTGCGACGCTGGGGATGGTGCTGGGGCTCACGGCGCTCGGCGTGCCCGCAATGGGTGGAACGGGCGTACTGATCTGGCTCGCCGGGCGGCGCACTCGGCCACGCATTCGCGGCAACCAGCCTGCAGGTCGGGCCGAGACGATCCTGCTCGTCGGCAGCGAGGGCGGCAGCACATGGGTCTTCGCCGCAACGCTCCATGCCGCGCTGACAGAGGCCGGGCAGAGCGTCCACACCGCGCCCATGATGGCCTTCGCGCCGGAGCGCTACGCCCGCGCCGAGCGGATCATCCTGCTGGCCGCGACCTATGGCGATGGCGGTGCCCCGTCCTCGGCCAAGGGGTTTCTCGACCGGCTGGCGGCTCTCGACCGCGCGCCCGAGGCGGCCCTGGCCGTGCTGGGCTTCGGCGACCGCAGCTTCCCCGCTTACTGCGCCTTCGCGAAAGCCGTCGCTACTGCGGCCGAGGCGAAGGCCTGGCCCGAACTCCTGCCGCTCGATACGGTGGACCGCCAGTCGCCGCAAGATTTTGCCCGCTGGGGGCGCGCCCTGGGGGAGGTGCTGAAGATCGAATTGGAGCTTGTCCACCGGCAGGTTCCGCCCGCGACCCAGACGCTCACCCTGATCTCGCGCCGCGATTATGGTGCCAAGGTGCAGGCCCCGACCGCAATCCTGCGCTTCGCCCTGCCAAAGGCGACGCTCTGGCAGCGGCTGACCGGGACAGGCTTTGCCCGGTTCGAGGCCGGCGACCTGATCGGCGTCCTGCCCGAGGGCAGTCCCGTGCCACGCCTCTACTCGCTCGCCTCGGCGCGTTGCGACGGGTTTGTCGAGATCGTGGTCAGGAGGCATCCCGGCGGCCTCTGCTCGGGCCAGCTCACGGCACTGGAGCCGGGCGATGCGGTGACCGCCTTCCTGCGCCGCAATCCCGGCTTCCAGCCCGACCGTAGCCGCGCGCCGCTGGTCCTGATCGGCGCCGGGACCGGCATCGGCCCGCTTGCCGGTTTTGTGCGCGGCAACGCGCGGCGGCGGCCCATTCACCTCTTTTTCGGAATGCGCCATCCCGAAAGCGACTTCTTCTACGGCAAGGAGATGCCCGGATGGCAGGCGGAGGGCCGCCTGACCCGGCTGGTCACGGCGGTCTCGCGCGGGGCGCGGCCCCAATATGTGCAGGACGCGCTGCGCGGCGACGCGGCGCAGGTGGCCCGACTGATCCGCGACGGTGCCCGCGTCATGGTCTGCGGCGGGCGCGACATGGCGGCGGGCGTAGCGGATGCGCTGGCGGAGATCCTCGCGCCCTCCGGGCTCACCCCCGCAGCGCTGAAGGCGGAGGGGCGATATGTCGAAGATATCTACTGATCGGGAACGCCACGCGCTGAACGGCCCGACCATGGGCACGCGGTGGTCGGCGCTGTTCTTCGCGGAGCCGGGCTTCGACCCGGGCTCGGTCCGCGCGGCGCTGCAGTCAGCCGTCGACGAAGTGGATGCGCAGATGTCCACCTGGCGGCCCGACAGTGACCTGATGCGCCTCAACGCGGCACCGGTGGGCGCATGGGTGAGGGTGCCTGATCGGCTGAGGGAGGTTCTGCGGCTGGGAATCGAGATCGGGCGCGCCTCCGGCGGCGCTTTCGACATCGGCATGGGTGATGCGGTTGCAGCCTGGGGCTTCGGGCCCGAGGCTGCCGCGCCCGACCGTATCCGCGCTGCGATGACGACAGACCGTGTGCCCGCGCACACGGCGCTGGAGATCGGCGAGACTCATGCCCGCAAGTCCGCTCCCACCGCGCTCGACCTGAACGGCATCGCCAAGGGTTACGGGGTCGACCGGCTTGCCGGGACCCTGCGCGACTGCGGGATCGGCAACGCCCTCATTGGCATCGACGGCGAGATGCGCGCGATGGGCCTTCGGCCGGACGGAGAGGCGTGGAACATCGCGGTGGAGGCGCCGGACGCCAAGCGCCGGACACCCCATTCCATCCTCGCGCTTCAGGACGCCGCCGTGGCGACCTCGGGCGACTACCGCCATTGGGTCGAGGTGCAGGGCCGGCGTTTGTCGCACACCATGGACCCGGGCCGTGGCGCGCCCGTACTGGCCGCGCCAGCATCAGTCACCGTCGTGGCGCGAAGCTGTGCCGAGGCCGATGCCTGGGCGACCGCGCTGATGGTGCTCGGATCCGACAGGGGAGCAGCACTCGCAAGAAAACGTGGGCTCGACGCCCTGTTTCTGCTCCGCGATAATGACGGGAGCGTAAGGGGCGTGGGAGTCGGACGACTTTTTTCCGAAAGGCCAGCGGCGATGACCCCTGCCGCGGGGAGGTGAAGCCACGCGGAGCTGTCGGGTCAGAAAAGCCTGTCGCTAAACAGAGAACGTTGGACTGCCGTTCCTCTCCCTCAAGGGGAGAGGGCAAGCGAGCCGTGCGAGCGCGGGGGGGCAGGCGTCGTCTTGCGGTCCATCGCCTTCCATTTGATCGACCTGGGGCGGTCATGCCTGATGATTGCGGAAGACGAGACGCAACTGTTTTTCTGTCTCGATGAGGGCGAAGAACGTGGCCCCGACCGCAATGATCAGCAGTCCATCGAAGAGCGACACGGCCCGCGTGCCGAACAGCAGTTGAAGCGGCGGAAGATATGTCACCGCGAACTGCGCCAGCGTGACAGCGATCACACAGGCCCAGACGACGCGCGTGCCTTGCACCGCCTTCCAGGTGAGTGAAGTGCCATAGATGTTCCGGATGAAGAACAGGTGGAATATCTCGAGCACAACGAGCGTATTCACGGCGAGGGTGCGGGCGAGTTCGGGTTCATATTCCCGGTCGATGGCATAGGCATAGATGCCGAAGACGGCGGCAAGGAACAGCATCGAGACAAGGATGATGTGCCAGATCAAGGTGCCGGAAAGCAGCGGCTCATTGCGCGGGCGCGGTGGCCGCCTCATCGTGTTTTCTTCCGTTGGCTCGAAGGACAGCGCTAGCCCCAACGTGATGGTCGTGATCAGGTTGACCCATAAAATCTGTACAGCCGTTATCGGCAGCGCCATCCCGAAAAACAACGCGAAGGCGATGGTCATTGACTCGCCTACGCTGGTCGGGAGCGTCCAGCTGATGACTTTCTTGATGTTGTCATAGACCGTGCGTCCCTCGCGCACCGCCGCGACAATTGATGCGAAATTGTCATCTGCAAGGACGAGCTCTGAGGCTTCCTTTGCCGCTTCGCTGCCCTTCTGGCCCATGGCGATGCCGGCATCGGCGCGCTTGAGCGCGGGGGCGTCATTCACGCCGTCGCCTGTCATGGCGAGCGTCAGCCCATGCGATTGAAGGGCGGTCACGAGCCGGAGCTTGTGTTCGGGGCTTGTCCTTGCAAACACATCCACATCGACGACGGTGGCCGCCAGTTCGGCATCGTCCATGCTTTCGATATCGGCGCCGGTCAGCACCTTGTCCGGATTTTGCAGGCCGATCTGGCGTGCGATGGCCGCCGCCGTGCCGGCATGATCGCCCGTGATCATCTTGACGCGGATGCCCGCTTGACGACATTCCGCGACGGCTGCAATCGCTTCGGGCCGGGGGGGATCGATCAGACCGACGAGGCCGATGAGCACGAGTTCATTTTCGAGATCGGCGGTCTTGAGAACGATCTGATCCTGCCCGACGGCGCGCACCGCCAAAGCGAGCACGCGCTGGCCTCGCGCGGCAATCTCGCCGATCCGGTCATGCCAATAGTCTCTATCGAGCGCTTCGGTCGTGCCGTCTGCCGCTCGCTGCGCCTTGCACATGGCGATCAGGCGTTCGGGCGCGCCTTTCACATGGATTGCCGCATGACCCTCATGATCATGGTGCAAGACAGCCATGTAGCGGTGCCTGGCATCGAAGGGGATGCTGTCGGAGCGCTGCCAATCGGCAAAGGGATTGGGGCCCTGGCGCATGATCTTGCCGGCCAGCGCCTTGAGGGCGCCTTCCATCGGATCGCCCTCGACCTTCCATCCGGAATCGTCGCCGCGGAGTGAGGCATCATTGCAGAGAGCGGCGGCGCGGGCGAACTCGACCAGCAGCGCATGCGCGGCCGTGTCCACGTCCGCATCATCCAGGCAGATGCTGCCTTCGGGGGCATAGCCGTTTCCGGCGACGGAATAGGTGTGGTGGGCGCTTGCAAGCGTTGCCACCATCATCTCGTTGCGGGTCAGCGTCCCCGTCTTGTCGCTGCAGATAACCGAGACAGAGCCGAGGGTTTCGATCGCTGGCAGTCGCCGGACGATCGCATTGCGTCGCGCCATTGCCTGCACGCCCACGGCTAGCGTGATCGTGAGCACGGCCGGCAGTCCTTCCGGAATCGCCGCCACGATCAGGCCGACGACGGCCATGAACAGCTCGGCAAAGGGCAGATGCCTGACGTAATAGCCATAGACGAGCAGAACCGCCGCGAACAGCAGAATGAGGATTGTCAGCCAGCGGGAAAATGCATCCATCTGCTGGACGAGCGGCGTTGTCAATGTCTCGACCCGGGATAACATCCCGCTGATGTGGCCGATTTCGGTTGCAGCCGCCGTGGCAGTGACAACCCCGCGCCCGGCACCCGCCGCAATGAGCGTGCCGCTGAAGGCCATGCAGGACCGGTCACCGATTGATGCATCAAGCGCGACCGGCTTTGTCGTCTTGTCGACGGGTACGGATTCGCCGGTCAGGATCGCTTCCTCGACCCGCAAGCCGGTGGCCTCGATCAGACGCAGATCGGCGGGGACGCGGTCGCCTGCTTCAATCAGCACGATATCGCCGGGAACGAGAGAAGCGCTGTCGATGCTGCGGCGTTCGCCATCGCGCAATACCGACGATCTGGGCGCGAGCATCTGGCGGATGGCGTCCATCGCCTGCTCGGCGCGGCCTTCCTGGATAAAGCCGATGATCGCATTGGCGATCACCACAGCCAGGATGACGCCGGTATCGACGAGATGGCCGAGCGTCGAGGTGATCACGGCGGAGCCCAGCAGCACATAGATCAGGACATTGTTGAATTGGGAGAGAAAACGAAGGACCGGGCTGCGCCGGGGAGGTTCTGGCAGCCGGTTGGGACCAAATTTCCCGAGACGCTGCGCCGCCTCGATTTCCGAGAGGCCCGCCGCGGTGCCACCGACTGCGGAGAGCACGGCCTCTGCTGAAATCGCATGAACGGCAGGCGCGCCGACCGTTGCCGACACTGGCCGTTGTTGCGGGCTTGAGCTCTTCGGGTTTGTCATCAAGACCGCTCCCTTGATCGTTTCATGTCAGACGCCTCATGGCAGGGCTTAGCCTATGCGATCAGCATGTGGCTGCGTATGCGGCAAAGTGCGAAATTTTGCGCGGTCCTCCCGGTCCTGTTCCGGGATGACAGTGGATAGGCGTGGATGCCCCGCCTGAAGCGGGGCATGGCGTGGAGGTCGGGCTGATGTCTTGGCCAATAGTGCCGTCATGGCCCGATTGAGTCGGGCCATCCACGTCTTTAATCCATCATTCAACGGTCATTGCCGGAGCTTGCGGGCCAGCCCGAGTTCGAGCGTGAGGAACTGGCTCGCATTTACATCGAACGCGGCGTCGAAGCCGACCTTGCGCGCCAGGTCGCAGACCAGTTGATGGCGAAAGACGCGTTGGGTGC
>JBAQNC010000217.1:0-19335 GCA_049303435.1 Parvibaculum sp. | reverse complement strand
GTGGTGCTGACCGAACCCGCCAGGGACGGCAAGCCGAACCCCTTGCGCGCCTTCGCCGAGAAACATGGCTTTCCCACCATCGAACACGACCCGCGCGTCGGCGGGCGCTATGCCGTGCTGACCACGGTCGGACTGTTGCCCGCCCATATCATGGGTCTCGACATGGAGGCGATCCGTCAGGGTGCCGCCAGCGTGCTCGCGCCCATCCTCGCCAATGAGCCCGCCGCCGATATCGCGCCCGCCGTCGGCGCGGCGCTTTCCATTGCGCTTCAGCGCGAGCGCGGTGCAGACCTTTCCGTCTTCATGGCCTATGCCGACCGGCTTGATCGTTTCATCGCCTGGCATTGCCAGCTCTGGGCCGAAAGCCTCGGCAAGCAGGGCCACGGCACGACGCCCGTCAAGGCCATCGGCCCTGTCGACCAGCACAGCCAGTTGCAGCTCTATCTCGACGGGCCGCGCGACAAGATGTTCACGATCTTCCGCACCGAGACGGCGGGCGAGGGGCCGCAAGCGCTGGCGTCACTGGCCGAAGGCACAGGCTTTGAAGGGCTGGCGGGCAAACATATCGGCGATCTGGTGGACGCCGAAGCGCGCGCCACCATCGACACGCTGGCGCGCAACGGGCGTCCGGTGCGCGAATTCATGGTGCCGCAGCTTGACGAGTTTGCACTCGGCGCGCTCTTCATGCATTTCATGCTTGAGACCATTATCGCGGGCAAGGTGCTCGGCGTCGATCCTTTCGACCAGCCTGCCGTCGAGGAAGGCAAGATACTGGCGCGCAAATATCTCGCGGAGATGGGCTGACCCATGAGCGTGATCCGCCGTCTCAGCGAAGGCACGATCAATCGCATCGCCGCAGGCGAAGTGGTCGAACGGCCCGCGAGCGCGGTCAAGGAAATCGTCGAAAACGCGCTCGATGCGGGCGCGTCGCAGATCGACATCATCATCGGCGGCGGCGGGCGCGATCTGATCCGCGTCACCGACGATGGCATCGGCATGAGCGCGGAAGACCTTGAGATTGCCATCGAGCGCCACGCGACCTCCAAGCTGACGACAGGCGCGGATGGCCGCGAAGACCTGCATGATGTGGCGACGCTCGGTTTTCGTGGCGAGGCGCTGCCCTCCATCGGCGCAGTGGCGCGGCTTGCCATTATCTCGCGACCTGCCGATGGCGACAGCGCGTCGCGCATCACGGTCGAAGGCGGCAAGGTGTCGGCCGTCGAGCCTGCGGCGGGCCCTGCGGGCACGCGTATCGAAATCCGCGATCTCTTCTATGCGACGCCCGCGCGCCTCAAGTTTCTCAAAAGCGAACGCTCCGAAACGCTCGCCGTTGCCGATGTCGTCAAACGGCTGGCGATGGCGCATCCCGAAGTCGGCTTTTCGCTGACGAGCGAAACACGCAACATGCTGCGCCTTGCGCCGGAATTTCCCGACGATGACGGGCGGCTCAAGCGTCTGGGCGCGATCATGGGCCGCGACTTTGCCGAGAATGCGCTGGCGATCGATGCGACGCGCGAGAACATCCGTCTCACCGGCTTTGCCGGTCTGCCGACCTATAATCGCGGCAATGCGCAGATGCAGTTTCTCTTCGTCAATGGCCGTCCCGTCCGCGACAAGTTGATCGTCGGCGCGGTGCGCGGGGCCTACGCCGATTTTCTGGCCCGCGACCGTCACCCCGCCGTTGCGCTTTTCGTCGAGATCGAGCCGCACGACGTCGATGTCAATGTGCATCCCGCCAAGGCCGAAGTGCGTTTCCGCGATGCAGGCCTCGTGCGCGGGCTGATCGTGGGCGCACTCAAACATGCGCTTCATGACGCAGGTCACCGCGCCTCGACGACGGTGGCCGAAGCCGCCCTTGGCGCCCTGCGCAGCGATCCGTCATTCGCCAACCGCCCGCCACTGAATTTTCCAGCACCGGGCGCTGCCCAAGGCTTTTCCGCGCCCTCCACCACATCGAACTGGCAGAGCGCCTTTGCCGATCTCGGCGGCCATTCGGCGCGT
The DNA here is from genome assembly GCA_049303435.1 of Parvibaculum sp. Lineage (GTDB taxonomy): Bacteria > Pseudomonadota > Alphaproteobacteria > Parvibaculales > Parvibaculaceae > Parvibaculum. Next base: position 17,334 of record JBAQNC010000217.1, on the reverse strand, counting down.
GTCGAACCACAGGCCGATACCGATCTGCCGGAGCGGGCGGAGGGAGATGTCCCGCCGCTCGGTGTCGCGCGCGGGCAATTGCATGAAACCTATGTCATCGCCCAGACGGCGGACGGCATCGTCATTGTCGATCAGCATGCTGCGCATGAGCGTCTCGTCTATGAGCGGATGAAGAGGGCGATTGCCGCGCAAGGCGTCGCCCGCCAGATATTGCTGATCCCCGAAGTCGTCGAACTCGATGAGGCCGAAGCCGAGCGTCTGACGGCGCGGGCAGGCGAACTCGCCGAACTCGGCTTCGTGCTGGAAGGCTTTGGCGAGGGCGCAGTCGTGGTGCGCGAAGTGCCAGCCATTTTTGGCAAGCTCGATGTCGCGGGCCTCGTTCAGGACCTCGCCGACGATCTCGCCGAACTCGACGAAGCGCTGTCATTGAAGGAACGGCTCGAACATGTCTGCGGCACCATTGCCTGTCATGGCTCGGTGCGCGCGGGCCGTCGTTTGACGGGCGAGGAAATGAACGCGCTGCTGCGCGAGATGGAAGCAACGCCACATTCCGGTCAGTGCAATCATGGCCGCCCCACCTATGTCGAACTGAAGCTGACCGACATCGAGCGTCTGTTCGGTCGCAAGTAAATAATTGAACGCTCTTTACTTGCAACCATCCTTCGAGACGGACCAAGCGGTCCTCCTCAGGATGAGGTCGGTACATATTGTACATTGTGAAAAGAACCCTCATGCCTCAAGGAGCCGCCCTTGCGGCGTCTCGAAGGACGGGGCCCGGATGCAAATGCTATCGCGCCAGCTTGCTTAAAAATCCCGTCAGATCATCCGTCATATGATGCACATGGTCTGCGTCGCCGCCTTCATGTGACAGGCGCTGATAGCGATCCGGTCCCGCTTCGCCTTGCGGACGCACCCAGACGGTCGTCATGCCCAGATCATGCGGGATGGTGAGGTTGCGCGGAATATCCTCAAACATCGCAGCGCGTTCCGGCGCGATGCCGCTTGCGGCCACGAAGCGCTCATAGGCGTCGCGTTCGGGTTTGGGCTTATAGCCGGTGGTGACGATGTCATAGATGCCGTCGAACACATCGGCGATGCCGAGTTGCGTCACGACATTCTCGGCGTGTTTCACCGAGCCGTTGGTGAAGATGATCTTGGAACCCGGCAATTGCCGGATGGCTTCGCCGAGCGAGGCGTCGGGCGTCACGACACTGACGTCGATATCATGCACATGTTCGAGAAAGGCCTCCGGCGCCATCTTGTGGACGGCCATCAGGCCCGCCAGCGTTGTGCCATGCTCGACATAGAAATCCTTTTGCACGCGCCGCGCCTCGACCGCGTCCACAGCCAGATAGGCCGCGATGAATTCGGTCATGCGGACGTCGATCTGGCCGAACAGATTGCAGGCAGGCGGATAGAGCGTGTTGTCCAGGTCGAAGACCCAGTGTTCAACATGCGCGAAGCCGGCATCCGGTGTGTATTTGGTAACCATGTTGCAGCGAAAGTGCCTCTCCCCGTCACTTTTGGCAAGTCTGCAGGCGGGGTGAGATGAAGACTTTAACGCCGATTTAATGCTCCAGGCCAAGACTGGGTTGCTGGAGATGCCTATGTCATTGAACTTTTTGAAAAAGCTCTTTTTCTCAGAGAAGCTGCCCGCGCGGCTGGGCTATGAGGACGCGCGCGCGGCTCTTGAAGGCCATAATCTCCAGACGCGCCGCGAACTGGCGGGGCGTTCCGATGCGCCTCCCGAAACGCTTTACTATCTGGCAAGCGACGAGGACGTAAAGGTCCGCTCGCTCGTGGCGGCAAATCCTTCGACACCCATTCAGGCAAGCGAAAACCTCGTCAGGGACAGCGAGGCGGAAGTGCGCGAAGAACTTGCGCGCAAGATCGGCCGCATCGTGCCGGATATTGCCTCGCATGATTTGAGGGGTGTGAGCGATCGCGTGCTCGCGCTGCTTGAAAAGCTCGCCAATGACGAGGTGACGCGGGTCCGCCAGATCGTGGCGGAAGAAATCAAGTCCTGCCCGAACGTGCCCAAGCGTATCGCTGTTTCGCTCGCGCGCGACGTGGAGCTGATGGTCTGCGCGCCAGTGCTTGAATATTCGCCTCTTCTGTCTGACGTGGACCTGCTCGAAATCGTGGCCACGACGCGGGTTCATGGCGCGTTGGAGGCCATTGCACGCCGCCGCTCGCTGGACAGTTCTCTGGCCGATGCGATTGTCGCGACGCTCGAAATTCCCGCCATTGCGCAACTGCTCGCCAATCCCGATGCGGAGATACGCGAAAATACGCTGGATCGCATCATCTCCGATGCGGCCTCCATCGAGGCCTGGCATTTGCCGCTTGTGATGCGGCCTGCGCTTTCGCTTCGCGCCGTGCGCCGCATTGCCGTCTTCGTTTCGCGCTCGTTGATCGAGGAATTGTCGCTCAAGCAGAACCTCGACGAAGAAACCGAGCGCTACCTCAAGGAGCGCGCCCAGTCTCGCATCGAGAACGACGCGAAGGAGGCGACGCCAACGCCGGGCGACGCCGTCGTCAACATTTATCGCGCCCACAAGATGGGCAAGCTCAATGACGATCTGATCGCCAAGGCCGCGACCCTGCAACACAAGGATGCCGTGTCGCTGGCCTTGTCGCTCATGACAGACACGTCGGATAAGCTCGTCGCCAGTATCATCGAGGCAAAGAGCGGGAAGGGCATCGCCGCCCTGTGCTGGCATGCCGGCCTTGCCATGCGTACGGCTCTGGCGATTGAAATATTCGTCGCCAATATTCCGCCTGACGCGCGCGTCCTGCCGCGTGGCGGCATCGACTATCCGATGGATGAAGAGGAGATGCGCTGGCATCTCAACTATTTCGGCATCAAGGCCTGATCCATCCTATTGCAAGGGCAGATTGTAGAGTGGCTTGCCGCCTGCATCGATGAGCATGAAGGGGCGTTCGTCATAGCCGCGCGCGACGCAGGCGTCGCGACCGATGATTTCAAACCTGGTGGTCTTGACGCAAAAGGCATGTTTTCCGCCCCAGGTGAGCCGCTTTCCGCCACGGGTGATCACGGCGCCCTTTTTGTCGGTGGCTTCCGCATAGACATAATAGGCTTTCTGCGCTCCGAGCTTGTCCTTGATCGCCTTGGTGCAGGAGCCCGGCGGCACCCTGATCCATCCGCTCGACAGGTCGTCATCATCTGCATCCGCGCTGACGCCAATGGCGGCCCATACGAGATAGTTGGTCTTGTTGCAGAGATTGAGCCCGAGTTTGGCCTGTTCCTTCTGCGCACCCTCGATCAACTCTTCCAGAAGCTTTCGATCGATGACCCCCGTCGTCGCAATATGGGCGGAGCGCTGAAAGGCTTCCACGGCGCGCCTCGTATTCTTGGCGGCGTAGCCGTCAATTCTGGGCAGGCGCAGACCGTTGTCTTTCAGCAGACGTTGCGCGCCCGCGATTTCCGCCTTTGAAAACGAATAGTCGCGTGGTTCGCGGAAGGTTGTCGTCCACCCATCGGCGGCCTTGACCGCAACGCGGATGAAGTCGTGGGAGTCAAAGCCGCGCATGGCGCAGTTCTCGCGCCCCGTGATCTCGAATTTTTCGGGCACGGTGCAGAAACGCATATTGCCGGAGAAATATTTTGTTGGCCCGTGATGCGCATCGATCGAACGCGCAAAGACATAATAATCCCCCTTGGCGAGGGAGCCGGGCAAAACCGATTTGCAATCGCCGGGCAGAACAAGGGTCCAGCCCCTCGACTGCCACTTGCCGCCGCCAGCAAGCGCTGCCGCTTCCCCGGCGTCGGTCGATGTATTGTCGTTGTCGTCGGATATGGATGTTGCGGGCGTCGCATCGCCAATGTGAATGCCGATCGCCCCTTCCAGGACATAGCTTGTCGCATTGCAGAAGCGGTAGTCGGCTTTCGCTGTTACCGTCCCCATCAGAAGTGTCGCCGCCGCGAGGAGCGGCAGCGTCAACAGGGCCAGAACTTTGCTGCCGCCCTTCACCGCACCGCCTTCACGAGGGCTTTCCACTGTCGGCGGCGTCGCCTTTCTGGATCAGCGTGCCGACGCCATGTTCGGTGAAAAGCTCCAGTAGCACGGCATGGCGCACACGCCCGTCGAGAATGACCACCGCGCCGACGCCGCCTTCGACCGCTTCAAGGCAGGTCTCGACCTTGGGGATCATGCCGCCCGAAATCGTGCCGTCCTTCATCATGGCGGTGGCTTCGTCCACGGTGAGCTTTTCAACGAGATCGCCGTCCTTGTTGAGGACGCCGCGCACATCGGTGAGCAGCAGCAGGCGCGTGGCGCCCATCGCCGCCGCAATGGCGCCTGCCGCCGTATCGGCATTGATGTTGTAGGTATGTCCGTCCCGCGAAATGCCGACAGGCGCAATCACAGGGATGATGTCGGAGGCGATGATCGTCTTCAGGATTTCAGGATTGACGCTTTCGGGTTCGCCGACAAAGCCGAGATCGAGAATCTTTTCGATATTGGATTCCGGATCGTGAATCTTGTGCTGCACCTTGCGTGCGACGATCAGGTTGCCGTCCTTGCCGCTCAACCCGATGGCGAGGCCGCCCGCCTGATTGAGCTGCGCCACGATCTGCTTGTTGATCGAGCCTGCAAGCACCATCTCGACGATCTCGACGGTCGCCTTGTCGGTGATGCGAAGCCCGCCGGAAAACTCGCTCTTGATGCCGAGCCGATTGAGCATGGCGCCGATCTGAGGCCCGCCGCCATGCACGACGATGGGGTTGAGGCCGGATTGCTTGAGCAGCACGATGTCGCGGGCAAATTCCGCGCCGAGCTTTTCGTCGCCCATCGCATGACCGCCGTATTTGACGACGATGGTGCGCTTGTCATAGCGCTGCATGAAGGGGAGCGCCTCGGACAGAACGCGGGCGCGATCGATATCTTTAGCTTCGTCATCTGGCTGATGTGACGTCTTGTCCGACATGAAGCACACTCTCCCTCAACCCGGCGATTCCTCAGATAGCGAGGCGGCCGGTTTTCTGCTTATTCGCTCTTGGATTTATAGCGGAAGGCTTCCGGGTCTGCCAGCAAGGCGATTTCGGCTCGCAATTCGGCGATGCCGGTGCCTTTTTCCGACGATGTGGCGATGATGGTGGGGTGCGCCGCCACATGGCGACGGACGCCGAGGCGCACTTCTTCCATCGTCTTGTCGAGTTCGCCCGCTTTCAGCTTGTCGATCTTGGTCAGCACCACCTGAAACGACACGGCGGCCTCGTCCATCAGCTTCATGACCTCGTGGTCGCTGTCCTTGAGCCCGTGGCGGCTGTCGATCAGCACGATCACGCGTTGCAGTTCGACCCGGCCCCGCAGATAGGACATGACGAGCTTCGTCCATTGTTCGACGCGGGTGCGCGTCTCGCGGGCATAGCCGTAGCCCGGCAGGTCAACCAGCATCAGCGCCGGATAGCCCTTGGGGCCCAGCGTGAAGAAATTGAGTTCCTTCGTGCGGCCCGGCGTGTTGGAAGTGCGCGCCAGCGTGTTGCGGCCCGTCAATGCGTTGATGAGGCTCGACTTGCCGACATTGGAGCGACCGGCAAAGCAGATCTCCGGCGCGCCGGGCGGCGGCAGGTTTTCAACCGAGGTCGAACCGCGCAGGAAGTCGCAAGGCTGGGCAAAGAGCCAGCGGCCCATTTCCAGATCGCCGGTTATGAGCCCCTTGCCTTCGAGAGCTTCCTGCTCGAAGTCGGCGCGCGGCGGCTCGGGCTCTTTTGCCATGCGTCAGGATTTTCCGCTGTCGGCAGGCGACTTCTTGAAGCCGAGGTTGCTGAAGATTTCGATCGGCACGCCCTGACGACGCATGATGACGCCCTGCTGCAACGCGCCCAGCGAATTGTTCCAGGCCCAGTAGATGACGAGACCGGCCGGGAAGCTCGCCAGCATGAAGGTGAAGACGATCGGCATCCACATGAAAATCTGCTGCTGCACGGGGTCTGCGGGCGCGGGGTTCATGCGCTGCTGCACGAACATGGTGAAGCCCATGATCAGCGGCCAGACGCCGAGCGCCAGGAACTGGCCGATCATCGGCACCGACGTCGGGTCATAGGGCAGCAGGCCGAACAGGTTGAAGATCGTCGTCGGATCGGGCGCGGAAAGATCGTGGATCCAGCCGAAGAACGGCGCATGACGCATTTCGATGGTGACGAAGAGCACCTTGTAGAGCGAGAAGAAGACGGGAATCTGGATGATCACAGGCAGACAGCCCGCAATCGGATTGACCTTCTCATCCTTGTAGAGCGCCATGATGGCTTGCTGCTGGGCCATCTTGTCGTCCTTGTGGCGCTCGCGCAGTTCTTCCATGCGCGGCTGGAGCTTCTTCATCTTGCTCATCGATTCATAGGAGCGATTGGCGAGCGGGAAGAAGGCGGCCTTGATCAACACCGTTATGATGAGAATGGCGACGCCGAAGTTGCCCGTGAATTTGGCGATCAGGTCGATGCCTTTGAACACAGGTTGCGTGAGGAACCAGAAATAGCCCCAGTCGATCAGCAGGTTGAAGCGGAAAATGCCCTGATCGCGATAGCCATTGATGACCTTGGAGACTTTCGCGCCGGCAAAGAGCTGGTTCTTGACCGTGAGGTCGGCGCCGGGCGCAACAACCATCGCTTCGTGACGGAAGTCGGCCTGAAAATGTTCCTGCTGCGGGTCGGCGGTCGCGCCGGGTGTGGCGCTGAAGCGCGCGACGAATTTCTGGCCCGCCTGCGGGATGAGCGCTGCCGCCCAGTATTTGTCGGTAATGCCGAGCCAGCCTTCGGTGTCGGTGATCGACTTCACCGTGCTGTCCTTGATGGCGGTGGCATATTTGATGGCTTCTTCGCCGTGCTCCTTGAACTCGCCGATGAAGCCTTCATGCAGGATGTAGAAGGCCTTGCTGGCGGGTTCGCCGATGCGCGAGATCAGACCATAGGGATAAAGAGTGACGGCGCTGGCGCCCTTGTTCTCTACGCGGTCCACGATGGAAAAGAGGAATTTGTCGTCCATCGAAATGGTGCGGTGAAAGACCAGGCCTTCGCCATTGTCCCAGGCGAGCGTCACCGGCGTCGTCGGCGTCAGCTTGTCGCCCTGTTCAATCGCCCATGTCGTATCGGCGGTCGGCAGTTTCACATTGCTGCCCGGCGCGGCAATGAAACCGAGTTCGGTAAAATAGGGCTGCGCGGTATGGGCGGGCGAGAAGAGCGCGATTTCAGGGCTCGTCTTGTCCACCGTCTCGCGATAGGCGCGTAAACGAAGATCGTCGAAACGCGCACCCTTGAGCGCGATGGAGCCGTCGAGCTGATCGGATGAGATCGTGACGCGCGGGCTTGTCGCCAGCGCTGCGTCGCGGGTGACGCTGGTAGGCACCGTCGCCGCGCCATTGCCGACGGTCGGCAGGATCGTCGCGCCGCTCGACCCATTGCTCGCGACAGGCGCTGCGCTCGGCTGGGTGGTCTGACCTGCGGCTTTGGCCGTCTGCTCGGCAATGGCGTCCTGGCGGGCCTTTTCGGTTTCCATGCGCGGGCTGATGACAAAATGCTGCCAGCCGACAAAGATGACGACCGAAAGCAAGATGGCGATCAGGAAATTACGATTATCACCCATGAACTATGTCTTTCTTGTCCTCGTCGCGCGATGAAGAAGGGGCGCGCGACGACGAGGCGTTGCGATGGACCTTGGCAAGTGCGGCGCGCAGGTCGTCGAGCAGATCGGGCCAGGCGCGCGTCAATGTCGACTGACGTCCGACAAGGACGTAGTCGTAACCGGCTTTTCCAAGAAGGGGAAGGATTTCACGTGCGGCTTCTTTGAGCCTGCGGCGCGCCCGGTTGCGGATGACCGCATTGCCCACCTTGCGCGTGACCGTAAAGCCGGCACGCGCTGGCGCGTCGTCGCCGCGGGCGCGGGCCTGAAGCACAAGACCGCCCAGCGCCGACTTGTCGCCGCGAGCCGCCGCCAGAAATTCCGGACGTTTCTTTAATCTTTGAAGTTCGGGGGGCCGGGTCATGTGGCTCGTCCCGGTGTCAAAACACGCTTGAGGCATTGTTTCTGGTTACCCAGTCTTCCTGATTGCTCAGTTGCCCGAAAGCTGTCTCCTCAAGCCGCCACAAGACAGGCGCCGGTTGCCCGGCGGTCTGAATTAAGCCGAGAGCTTCTTGCGACCATTCGCACGACGGTTGTTGATGACGCGACGGCCACCAACAGTTGCCATGCGCGCACGAAATCCGTGGCGATGCTTGCGGACGAGCTTGCTCGGTTGATAGGTCCGTTTCACGTCTCTGTCTCCGCCGATATAAGCCTGAGCGTCAACCCGGTTGGTCGCGTCTCTGAAGGCTCAAGAATACAAAGGCCGTCGGGCTTGGACCTGACGGCTGTCTGGCCGGGTGTATAGTCGATAAATCGATAGGAAGTCAATGCGCCTGAGCCCCTTCTTGCCGACTTGTAAGATAAAGCCCGTGCCTTTTGCTCCTCTTTTTCGCGTAATCTCCACTTCAGGCAATGCGGGAGCGTCAAATGATGAATGTTCATTATTTGTTCGTGTATCTTTTGAGGCTATGACAGCGAAACCTGTATGAAACGGGAATTGGGGAAAACATGACCGATCTACCGGGCGAAGCGCCCGAATCTGCGCCGACCCGCTCAGCCATTGCGCGTTTCTGGCCGCTCGCCGTCCTGGCGCTGGGTTTTGCGCTCTTCTTTGCCTTCGACCTGCAGCGCTTCGTCACGCTCGACACATTGCGCGACAACCGGGCGGCGCTGAGCGACTGGGTCGCGGCCCATTATCTGGCCGCCATTTTCATCTATATGGCCGCCTATGCCGTCATGGCGGCCCTGTCGCTGCCCGGCGGGCTTGTCGCCACCATCACTGGCGGCTTTCTCTTCGGCACGCTGGTCGGCGGGCTTGCCACCGTCGTGGGCGCGACCGTCGGCGCGACGATCCTCTTCATCGCCGCCAGCACCGCCTTTGCCGATCTTCTCCGCGCCAAGGCAGGCTCCGCCATCGCCCGCATGGAAGAGGGCTTCGCCAAAAACGCCTTCAGCTATCTCCTCTTTCTCCGCCTCGTGCCGGTATTCCCCTTCTGGCTGGTTAATCTCGCGCCGGCCTTTCTGGGCGTCACGCCCTCCACCTTCATGGGGGCGACCTTCGTCGGCATCATCCCCGGCACTTTCGTCTTTGCCAGCCTCGGGGCGGGGCTTGGCGTTGTCTTCGATGCGGGCGGCACGCCCGACCTTCATTTGTTGAGCCAGCCCAAGGTGATCGGTCCGCTGCTGGCGCTCGCCGCACTATCGCTTTTGCCCGTGCTTTATCGTCATTTTCGCAGCGCCCGCTGATTTCTCTCACACGAACTTCCGGACAGATTCATGGTCACTAAAATCAAGGCGGACATTTGTGTCATCGGCGCGGGCTCCGGCGGCCTGTCGGTCGCAGCGGGCGCGGCCCAGCTTGGCGCGCGCACGGTTCTGGTCGAGCGTGGCGAGATGGGTGGCGATTGCCTCAATTCCGGCTGTGTGCCCTCAAAGGCGCTGATCGCGGCCGCCAAACACGCCTATGACATGATGGATGGCGAACGCTTCGGTATTGCGCGCGTGAAACCGAAGATCGACTTCGCCAAGGTCAATGCCCATGTGCGCGGCGTCATCAAGGCCATCGCCCCCAATGACAGCGTCGAACGCTTCGAAGGGCTCGGCGTCACCGTCATCAAGGGCGACGCGCATTTCAGGGATCGCCGGTCGCTGATGGTCGGCACGACGGAAATCCGCGCCCGGCGCTTCGTCGTCGCCACAGGATCGCGCGCCGCCATTCCGCCGCTCACCGGGCTCGACACCGTGCCCTATCTCACCAATGAGACGATCTTCGATCTTACGGAATGCCCCGCCCATCTCATCATCATCGGCGGCGGTCCCATCGGCATGGAAATGGCGCAGGCCCATCGCCGCCTCGGCGCGAAAGTCACGGTCATCGACGCCGCCATTCCGCTTGCCAAGGACGATCCGGAATTGACCGCCATCGTCATCGACCAACTGATGCGCGAAGGCGTCGATATTCTGGAGAGCACGCGCATTGCCTCTGTTGCAGGCGACGAAACGCTGGCGGGTCAGATAGGCGCGATTTCGGTGACGCTTGAAAATGGCGACGTGATCCAGGGTTCGCATCTGCTCGTCGCCGCAGGCCGTGCGCCCTCCGTCCTCGGACTGGGTCTCGAAAAGGCCGACGTTCAATATTCGCGATACGGCATCAATGTCGATGATTCATTGAAGACTTCGAACAGGCGGATCTACGCCATCGGCGATGTCATCGGAGGATTGCAGTTCACCCATGTCGCGGGCTATCACGCAGGCCTCGTCATTCGCAGCGCGCTTTTCCGCATTCCCGCCAAGGTCGATTACGCCAACATCCCCTGGGTGACTTTCACCGATCCCGAGATCGCCCATGTCGGCGAGACCGAGGAACAGGCGCGCGCGCACTACAAGAAGATCAATGTGCTGCGCTGGCAGTTCGCCGAGAACGATCGCGCCCAGACGATGCGCCAGACCGAAGGCCACATCAAGATCATCACTGACATGCATAGCCGCATTCTCGGCTGCACCATCGTCGGGCCGGAAGCGGGCGAATTGATTCTGCCCTGGGTGCTGGCGAAATCGCGCGGCATCAAGCTCAGCACGATGGCGGGTCTCGTCGCGCCCTATCCGACCTTGTCGGAAGTCTCCAAACGCGTCGCGGGTTCCTACTACACGCCGACGCTCTTCAGCGCCCGCACCCGTGCATTGGTGAGGTTCCTGCGCATCTTCGGGTAAGGCGCGTCAGCGTCGTCATCGGACGCCTGCAATCACCTTGCCCTCGCGGCGCGGATCCGCCCCGCCGTCAAGCCCGTTCGGCGTGACCATGATGCCGTGCAGCCCGCTGTGCATTTCTTCAGGCAGCACTTCATGACCGAGCTGTTTGAGATCGGGCGCAAGTTTTTCCAGCGACGTGCCTTCCTCGATTTCCAGAGGTCCGTTGCGGTCAAGGAAGCGAGGCAGGTCGAAGGCCTGCTGCATGGTCATCTTCCAGTCGAGAACGGCGATGAGCGATTCTGCGACATAGCCGATGATGCGGCTGCCGCCGGGCGAGCCCATCGCGGCATAGAAATCACCCGCCTTGGTGAAGACGATCACCGGGTCCATCGCCGACATGGGACGCTTGCCCGGTGCGACCGCATTGGCGACGGGCTTGCCGTCTTCCTCGGGCAGGAATGAAAAGTCCGTCAACTGATTGTTCAGGATCATGCCGCCCGCCATCAGATGGCTGCCGAAAGGCGCTTCCACCGATGTCGTCATGGAGACGACATCGCCCGACGCATCGACAATCGCGAAATGGCTGGTCGAAGGATAGGCGACGGAAACATTGGAGCCTTGCGCATCGGCTTCCTTGTCGTCGAGCTTGCCCGGATTGGCATGTTTCATCGACAGGCTCGGGTCGATCAGCGAGGCGCGCTTGCGCAGATAGGTGGCGTCGAGAAGCGCGTCCACCGGAATTTTTACAAAATCGGGATCGCCCAGAAATTTTCCACGATCCGCATAGGCGAGCTTTTCGGCTTCGGCGATGAAGTGAACGGCGGTGACCGACATGGGTTCGATCTGCCCCATGTCGAAACTTTCGAGAATGCCGAGAATTTGCAGCGTCGCGATGCCGCCCGATGTGGGCGGCGGCATGGCGCAGACTTTATATTCGCGATAGGCGCGGCAGACGGCGGTGCGGTGTTTGGCCTGATAGCCAGCAAGGTCGGCCATCGAAAGCGTGCCGGGACGCATGGGCGCGGCATGGACGGCATCGACAATCGACTGTGCGACGGGACCTTTGTAAAAGCCGTCTCGTCCCTGCGCCGCGATGATCTTGAGCGTTTCGGCAAGTCCGGGGTTTTTGAGCAAGGCGCCAGCCGCGACGGGGATGCGTTTGCCGTCGGCCTCCTTTGTGAAGAAATAATCCTGCGAGCCGGGCATCTTGGCGAGCGCCGGGTCGCGGGCAATGGAGTCGTGAAGTTTCTGGGAAACCTTGAAGCCCTCTTCCGAAAGCTTGATGGCCGGTTCGAAGAGTTCCGCCCAGGGAAGTTTCCCATGTTCTTCGTGCGCCAGCGCCAATAGCGCGACGACGCCCGGCGCGCCGATCGAACGCCCGCTCAGGATGGCGGGAATGATTCCAAGAGGCTTGCCGCCATCGTCGAGAAACATGTCCGGCGTCGCGCCCGCAGGCGCTGTCTCGCGCCCGTCATAGGCGTCGAGCTTTTTGCCCCTGGGCGACCAGTGCAGCATGAAGGCGCCGCCCGCGAGCCCCGATGATTCCGGCTCCACCAGCGTCAGCACCGCCTGCACGGCAATCGCCGCATCGACCGCGCTGCCGCCTTCGGCCAGAATGTCGGCGCCCGCCTGCGCCGCATAGGGATTGGCGGCGGCGACCATATAGGGTTTGGGTGTCTTCGGACCGAACGCCAGCCAGAGAGCGGCGACGACAACCAGTGCGGTGGCCGCGACAAGTGGCAGGATTCGCTTCATTGGCATGTCGGTGTCCCCCTCGCGCGACTATCGAAAGCCCCGGCTATCGAAAATTGGTGTGCTCTGTCATTATGGCGAAGATCGATGTTTTGTGCTCATTCAGGTAACAACTTATGACCATTGGCACCATTCGCAAGGGGCCCCGCAATCTCATTACGGATGTGGACGGCATTCGCGTCGGTAATGCACATGATGCAGATGTAAGATCCGGCGTGACGATCATTCTGCCTGACGAGCGAACGGTGGCCGGCGTCGATGTGCGCGGCGGCGCGCCCGGCACGCGCGAAACCGACGCGCTCGACGCCACCTGTCTCGTCGATGCGGTGGACGCCATCGTCCTGTCGGGCGGTTCGGTCTATGGGCTCGATGCGGCGTCGGGCGCAACGGCCTGGCTCGGCGCGCGCGGACGCGGCTATGGCATGGGCGAGGCGACGCTCGTCGCGCCTGTCGTCCCTGCGGCCATCCTGTTCGATCTGACGAATGGCGGGAATAAGAACTGGGGCGAGACGCCGCCCTATAATGAATTGGGTCGCGCCGCCTGCGCCGCCGCCGACAGGTCCTTTGCGCTGGGCAATGCGGGCGCTGGTCTGGGGGCGCGCGCGGGCGCGATCAAGGGTGGTCTGGGGTCGGCTTCCGCCGTCACCGACAATGGGTTTCAGGTCGGCGCGCTCATCGCCATCAATCCTTTCGGCTCGCCCATCATCCCCGGCAGCGATTGCTTCTGGGCCGCGCCCTATGAACTCGATGGCGAGTTTGGCGGACGCGGCTTGCCGTCAAGAATGGATGCCGTCACGTTGCTCGATCCCCTGATAGGCACCAAGGGCGAGGGCGCGGCGCAGGCTGGCGGCAATACGACCATCGGCTGCATCGCCACCAATGCCGACCTCACGCCCGCAGAGGCGCGCCGCGTCGCGATCATGGCGCAGGACGGGCTGGCGCGCGCCATCCGCCCCATTCACACGCCCTTCGATGGCGATGTTTTGTTTGTGCTGGCGACCGCCACGAAGCCGCTCAACCGCGAAATCCGCGCCCGCGAGATTTTGCAATTGGGCTCAATTGCCGCCGACTGCGTTGCCCGCGCCGTCGCCCGTGGTGTTTACGAGGCCGAAACGCTTGGCGATTCAGTGGCTTATCGCGCAAGAGATTTTTCGTCACGAAGTTGAGAAACTCTGGGCAAGGGGCCTTGCCTTCAGCCACGCGACCCTATAATAGTTGCGCCACCCAAGAGACAGCGGCCTCCGCGCCGCTCCCGTTGTTGGGTCTGCACCGGTAGCTCAGCTGGATAGAGCATCAGACTACGAATCTGAGGGTCGGAGGTTCGAATCCTTCTCGGTGCACCAATAATTTCAATGACTTAGCATTTTGACGAAAAGCCTTAGGCTCGTCATAGGCTCCACCGTCGGGCAGCGTGGGGCCAACCACCGGCCTTTCGTGGGCTAAAAATAGGTCAGGCGAACTAGCTGACGAGCTTGCGAATGTGCGCAGCTAGTGGACGCTCGTCACCTTTGAAGCTCGCGACCATGGCTTTGAGAAAGGTGCTTGGCTTCAGACGTTCTAGGTCGAGGCCGTGTCCCGCCTGATCGGCCAAGAGAGCAAGGAATGTGGTTTGGGTTCGCCCGTTCCCCTCGCGAAAGGGATGGATGGCGTTAAGTGTCGTAAGGAAATGTGCGGCGGCGTCAGAGAACTCTTTTGCGTCTAGGCCACGCAAGTAATGCGCCTCGCGGAGCCCGTTAAAAAGGTCGGCCATTTCTCTGTCGATGTGTTCGGGGTAGCAAAAAGCGCTTCCATCCTTGGCAATCCGTACTGTCCGAAACTTGCCCGCCCAGACGTATACGTCTTGGAAGAGATGGTGATGGATTGCCCGGTAGTGGGTAACGCTAAGCCTGCCAACGGGAAGCGGCTCGTCGGCCCGCTGTGCCGTGCTAACGGCTTCAAAGGCGTCGAGCGCGCTCTGCATGCGCAGATTGGGAATGTTTTTGAGGACGGCTGTACCGGCGTAACAGTAGGGGTCTGAAACAGCGTCGTACATTGCTCGCGGCTATCGTGCTTTGCCGTACTTGCGTGCCAGTGCTTTCCGACGTTCTTCCGGTGAAAGCTTTTGGATATCAAACCGGCTGAACTCAGCTTTCATATCCGCTGACAAAGTGACGCCTTCAACTGCACTGATTTTGGCAAAACCGGTCCTGCCCAAGGTAAAGCCTTTGGCGGGACGCTTTGGAGATTTCGTTGTCGTGCTACTCATGTTTTAAGTATACCAGAAATTGTCAACTCGGCCATGCCAACTTCTATCCCCATAGTGAGGCAAACAGTACCTGCATTGGGCTAGACATAGCTTGAATGAGGCTCGTTGCTTTTCGCATCCATTGAATGGCTAGGAGGAGCGTCACCTGAGCCTGTCGTTGCGCTAAATGGCTTGCTTGGCGTCCCGTCGATCATGAGCTTCAGATAGATGCTTTGGTTCGGCAGGTTGAGCAGGTCTTCCCCATCGAATTTTGGTTGAAATTCCTTGGCGAGGATTGGCGTATCTTCTGGCCCCACCCGAAATGAGATCAGCGTCCCTGCGTTGCCAAGCACGGCATGCCGAATGTCTGGCTCAAGCTGGTGCATGTGCTGATGGGCGAGCGTGAGGCCAACACCATATTTGCGCAACTCGCTCATCATGTTGACGAGCATGAGTGTCGTGAAGTTTTGGAACTCATCGATATAGATGAAGAAAGGACGTCGTGTGGCGGCGGGAGCTTCGGCTCGGCTAAAAGCCGCGAGGCCCAGCGTTGAAACAATGAGCGAGCCGAGGACTAGCGAGCTGTCCTCCCCGAGCCGCCCTTTTGCCACGTTCACCAGAAGGACCTTGCCGTCATCCATTATGCTTCGAAGTTTGAGATCGGATTGTGGGTTCACAAGAATACGATGGAGCGTCGGGTCGGATAGGAGTGCCCCCAGCTTGTTTTGAATTGGGGCGACGATATCGGCGCGTTGCCGGTAGTGGTATTTTTCAAACTCGTGTCGCCAGAAGTGACGGACGGTCTCATTGCGAATCTGTCCCGCCACTTCCTTCCGCCAAGCGTTGTCGCGATACAGGCGAAGAATATCGGCGAGTGTGGCGTCGTCTCGCTCAAGAAGCACATAGAGGCTGTTTCGAAGGACATGCTCCATGCGCACGCCCCAGGCGTCAGGCCAAAGCTTCTTGAGGGTCTCAAGGAGACCGGAAGCAGCGAGTGGAATCTTATCGTTACGCACGCGGCGAAGCGGATTGTATCCATAGGGCTGTGATGGGTCGGGCGCATTCAGATAACTGAGGCGGTTCTGATGTTCGGGCGGGACGGCTTCATGGATGCGCTCGACCAGATCGCCATGCGGATCAATCAGAGCGAAGCCACGGCCTGCGCGCAGGTCCTGGAGCGCCATTGTTTCAATGAGCGTGGACTTGCCGACCCCGGTCTTGCCTATGATGTAGATATGCGAAAGACGGTCGGCCTGTTTGATGCCAAACGGCACGTATCCGTTTCGGAAATTTGTGCGGGCGAAATAGGAGATGTTAGCGGACTCAGACATGCGCCCATATTGCGGTCCGGATCAGAAATCGAAGAGACGGTAAAATGGGACAAATTGGAACCAGTAGGAAGAATGATGCTTTCTACGTTTTTGGACCAATCCCGTATCGCGCTATTCGTTGGGCGTTGATCTCGGACTCTCCTGCAATTTCTCTTAAGGCTTCTGTTGCACTGATTGCTACTTTTTTCATGGCTTCTGTTGCATCATCGTAGGTCCCAAATTTCAAGGCGGCTTGAATCATCACCGAAAGATCATCCCCAATATTCTCTTTGAAGAGTTCTTTGAAATCGTTTGGCTTGACGTTTTCCGCCAACCACTCGATATCCTCGGCGTTCCAGCCGTTGTTGCGAATTGTGTTAATCAGAATGGTTTTCGCATCTCGACTGTCCACAAAGGATGCCAACTTTTTCTCGAACGCCTTTCGCACATCCGAATCTTTAACCTCTCCTCCAAACACACTCTTACGTAGATCAAAAAAGTCTCTCTCCTCGCTATCTCTTTGCTCCATATAATCAGCCAGAATCTGCGTTGCGTCTTCCGGTCTTCCGAGGTTTTTGAATAGGGCGATAGTGGCGCTGATGTTAATAGGTGAAATCACCTTTGCACTGGATCGAGCTGCTAATTTCATTTGATCAAGCACCTCGTCTGCAGTGGACGTAAACGAATGATGATAGAGGTTCCATGCCTCACTGAACGAATTGTCCAGCTTTTGATGTTTGACCTTCTTATCCAGTTCTGTAGCTACGTCATTTAGACTTTTAGGGTCAAAGAAACCGGCATTTATTCCTGCGTATATAGCCAAGTCGAACTCGTCGGCCCTCGTAAATTCATATCTTGTCAGTAATGCACGCCATGTCTTTTCCTGATCCGAGGCTTCTTCTGCGACTCTTGCACGGAAGAAAGAGTTGAGGCTGCGAATGAGATCAATCGATGGTGCTTGTTTCGGTTGGTACACCATCCAACCAAAAAGCGCGGCGCTGTGCACCGCTTGGCGACGTACTTCAGTCTCATAACTTTGAAGCAGATCAGACAAAGTTTGGCAGACGCGCTCTATTTTCTTAATGACGCGCAAGTTTGTGATGCCCAGCGTCGTTACATGCGAAACGAGCCGGTCATGGAACGGCAAGCTTTGGTCTAAGCCGATTTTTGCGGCTTCTTCTGGAGACGGCTGGTACTCCAATTTGATGTCGACAACCTTCTCGAGTTGTCTGTCAAATTCCTTCTTATCCTCATCGTCAAGCTCTTCATGATTCAATAG
>JBAQNC010000216.1:0-12130 GCA_049303435.1 Parvibaculum sp. | reverse complement strand
CTGATGGACGAAGCGCGAATCCTCACCGATGAATTCCGACAGATGCGTCAGGAAGGCAATGACGTCGTGTTTTACTTCGCGCTCGATCTCGTCGATGCGCTCGACGTTGAAGACGGCCTTGTTGCCGCGCTCCCAGATGTTCTTGGCCGCTTCCCTGGGGATGACGCCGAGTTCCGCCAGCGCGGTGCAGGCATGGGCTTCGATCTCGAACCAGATGCGGAACTTCGTTTCCGGGGTCCAGATGGAAACCATTTCAGGCCGCGAATAGCGGGGGATCATGGGCAGCGCCTCTCGTCAGGGGTGGGATGGGCCGTGGTTTAGCAGATGGCGGGAGTGGCCTCAATAGGTGATGGAGGGCCGCGGAAATCGGGCGTTTTCTGCCTAATGGATGTCATCGGCGGCAGAGATCAGGTCGAGCAGGCGGGTGGCGGCGGGGGCAAGCAACATTTGTGGGTTCAGAAAAGCGCAGATTGATTGTTTTCATTGAGGCGAATAACGCCATTGATTAACCAAGTGTCTGGATATTGAGAGTGAGTGCCCATAGCGAGAACCATTCCTTTCGCAGGATATTCCTCACCAAAAATGCGCTGAATTTCTGCAAGTGCGGTTTCCGTTCCATACCTTTTCTGCCAGTTGAAGAATGTCGCTTCTAACTCCCAATCTTGACAGGTGCCCTCTCGTTCCCCGTCGTCGGTCTGATATTTGTATTTGAATCGGTAGAGGCAAGGTTCATAGGGAACTATGGGGACTTTGGTGAAAATGTCCGATTGCCTACGGAGTTCCGCAAATTTCTCAATTTCCTTTTGGTGGTCGTCTTTTGATTTCAATTCTATTTTGAAATTGAGGATTTTTGCTCTCAGCAGTGCGAGGCTCCGGCCTGCCTTGCGTTCATTTGTGAGGCTCGTAACTACGGAGTTGGCTAAGAATTTTTCACGCTCTGATGGCTTTAGGGTGCCGACTACTTCGATGCTATTTTGATCGACGCGCCGACTTTCGCTGCGGGAGTCATCTTTAGGTAGACGCCACTTGAACTTAATTCTGTCCCAGCGTCCAAATTTCTTATTCTCGTCTAAGTCGCGAAAAGAAATTGGGTAAAGACGGAGCCAATTTCCATGGATATCTATTGCGGCGCAGCAGACTGTTTCGCCATGCTTTTCGCCGATATGAGGTGCGGCCTTGATGAGTATGATGGCCTCGGCTTCACCCGACCGCGAATAGTTTTTTTCCATCCTTTCTGCTGCGTCCTTCTGTCCTAGCAATTCCCTCCCGAACGCCGATATGACGTACACGTATATTTTGCCTGCTGGCAATTTCTTCCGCAACAATTGTTCGATGGCACTCGGCAGGGTTGCGCTCGTAGCAAAGCAGGCAAGCGGATTGACTTGTGCTAATTTCCAAAGCTTCTGCAATCGCAGACTGGGCTTTTCCTCCCTTCATATGCGTGTTGAAGATGGATTTAAATTCTTTAAAATCACCTCTTCTAGCGGCTTCTCTACCTGGTTTGGGATCCCCCAAATCTCGTAAGTGTATGTATTGAATGCCGCTTTCGTCTAAGTAGTCGGTCAGTGCTCGCTTTGAGAAACCATGCTTTCGCGACAATGGAAGGTCTCTTACATCAATTACAATCCGAACGTCTGCCTCTATCAAAGTGGCGATGAAGTCATGAATTTCAGCCCCTTCGTAGCCGATTGTGAGCAGAGTTTTCATGAGAGTATCCTCTTTGAATGTTTGTCTAGACAGTTGGCCGATTCAGTTGAGTCAGTGAATCACGATATGATTCGTCTCTCAACTCGGAACTTTCGAATTACGGCAAAGTGTGTGGTCGAGTACGACGCTTGCTGTCGGCAGGCCTTGAAAGTTGGATGGTTTTGCATGTGAAGTGTTGTAAAATTAACAACCAAAAATGGCTGGAGGGAACAGATGAGCCTGAATTTCACGCGCCGCGCCTTTATGGGATCGACTGCTGCGACCGCTCTGATGGCGGGAACGGCGAGCCTGTTGCCGAAGCTTGCCTTCGCGTCGGACGAATTTTCCGGCATGGATGCGGTGACGCAGGCAGGGCTCGTGAAGAAGGGCAAGGTGAGCGCGCTTGAACTCGTCGATGCGGCGATCAAGCGGATCGAGGCGGTCAACCCCAAGACCAATGCGGTGGTGACGGAAGCTTTCGACAAGGCGCGCGAAGCGGCCAAGGGCAAGCTGCCCGACAGTCCACTTTCTGGCGTGCCCTATCTCATCAAGGATATCGACGATGTGATCGGCCTGCGCAAGACCAATGGCTCGCGATTGTTCGACAAGAATATTTCGGCGGAGACGTCGGCTGTGCCGCAGAAGGCGCTGGACGCGGGCATGATCGTGCTCGGGAAAACCAATACGCCGGAGTTCGGCCTGCTGGCGACGACGGAGTCGCTGGAGCTTGGGCCCTGCCACAATCCCTGGGCGCTGGATCATTCGACGGGTGGCTCGTCGGGCGGCGCGGCGGCAGCGGTCGCGAGTGGCATGTTGCCGGTGGCGCATGCGTCGGATGGCGGCGGCTCGATCCGTATTCCGGCCTCGAGCTGCGGCGTCTTCGGGCTGAAGCCGAGCCGCGGGCGCATCGACATTGGCGGGCGGAAGATGCCGGGCGATATCGGCGTGGAAAACTGCGTGAGCCGCAGCGTGCGCGACAGTGCGATGATCATGTCGCTGTCGGAAGAACATGGGGCGGGCGCGAGTTACAAGCCTGTCGGTTTCATCACCGGGCCGTCGAAGAAGCGGCTGACCGTCGCTTTCTCGACGCAGGATTATTTTGGCAAGGAACCCGACCCCGACGTCAAGAAAGCGATCGAGGACACGGCCAATCTTTGCGACGACATCGGGCACCTGATTGTCGAGGCGAAGAACCCGCTGAGTGGCGAGGAGTTTATCGATGCCTTTCTCACCGTCTGGGCCTCGGGTCCGGCGGGTCTCGTGGAGCTTGCCAGGAGCAAGGGGCTGAAGCCGGAGAATGTGCTGGAGCCCTGGACGGTCGGGCTTGCGGAATTTTTCGCAAAGAAGCCGAAGGATGCGATGGAGAAGTCGCTTGCCTATTTCGCTGAAGCGGAAAAGAAGGTCGACGCCTTCATGGCGCGCTACGACACATGGCTGACGCCGGTGCTTTCGACGCCCGCGCCGAAGCTCGGCCAGCAGGCGCCGACGGTCGATTTCGAAACGCTCTACGAGCGGACGATCCACTATGTCTCCTATACGCCGATCCACAATGTGGCGGGAACGCCGGCGATGTCCGTGCCTCTCGGCATGAGCAAGGATGGGCTGCCGATTGGCAGCCAGTTTGCGGCGGCCAAGGGCGGTGACGGATTGTTGCTGTCGCTGGCCTATGAGCTGGAAAAAGCCGCCCCCTGGGCGGGCCGTCATGCGACGGTCTTTGCGGGCTAGATGAAAATGAAACGTGTTTCGCTGTGGCTTGCCGTGGCGCTCGTCGCGCTTGCGGGTGGGCTCTTCTGGGCGGTGAGCTATCGGCCCGTGATCGAGGCGGGCAGGACGCCTGTGGCGGGGCCTTATGTTCTGCCGCAGGCGGTGGCGGGGCTGAAGCTGCATGTCTTCAACACGGGCATGAACCGCATGTCGTGGTTTCTGGTCGGCGACGCGCGACCGTGGCGTCCTGTGCCTGCCTTTGTGATCGAGCATCCGAATGAAGGCCTTATCGTATTCGACGCAGGACTGCCAGCAGCGGTGGAGACGGAAGGCGCGGACGCCTTCTCGATCCCGACGCGCTGGGTGCTGGAAAGCAAGGGTTATGCGGCGCGCACGCTCGACAGGCAGATGGAAGAGGCGGGGCTCGATCCGACGAAGGTCAAATGGGTGATCCTCTCGCATATGCATGAGGATCATCTGGGCGCGGTGACAGGTTTTCCCAATGCGAGTTTCATGGTCGGGCCGGGCGCATCGGGCGACGGGCTTGCACCGGATTTTCATCCAAAATGGAAATCGGCTTCCTTTGCGGGCACGAAAGCTTTGCCGCCCTTCGATGGGAAGATCGATCTCTTCGGCGATGGCAGCGTGACGCTGGCGCCGGGCGGTGGCCATGCGCATGAAGGCGTGATGGCATTGCTTGCGCTTCCATCAGGTCCGGCATTGCTGGCGGGCGATGCGGTGGTGCATCTCGACTGGCTCGCGAGCGACGACGTGCAGCGCGTTTCCGTGGACCCCGAACGTGCGGCGGATGTGCGCAATGAGGTGCGGGCATTGATGAAAAACGATCCGCAGGTCGTGCTGTTTCCAGGGCATGACCTTGACGGCGTGCCGGAGGGGCGTGCGGATATCGTGCTGCATCATCCCGAATGGTTTTCGATGGCGGGGTGGGACGCACAAGCGGATCATGATGGTGGGCTTGTTAGTCATGGCCTCAATCTATCAGGAGTTTCGGAAGCTTGGCGAGGCACTTTCCGACGTCAGATTGGTGTCGGCTATTTGATGCTCGTGTGTGTGCCTTTGCCGACGGCAAGGTGGTCGTGGAGGGAGATTCTGAGTTGCTTCTCGGCAACGATGATTTGCCAGCAAAGTGAGGGCAAGTGAGTCCTTCTTCATCTCGACGTGGTGTGACAACATCGATCCAGCCACCGGCTGAAGCCTAAAAACGCCGGGGTGTGTTGGATCTCTTCGCGATAGAGCAAGCTGAATTGGCCGCTTTTTGATCGAATCTGCGGCACCGGAACGAGTGACCCTTCCTCCAACTCTCGGAGTGCCAATTCGGCGACAACGACAGCCAAACCCTGGCCAGCTTTTGCTGCGGTAATTGCATCCACCATGCTCGAAACCGTCACACTGTTCCCGCTTAATCGCGCGAGAGAACGGGGCAGGAGAGACCAAGTGTTGCGCGCATAATTGTAATCAATGCGTGGTGTGGTCCTGAATAGGTCGGAGATGTCTTCCCGCATCACACTGGGCGCGCAGACCGCCAATAGCCGGACCGTCATTAGAGGTCGCAAAAGCCAACCCGGACGTCGCGCGTGGCCGTACTGGACGATGGCATGGAATTGACTTTGCGGTAGGTGCGTCAGTGCCAGCGCTAGCTCAAGGCGAACGCTCTGTTTTTGTTTGTAGTAGGTGTCGAGATTCGGAAGCAGCAGAGACGTGCCAAAGAGCGGCGTGACCCCTATTTTGAGACGCAGGTCATTGCCTTCGCTTCGAAATGTATTTATCTCGTCGATGACTGCCCGCGCCTTTGTCAGCATTCGCGCGCCTAATTTTGTGAGCGTCACGTGACGCGTGTGCCGTACGAATAACGGCGCACCGCAGAAATGCTCAAGATTTTTGATCCTGTGGCTTATCGCCGAGGCGGTGACATTCAATTCTTGCGCCGCAGCGAGAAAGCTTAAATGCCGACCCGCCGCTTCAAACGCTTCAAGGACTTGTGTGGACGGGAGATTCGTCATGTCATTCAAGCTATAGTTGAAAATATTTAATCCATAGAATTGGCGCATTCAATTGTCGAGATAATTGTTGTCGATACACTTTCTTTCCTTGAGGCGGACCGAAAATTTGGAATGAAGCTAGAGAGCAACCCATGTCGACAAGTGAAGAATCAGCACGCCCCGTTTGTGTGATCGTCATCGCACGCGCGCGCGACGGACAGCGCAACGAAATTTTAGCTGCGTTTAAGCGCAGCAAATCCCAGATAGAGCAAATTGATGGGTGTCTCCAATTTGATGTTCATTATGGGGTGGGCGATCAGAAGAGCGTTTTGGTCTACGAAAAGTGGCAGTCGATAGAACTTCACCGGGAAGCGTTCAATCGCATAACGAGCGACGAGTCTTTTGCGGCCTTTCGCGGAAATCTCGAGGCCGATCTCCACCTAACCTATTATCACGAAGTATGAGTGCGAAGTATGGATAGCACCTCAAACAATGCGCCGGGCCTCGCGACGATTGAAGATATGATCGCCGCGTCTGCCAGAGATATAGACAATATCGACAGTGAATATCTGAAGAGTCGGCAATCAAAAAATGCCGATCTGTTGCTTCTCGATGTGCGTACGCAGCGCGAATATGACGCCGGGCATATCTCGGGGTCGGTCTGGATGCCGCGAGGTATAGTAGAGTTTCGTATGGCACGGATGGTCCGCGATCCGGATAGAGAGATTGTCGTCTATTGCGCCGTTGGAAACAGGAGCGCACTCGTGGTCAAGGCCTTGCTTGAGATGGGGTATCGGAATGTGAGGAACCATGCAGGTTTCAACACCTGGGTCGCGGAGGGGAATTTGTATGAAAATTATCTTGGTCGCTCAAAGATGATTGAGCTACGAAAGATTAATGCTGCGACCAACGCGCAGGCGATGTTCGGGTCGTCAGTATAAGTTCGTGCGTTGAGGCAATTGATTGCGCGCGGAGTGTCCGTACAACGGTCGCCTTTATTATAGTTAGTTCCCAGTGGTCGTCGTGTCTCGCAAATTTATTTTACGAACGGTGCCGCGATGTGGGGGGAGAATGGGTGATTAAATCAGCCCCAGCGACTTGAAGCTGGCGTGTTTGCCCTTGCCGATGACGAGGTGGTCGTGGATGGTGATGCCCAGCGGTTTTGCCGTGTCGATGATCTGTTTTGTCATCTCGATATCCTCGCGCGAAGGCGTCGGGTCGCCCGAGGGGTGGTTGTGGACGAGGATGATGGCCGATGCATTGAGCGCGAGCGCCCGTTTGACGACTTCGCGGGGATAGACGGGCGTGTGATCGACTGTGCCGGTCTGCTGCACTTCGTCCGCTATCAGAACATTCTGGCGGTCGAGGAAGAGGATGCGGAATTGCTCGATGGCGTTATGCGCCATGGCGGCGAAGCAATAATCCAGCAACTCGCCCCATGAGGAAATGACTTCGCGTTTCATCACTTTGGCCTGCGTGAGGCGGGCGGTGGTTTCGCGCAGGATGGCGAAATCGGCGATGGTGGCGTCGGAGACGCCCTTGACATCGTTGAGGCGCGAGGGGGCGGCATGCAGCACGGCGCCGAAGCTGCCGAAGGTGGCGATGAGTTCTTTCGCCAGCGGCTTCACGTCGCGGCGGGGGATGGTGCGGAAGAGGATGAGTTCCAGAAGCTCGTAATCCGGCACGGCGGAAGGCGAGGCGACGAAGCGCTTGCGCAAACGCTCGCGGTGGCCAGCCATATGGTTGGTCGTGTTTGTCGTATCCGGCTTTGAGCCGTCAGGCATAGGGCGGGCAGTCGAGGCCAGCGGGAGACTTCGTGAAAATCTCCGCGCCGTCGGCGGTGACGCCGATGGAATGTTCGAACTGGGCCGACAGCGAGCGGTCGCGCGTGACGGCGGTCCAGCCGTCGGCGAGGATCTTCACGCCGGGCTTGCCGAGGTTGATCATGGGCTCGATGGTGAAGAACATGCCTTCCTTGAGCTGCGCGCCTTCGCCCTTGCGACCGTAGTGCAGGATGTTGGGCATGTCGTGGAAGACGAGGCCGACGCCGTGACCGCAGAATTCGCGCACGACGGAGCAGCGCTCGCTTTCGGCATAGGACTGGATGGCGTAGCCAATGTCGCCGAGCGTTGCGCCGGGACGGACGGCGGCGATGCCGCGCATCATGGATTCGTAAGTCACTTCGCAGAGGCGCGAGGCCTTGCGCGGCACTTCGCCGACATAATACATGCGGTTGGTGTCGCCGTGCCAGCCGTCGAGAATATAGGTCACGTCCACGTTGACGATATCGCCTTCGCGCAGCACGCGGTCCGACGGCATGCCGTGGCAGACGACGTGATTGATGGAGGTGCAGCAGGAATGGCGGTAGCCGCGATAGCCCAGCGTGGCGGGGAGCGCGCCATGCGCTTCGCCAAATTCGTAGACGGCGCGGTCGATCTTCTCGGTGGTGACGCCGGGCTTGATGAGCGGCACGAGCATGTCGAGCGCGGAGCCCGCCAGGTGGCCGACCTTGCGCATGCCGGCAAAGCCTTCCGGTCCGTAAAGCTTCATATGGCCTGTGTTGCGCGTGGGGGCGCTGGCGGCGTCGATATAGGTCATTCGTCAGTCCAGATTGGGATGTTGAACCATAAGCATAGTGCTTTGCGACGCTTGTGCCTAGGCGGCAGGGCGCGGGGGCGCTATTCTGGCCATCCGCTCCCGAAACAGCGCCCGTTCAGTAAAAGGCTTATCTATGCCCGACCAGTCAAATATCGATGGAAAACTTGTGACGGCCTGTGTGGTGCTGATCGGGGACGAGGTGCTGTCGGGGCGCACGCGGGACGCCAATCTGGGCTATATCGCCAAGCATCTGAACCAGATCGGCGTGCAGGTGCGCGAGGCCCGCGTGATCCCCGATATCGAGCAGGTGATCGTCGAGACGATCAACGAGGTGCGGGCGCGCTATGACTATGTCTTCACGACCGGCGGCATCGGCCCGACGCATGACGACATTACGGCGGATTCCATCGCCAAGGCCTTTGGCGTCGGGATCGACTATCACCCCGAGGCGATGGCGGTGCTTGAAATGCATTATCAGGAGACGGGCGGCGAATTCACGCAGGCCCGCAAGCGCATGGCGCGTATTCCCGATACGGCGACGCTGATCGCCAACCCCTTGAGCAAGGCGCCGGGCTTCCAGATCGGCAATGTCTTCGTCATGGCCGGGGTGCCGATGGTGATGCAGGTGATGATGGACAGTCTGACCGATCGGCTGGAAGGCGGCGCGACCATGCAGAGCCGCACGGTGAGCGCGCAGATCGGCGAGGGGACGATTGCCGAAAAGCTCGGCGCGTTGCAGGCGCAGTTCCCCGAGGTCGGTATTGGCTCGTACCCCTATTATCGCGGCAAGACATTCGGCACGAGCGTGGTGATGCGGGGCACCGATGTGGCGCTGCTCGAGCGGGTGGCGGCGGAGGCGGAGGCGCTTATCAGGGGATTCGGCGCGGAACCCGTCAGCGGCGATCCGGCATGAGGCCTGGCCCGCTTTGCGAGAGGTCGCGCACCGATTAACCCTCCAGGCAAAGGGAAATGTCGCCAATTTGCAACATAATGCCCCTCACATTACGAAAGTTTCAGAAATTTACTGTCTGGCGGGGGATACAATGTTGATAGAGTCAGATAGAGTTTTGGTCTGACAGGGTCTTTAAAGTCGCCAGCAAATGTCCTGAAAAAGGACGGGGGTCGGGGGGCAACAAAAGGCACTGAAAAAATAAGGCCTGGCAACGAATTATGGGTCAGCGATACCCGGAGGGAGAAACGCTAATGAAGAAGATGGTTGGAATTTTGGGTCTGGCGCTTGGCGCGAGCTTGATGGTTTCGAGCTCGGCATTTGCTCTGGATTCCAGCTTCGACGCGATGTCGAAGGCTGGCAAGCACAGCTTCTATGTGTGGTGCACAGGCGGCGGCAGCTCGGTGAAGACCGCCGATGGCGCCAACGCCAAAGAAGCCCAGGCGAAGCTCGCCACAGGCAACTGCTGGCCGGTGTGGCAGGGTCTCGAAGGCTAATAACCTCGATTTCCTGACTGAGAATTCGGGCGGTTCCTTCGGGAGCCGCCTTTTTCTTTGGGCGGGCGCCTGAGGTCAGAAGTTGTATTGCGCTGAATCTCTCAAGCGGGCATATCAGAAGGGCGCGTCTCCTGAGGCCCCTTGGCGAAACTGGTATACGCAGCAGACTTAAAATCTGCTTTCCGAAAGGGAGTGCCGGTTCGAGTCCGGCAGGGGCCACCAGTCACACACTAAGTGACTGATATTCCATATAGCTGACCGTATTCAACGTGTAGCGCGCCACTTAGTTTGGCGGCGCAGCGCCAGATAGTTTGGCGAATTTCAGTACCGTTGATGTGCCACTCAAGAGGAACTGGCGCGGGCTGTCGGTTGCTCCACGGGCAAACTGTCGAAGTTGAAGGCGCGTGCAATCCGCACCCTTCGTCTCATTTCCGCGTCTGACTGGGGCGAATGCCTCAAGGCTGCGCGTCAGTTGCGCGATGAGGAAGTCACCGATTGCGACGGTGCACCTGACTTCTGAATGACTTCCTAGCGTCGGGAGCGCAGGGGAACCCTCCCTCCTGAAGTCATATCTCCACGTTTTACCTACTTAGTAGGGGTGTTAAGCGTGAAATCTCATTAAAATCAAGTGCTTAACCATCTACCGGCTTGGGTTGCTTCATTTTTTTCACGCCTGGCATATAAAAATAAGTATCCAGGATTATTAAAAAAATAAACCAGGAATATTTACATTTATATCCAGGCGTGGTTTATTGTTGCTGTTAGATCATAGGAGCAGAAAATGAATCCCAGTCAGAATGGTATGCCTACTCCCCTCGGAACACTCGACGACGTTTTGGATGCGGGGGACACTTCAGAGAAGCCGATGAAGGTCTTTGTCGGCCATAATCTTGGAAACCGTACTTTCCTTATGCAAATGCCCATGCACGAGTTTTTTGGCCTGTCAGAGGTTGCTAATAATATAGAGCGTGATGGCGACACGATTGCGCAGCGTAAGCTCGACCCTGCCCACGCTCATAAACTCGCGCTCTATTTGTTAAAGGGCTTGATCTCAGCAGCAATCGAACGGCGTGTCATTCTTAAGCGTCCAGAGAACCCCACACTGCAAGCGTTTATGGATCGCTTGGGTAGGCAGCCCTATATGGCCGTCCAGCCGCTGGTTGTGAATATCCGTAATTGTGATCCGCGCGGGACGGATATGCGTGCTGAGCGTCTGCAAGATAGTCGGACAGCCGAGACGGCAGCGTTTAAGGTTTACCTTGCTCAGCGGCATGTTCTCTGGGTTGTTGATGGCCAGCACCGCCGTAGGGCAATGCAGATCATTTTCGAATTTCTTGAAAGCCTGCGTGGCTCTCGCAATTATCCTAAGAAGGGTAATCTTGCGGGCTTTAAGGACGGTGAGGAGTTGACCGCCGAAGAAGCTCAGGCCTGGGAAGAATGTTTCGATGTTGCGCGCACCTATTGCACAGTGCTTGTTGAAGTCCACCTCGGGCTTAATGCAATCGAAGAAAGACAGCTATTCCATGATCTGAACAGGTTGGGCAAAAAGGTAGACACCAATCTTGCGCTTCAGTTCGATAGCTCAAACCCGGTTAATCTTTTCATCAAGGAGCAGTTGATTGATGCTTTGGGTATGAAGGTAATCGAGACTGATGTGAAAAATTGGTCTGATGACGAGGGCGGTATCACTCGTAAAGACCTGGTCGCTGTCAACGCTTTGTTCTTTCTGAACAAGACAAACATTAGCAGCGCTACTCCTCCCATGGTTGAAGGTAAAGTTCCTTTGGCGTTGCGCTTTTGGACAGCAGTTCAGGCGATTGATGGATTTGGCGAAGATTGTGCACGAGAGAAGACCGTGGCAGCTCAGCCTGTGATGTTGAAGGCGCTTGCCAAGCTTGTTTTTGATTTTAGCTTTAGCAATCGCAAACCCCAAAATGGTGATTCTCTGACGGAAGCTCTGCTTTCTGGAATGACTGAAGTAGATTTTTCACACACCAATCCTGTCTGGCGTTTCTATGAAATGACGGAAGAAGAAAGAAACGCGAGTGGGCTAGGGGGGTTGGTCGACTATCTGCCCCTTGAAGAAACTGGCAATCGCGATATTGGTAGCTTTCAGGGTGAAGTGATGCGCTTCGGTGCCAAGCACAACGACATCTATCCTATCCTTGGCGATATGATCCGTTGGCAGTTGAAACTGCCTTCGCGTCGTGGGCCTTCTGTCTCAACAAGCAGCGAAGCGAACGCTGCTTAAACGTCACAGTGCGCTCGGCGGGCTTATCAAGAGGCTCGCCGGGTGTTCATTTCTAAAGTGTGCCCAAAATCTCTTGGGCCTATTTTATTTTGAGCAGGGGTTAACCATGGGTAAGAGTTGGACGCATAAGGAGTGCTTTGACTACTTTGGCGTAGTGCCGAAAAATCCACGTTGGAGTTGGTCAGGACGTAGCCCTGCCGGTGCTGAGCCAAAGATTGCGGTTACGTTTTGGCAAGACAAATTTGAAGAACAAGGTAAGCGGTACAGCTCACTGAGCCATTCAGCAGATGAAAAATGGTTCGGTTCACCAGGACACAATGGGCTGCTGCCGGTTTCGTAGACAGCGAGTTAAGCTAACAGCATTTTCTTCTCAAACTCCACAGGGCTTAAATACCCGAGCGTTGAATGCCGACGCCGGGGATTATAGAAGCGTTCGATATAATCG
>JBAQNC010000215.1:0-3135 GCA_049303435.1 Parvibaculum sp. | reverse complement strand
ACCTTCTCGTTCGGGCCGGGCGTTTCCGCTTCAATCAACGCAAAATCCGACAGTTTCGAGAGCATAAATGGCCAGCGACACGACCTCCGACGCAACTTCCACCGAACAGGCGCGCGACTACCGCGACACGATCTTTCTGCCCAAAACCGACTTCCCCATGAAGGCGGGCCTGCCCGTCCGCGAGCCTGAATGGCTGGCGCGCTGGGAGAAGATGGACCTCTACAAGCGCATGCGCGAAGAGGCAAAGGGCCGCGAAACCTTCACGCTCCATGACGGCCCGCCTTACGCCAACGGCGACATCCATATCGGCCATGCGCTGAACAAGACGCTGAAGGACATCATCACCCGCTCGCAACAGATGATGGGCAAGGACGCGGCTTACGTGCCCGGCTGGGACTGCCACGGGCTGCCGATCGAATGGAAGATCGAGGAGAAGTATCGCAAGAAGGGCCTCAACAAGGACGAGGTCGCACCGCTTGAATTCCGCCGCGAATGTCGCGAATTCGCCCAGCATTGGGTGGATGTGCAGCGCGAGCAGTTCAAGCGCCTCGGTATCTCGGGCGAGTGGGACAATCCCTACCTCACCATGACGTTTGACGCCGAAGCCGCCATCGTGAAGGAATTCCAGAAGTTCCTGATGAACGGCTCGCTCTATCGCGGCTCGAAGCCCGTCATGTGGTCGGTGGTCGAAAAGACCGCGCTGGCGGAAGCCGAAGTCGAATATGCCGACCATGAATCGCGCGCGATCTGGGTGAAGTTCCCAATTCAAGCGGTCGGACACGACGGCGGTCCTTTTAACGACCTGCTCCTGAAGTCTTCAGTGGTTATCTGGACGACAACGCCCTGGACGATCCCGGCGAACCGGGCGATTTCCTACTCGCCGAAGATTTCTTACGGCATCTATGAAGTGAAGGCGCTCTCCGAATATTCGCGCGCTGTGGTGGGAGAGACAATTCTTCTAGCCGACAGTCTTGCGGCGCAGGTCAAAAAAGACACAAAAATTGAAGAATGGGTACGGGTTGGTGACGTGCCGTCGGTGGCGCTCCAAGGGATGGTGTGTAAGCACCCATTCAATGGGCAAGGTTACGAATTTGGAGTGCCGCTGCTGGCGGGCGACCATGTGACGGAAGAGGCGGGCACGGGCTTCGTGCATACGGCTCCCGGTCATGGTCAGGACGACTATATGATCTGGGTACAGAACTTTGGCCAGAAGGGCATCCCGGAAACGGTGAACGAGGAAGGCGTCTATTACGACGACGTGCCCTTGTTCGCGGGCAAGTTCGTCCTCACGCGTCAGGGCAAGGAAGGCAATGCGAACGCCGCCGTCATCGATGCACTGATCGAGGCGGGCGCATTGCTCGCGCAAGGCAAGCTCAAGCATTCCTATCCGCATTCGTGGCGCTCCAAGGCCCCGCTCATCTTCCGCAATACCGCGCAATGGTTCGTCTCGATGGATGCGCCCATTGAAGCGGCTGGCGGCGCGAAGCTGCGCGATGTAGCGCTTGCCGAAATAGACAAGGTGCGCTGGGTGCCCGCGCGCGGGCGCAACCGCATCCATGCCATGGTCGAGGGTCGCCCCGACTGGGTGCTCTCGCGCCAGCGCGCCTGGGGCGTGCCGCTGACGATTTTCGTCCACAAGGACGGCTCGCTGCTGCGCGACGAAAAGGTCAATGCGCGTGTGGTGGAAGCCGTCGCGCAGGAAGGCGCGGACGCCTGGTTTGAAAAGCCGGTGAGCTATTTCCTCGAAGGCTCGAACTACAAGGCCGACGACTACGAAAAGGTCACCGACATTCTTGACGTCTGGTTCGATAGTGGCTCGACGCATGCTTTCGTGCTCGAAGCGCGCGGCATGCCGACGCCTGCGGACCTCTATCTTGAAGGCTCCGACCAGCATCGCGGCTGGTTTCAGTCGTCGCTTCTGGAAAGCTGCGGCACGCGCGGTCGCGCGCCTTACAAACAGGTGCTGACGCACGGCATGACGCTGACCGACAAGGGCCTGAAAATGTCCAAGTCGCTCGGCAACGCCATCGAGCCGGAAAAGCTCATCAAGCAGAATGGCGCGGATATCCTGCGTCTCTGGGTGTCGTCCACCGACTATTGGGACGATCATTCCATCGGCGATGAAATCATCAAGTCGAACGTCGAAGCCTATCGCAAGCTGCGCAATACGTTCCGCTATCTGCTCGGCAATCTCGATGGTTTTGATGAGGCCGAACGCGTGGCCCATGCCGATATGCCGGAACTGGAACGCGCCATCCTGCATCGCCTCGCCGAACTCGATCAGCTCGTGCGACAGGCCTATAACGACTATGACTTCAAGCGCATCTTCCATGCGCTGACGAATTTCATGAACATCGATCTCTCGGCCTTCTATTTCGATATTCGGAAAGACACGCTTTATTGCGATGCGGCCTCCAGCATTCGTCGCCGCGCCTGCTGCACCGTGCTGCATGAACTCTTCATGTCGCTGACGGCATGGTTCGCGCCGATCCTCTGCTTCACGGCGGAAGAGGTTTGGCTGACGCGTTTCCCCGATGACAAGGGCTCGGTGCATCTGCGCACCTTCCCGGACGTGCCGAGCGACTGGCTCGATGCGCCGCTGGCGGAAAAATGGCGGAAAGTTCGCGAGCTGCGCCGCGTCGTCACCGGCGCGCTGGAAGTCGAGCGTCGCGAAAAGCGGATCGGTTCAAGCCTCGAATCCGCGCCCGATGTCTATGTCTCGAATGCCGATCTGAAAGCCGCGATGGAAGGCGTCGACCTGGCCGAAATCGCGATCACCTCGGGCGGGCAATTGCTGGACGGCGACGGTCCGGCGGATGCTTTCCGCCTCGACGATGTGGCGGGCGTGGCCGTGGCGCCGAAGATGGCCGAGGGCAAGAAATGCGCGCGCTCCTGGAAGATCATGCCGGACGTGGGCTCGGTGCCCGGATATCCCGACCTGACGCCGCGCGATGCGGCGGCGGTTAAGGAATTTGATGCGCTGCACGGCGCAACGGCAGAAGGATAGGTCGAGCATGGCGCGTCCCCTCTCGATTGCCGGCACTCCCCTCTGGGGGCCTTTTTCCTGGCTGGGGGCAGGCGTCGCCATCCTCGCCTTTGCGGGCGACCGTCTGCACAAGTGGTGGACGCTCAATG
>JBAQNC010000214.1:0-27552 GCA_049303435.1 Parvibaculum sp. | reverse complement strand
GGCCATTCCGAACTCGTGAACCGTCAGGGGCGCATTAAACTCAAGACCAGCAACTGCACATCGCTCGACGACGCGCTTCTTGGCAATACCGATCCGGCCATGTTCAGAAAAGATGCCGAACGCACGGCCTTCCGTGAAATCAGTTCAAAGGTAAAGCTACGCCGCTTTGGCGGCGACTGCTATTTCTATGCGCTTCTCGCTGCGGGTACGCTCGATCTCGTCGTCGAATCTTCACTACAGCCCTACGACATTCAGGCAATGATGCCGATCATCGAAAACGCCGGTGGCGTCGTAACAGACTGGGCAGGCGGCGATCCGCAAATGGGCGGCAATGTCGTGGCCGCCGCAACGCCTGAGCTTCATGAAGCCACGCTCGCCCTTCTCTCGCAAGCCCTATAAGGGCACAACGCGCGCGACGAATTCGTCAAAGTAAGACCAGAAGCGCGCCCGAATCTCATCCGTTTCGATCAGAATTTCATGATGAGCCCCCGGCACGAATACGGACTCGCCATGCGCAACACCCTGAACAGCCGCCTCCAGCGACTCGCGAGCAATCAAGGCGTCCTTCTCAGCGATGAAAATACAGAGCGGCGTCTTGATCGCCGCAAGGTAGGCAGGTTGCATGATCCGCACAATGGAGCGAACGCTGGCAGCCAGCCAGCTATAAGTCCCACCACCAAGACCGAGTGTCGGCTCGGTACGAATTTGCGACTGGCACAAGGCGTAACGCGAGCGATCATGCGTCAGCAGGTTTTGCTCAAACGGCACTTCATCATTCGCCTTGGCGTCACTGCCCGGCAGATATCTTCGGGCAAGACCAATCCTGCTGCCGACCCTGGCAATGACGCTAACCAATGCCGTGGCGAAAGGTCCACCAACATTGAGCCCCAACATGGGCGCGGTCAGCGCCATCGCGGCAAACCAGTCGGGATGATCATGCAGCGCCCGCATCATGACATTGCCGCCCATTGAATGGGCAAGACCGATCCAGGGCTTGGGCAGATGCGCCGCCACATCCTTCATGAAGGTCGCGAGATCCATGTCGAACTCGGCAAAATCCTCGACATAACCCTTACGTGGATCGTCCAGCGCGCGATCGGACAGGCCCTGCCCGCGCCAGTCGACCGTCGCCACCGCAAAGCCGCGCGCAATAAGTTCGCCGATCACTTCGAAGTA
Organism: Parvibaculum sp.; assembly: GCA_049303435.1. Lineage (GTDB taxonomy): Bacteria > Pseudomonadota > Alphaproteobacteria > Parvibaculales > Parvibaculaceae > Parvibaculum. The sequence goes on along the minus strand of JBAQNC010000214.1, from coordinate 26,376 downwards.
TTTCTCAGCATATTCGGTGCGCCCGCCAAAGAGCAAAACAGTGCCACGCACTTTCGCGACGCCAAGCCCTTCAGGCGACCATATGAGCGCCCGCAAGCGCGTGCCGTCGGACGCTGACAACCATTCGGCGGACCCGCCGGGAGGCATCGGCGCACCGGGCACTTCAACAACCGGCGCATTGAGAGCTTGCTGGATCACAAGGCACCCGAAGGTTTGGAACGTGCAAGAAGCGGCCCGAGCCGCACGGCCACCGCCACATCGCCTGAAATCCGCATCAGCCCACGACGAAAAGCGAGCCCCTGATCCATCTCAAGATGCAGCATCTTGAGATGGACGGCGGGATCAATCTCGACAATGCAATCAGCCTCCTCGTCGCGATTGCTGACGACATTGGGCGCCTTGCTGCCATCAATCATGACGACACCGACATCTGGGTAAACAAATTTAAGCCGCGCACCAAGCATAGCATCCGCTGGCAGCGACTGCTTGAGAAATTCGGTGATCTCGGAAACGAGCTTAAGGGCTTCGCTGGGGGTGGCCATGACTGGTTATTCTCCTTGCGCGCATTTCACCATCTTGCCGCGTCCCACTCAATGTTTTTGCCTCAAATTCCCGATTTCAACGGTGAATTGCACGAGCTTTTGGAACTTGCCCGCAAGTCCATTAGGCTGGGCCAAACAAACAGGAAAAGACACCAATGAGTTGGGAACGCGAAACAGACAAAATCATGCGCCGCCGCAAGCTCGCCCTGCGTCAGGGTGGCGAGGAGGCGGTGCAAAGACAACACGACAAGGGCCGCTTGACCATTCGCGAACGCATCACCCGCTTGACCGATGTTGGCAGTTTCAAGGAACTCGGTCAGGGCGCTGGCGTTCCCCATTTCGACGATGACGGCAATCTCATCGACTTCGAACCGGGAAACTATGTTCTCGGTTTCGCCAAGCTCAACGGTCGTCGAATTGCTGTAGGCGGCGAGGATTTCACATTGAAGGGCGGCTCACCCAATCCGGCAGGCCTGCGCAAAAGCGTCTATGCCGAAGAACTCGCCCTCCAGTACAAGGTGCCTTTGGTGCGGCTTCACGAGGGTGGTGGCGGCAGCGTCGCGGGATCAAGCGGCAAGAAGGCGGCAAGACCTCTCGGCGATCCTGTCTTTGCAACGCCGCGCTTTCTCTCCATTGCCAAGATACTGGGTGAAGTGCCGGTCGCAACTGGTGCAATGGGTCCAGTTGCGGGCATGCCCGCTGCCCGCCTTGTCGCCTCGCATTTTTCCGTGATGGTCGAATCTGCTCAAGTGTTGATCGCAGGCCCAAAGGTCGTCGAGCGCGCCCTTGGTGAGACGTTGACGAAGGAAGAACTCGGCGGCGCTTCCGTTCACGCCAGGAGCGGTGTCGCAGACAATGTGGCCGCGACCGAAGAAGAAGCGCTCGACCAGATTGGCCAGTTCCTTTCCTACCTCCCTGACAATGTCTGGCAACTGCCGCCACGCGCCGAAACCGATGATGATCGCGACCGCGTGGACGAAACACTCTTGGCGATCGTCCCGAAAGATCGCCGCAAGCCGTTCCAGATGCGCAAGATCATCAAGTCCGTCATGGACGATGGCACCTTCTTTGAAATGACCAAACGCTATGGTCCCTCGCTCGTCACAGGGCTTGCCCGCCTCAACGGCGTGAGCGTCGGCATCATAGCCAATGACTGCATGTTCTATGCAGGCGCAATGACGGCGGACGCGGCGCAAAAACTCCGGCGCTTCGCCGATCTCTGCAATACGTTCCATTTGCCGATCATCTCATTCGTGGATGAGCCAGGTTTCATGATCGGCTCTGCTTCTGAAAAGGCAGCCACCATTCGCCACGGCACCGCCGCCATCGCAGCCGTCATGCAAAGCCGCGTGCCCTGGGCCTCGGTGATTGTGCATAAGGTCTTTGGCGTTGCGGGTGCTGCACATTTCAGCCCCGGCGGATTCGTCCTGTCCTGGCCGAGTGCGGAAACCGGCACCCTGCCTGTCGAAGGCGGTGTGGCAGTTGCCTTCGCCCGCCAGATCGCGGCGGCGCCTGACCCCGACGCCTTGCGCAAGGAACTGGAGGAAAAACTCGCCGCAGGACAATCACCATTTCCTCGCGCAGAAGGCTTTTCCGTTCATGAATTGATCGATCCGCGAGAAACACGCTCCAAACTCTGCGACTGGCTCGACTGGATCGAACCACAGCGCGGCATCAACCTCGGTCCCTATCTAACCACTATGAGGCCTTGAACAGGCCCCACAAAGTAAGAAGGCCCCGAAAATTCAGGGCCTTCTTGTTATCAGGATCGTCAACTCAACCGATCAGTTCATGATCGCGCCGGTAAAGGCATTGATACGCAGGATAACATTGCGGCCATTGCGATCATGCGCCTTTGCTGAATAGTAATCGTCATAAGCGACAACATTGGTGAAGCCGGAGAAACGCTTGGCTTCAAGCGCAGGGCGCAGGCCGTCGAAGTCGCGATGCTGGGCCCGCAGATAGGCCGGACCGTTATAGGCATTGGCAGGCTTTTGCGAAAGGATCCGACCCGTCCTGGCCTGCACGCGAATGTTCACCGGATGACCACGACGATTGAGACCACGCACAACATAGATACCACGCTGATCCCTGAGGCTCACGCGATCGAAATTCTGATAGCCACGATTACGCAGTGTCGCAATCAGACGATTGATGGGCATGCCCTTGGGATCATAATAGGGACGGAACTTCGTAACCTGCACATGAGAAACCGCTCCCGTATATGCATTCGCCTTGGCCTTCACAATGAAGCCCTGCGCAGTGACGCCTTCAAATTTGTAAACCTTGCCGTTTTTGGCAAGATTGATATCCGTCACCGTGGCGCCGCTCTTGCGTTCCAACTGGCGCACGACACGCGCAAGCGGCATGATGTGACCGCGCTGGGCGCGATAACCGACGTAGTCAGGGGTGACACGCACCTGCGTTTTCGTAACTGTGACAGAAGCGGCAGAGTGCTTTTCCGCATGCCCGACAGGCTGTGCTTGCGCCGCAAGCGGCGCGGCGGCGAGAAAAACAGTGGCAAGCCCGGCAGCGACGAGAAAGGATTTCAAGGGAACCTCCTTTGAGAAATGTGATCGGGTAACGACCCTTGAGAAGGACAATGACATCCACGCCCTGAACCCACCCTGTGGCGCACATTCATTCTTCATTCATGACTGATTTTTCTGAGGATACAAAAAAGACCCCGCCGAAACGGGGCCTTTCAATTTGATCGATCCTGGGATCAATAGCTCGACACAACGATCGCTCCAGTAATGGCGCTGATCGTCAGCAGCACGAGACGATCATGGTGGTCATGAGCGCGGACCCGATAATATCCGTTGTGATAGACAGGCGCGGAGAAATGCCTGTAGTGAGCGCGCTCGAGACCGGGACGCCAATGGTTGAATTCACGACGCTGATGACGGCGTGCAACATGCTCTCGACGCACCTCGCGATGACGATGCACGTCACGCTGACGATTTTCAACGCGACGCTCCGCACGATCATGGCGCGTCGAGCGAGAAGCGTCATGCGAGCGACCGGAATTATCTGAGCGATGATCGCGACCCGAGTTGTGACTTCGCTGCGAGTGATCGCGCGGGGCCGCTTCCGCGGTAACCGGCGCCGCGGCCATCAGCAAGGTCGCGATACCCGCAACGGCAAGAATTTTCTTCATCTCAATCTCCTTTGTTGTCTGGATCGTCGATCGATCCTTGATAAAGAGAATGCGATTGCCGCCCTGAACCTTTGCCGGGCTGTGTATTCATACGCGGTTCATAAAAAGACGGCCCCGCCGCAAGGCGAGGCCGCAAGTTCAGGTTCGAGGAGATATCAGTCAATAACCGATGGAAATGATCGCGCCGGTATAAGCATTGACCGTCAGGATCACGATGCGCCCGTAAAAGTCATGCGCACGGACGCGGTAGTAGTGGCCGTAATAGACGGGACGACCAAAGCCCCGATAGTGGCGACGCTCAAGATGCGGTCGCCAATATCCAAAACTGCGACGCTGCATGTGGCGATAATCACGACGGTCTTCATGATGATAGCGACGAACGTCACGCTCATAATGACCGCCGCGAGGACCATCACGTTCAACGTGACGGTAGCTGTCTGCCTGAGCGGCAACAGGGGCAGCGAGCGCCAATGCGGCAACAACGCCTGCCAAAGCGAGAAACTTCCTCATACCTGCCTCCAAATTCAGATGTCTTGTCCAGTGACATGAGATTGGCAGGCGAAGCCTGAACATGGGCTGTTGCGCCCGTTCATCTGGCATTCATCTAGCAAGAAACATGGGAATTCCGACGCTTATCCGCCGAGGAAAAGCCGCCCGACCTGCGGATTGTCGAGCAGCTCAGTCCCCGGCGCGGCCAGCGCCAGACGACCAGCCACCATGACATAGCCAATGTCGGCAAATTCGAGCCCGCGCTTGGCGTTCTGCTCGACCATCACAATGGTCTTGTGACGCGTGTCGCGCAAATCTTTCAAAATTTCAAACACCATATCGATCATGCGCGGTTCAAGTCCGATGGAAGGTTCATCGACCAAGATAACCGCCGGATCCATGATGAGCGCACGGCTGATTTCCAGAAGCCGTCGTTCGCCGCCGGACAGAACACCTGCCCGTTCGCGGCGACGGTTGGCCAAGCGATCATATTGCGCGAAGACACGCTCGGTCGCCTCGCGCGCCTTATGGCGGTCAGCAAGCAGATAGCCGCCCATCAACAGGTTCTCTTCAACCGTCATGTCCGGGAAGATCGAATTGTCCTGCAGGATATAGGCGATGCCTGCGTCGCGAAGCTTGGCGCTCGGCGTAAGCCGCGTAACTTCTCGGCCCTCCACCAGAATTTCACCGCCTGTGATTTTCGTGAAACCGAAGATCGAATGCAGCACCGTCGATTTGCCCGCCCCATTGGGACCGACAAGGCAAAGGCTTTTGGCCTTGCCGACGGCAAGATCGACGCCGTGGAGAATTTCCATCGCGCCATAACCGGCAAAAAGACCTCGTAATTCCAGTATGGGCTTGGAACCTGCAAGCGCCAGAACTTCATCTCGACTGACACCATCGCCCAGCAAATCGGCTTCGCGCGCCACGGCATCAACCGACATGGCGGGCGCAACTTCGCCATCGCCATAACCGCCAGCACGCTTGCGATCTTGCCGGTCTTGTTCGTCCGCCATCACTCCGCTCCCAGATAGGCGTCGAGCACGCGCGGGTCGTTACGCACATCTTCGGGCACGCCAGACGCGAGCACACGGCCATGTGCCAGACAGGTAATGTGCTGAGCGAGGTTCATGATGACGCGCATATTGTGTTCGATCACGAGGAGGGTCACGCCAAGCTCCTTGTTGGCGCGCTGCAAGCGATCGATCAGGCCATTGATGAGAGTGGGATTGATGCCCGCGGTCGGCTCGTCGAGCAGCAGAAGTTTCGGCTCGCTCATCAGCGCCATGGCGAATTCGAGAAGCTTCTGCTGACCAAAGCTCAAACGCCCCGCCATCTCGAAACGTTTTTCAAAAAGCCCGACAAAAGCGAGCAGATCTTCGGCATGCTGCTCATGCCCGCGCGCCTTGAGCCGCAGCAATGACAAAACGTTGCCCTGCGCCACACGCGACGAAATCCGCATATTTTCCATGCAAGTCATTTCGCCATAGATGCGCGTCTGCTGATAAGTGCGCACAAGACCACGCCGTGCGATGGGGCCAACACGCAGATGCGAGATAGGCGCACCTTCGAAGAAAACTTCGCCACCGTCGACGGGAAAAGCCCCACAGATCGCGCCAAAGAGGGTGGACTTGCCGGACCCGTTGGGACCGATGAGGCCAGCGATTTCACCGTCGCGCACCTGCAGCGACACACCATCATTAGCCACCACGCCGCCATAGCGCTTCGTCACCTGCCGCACCTCAAGAAGAAGACTCATGACACCTGCTCTCCCGCCGTCTTGCTCCGACGCGCCGCCACCCAGCCCATGATGCCTTGCGGGAAGAAGAGAACAATCACGACGATGAGAACGCCCAGCGCCACACGCTGCCACCCCAACAGATAGGTCCAGAAAAATTCCTTGGTGATGTGGAAAATGACAGCGCCGATGACCGGTCCCCAAAGCGTCCCCTTGCCGCCGAGGATCGCCATCAGCACCATCCAGACGCCGAAGGTCGCACCGGAAAAGGCGACGTCGCGCGGATCGATGAAACCAAGGATATTGCCCGCAACGCCGCCCGCGACGCCGAGATAGAAGGCCGAAATCGCCCAGGCGACAATCTTGACGGAGGTCGTGCGCAAGCCCATCGCCTCGGCCTTGTCCTCATCATCGCGGATAGCATTCATCGCGAGACCAAAGCGCGTGCCATAGAGCCAGCGCAATGTGAAGAAACAAGCCGTGGCGACACCGAACATCACGAAATAGAAAAAAAGCTCGCGCGATCCGATGCCACCGGGATAAAGCGGCATCGCCATGCCGGAGCCCGCCCCGATATAGTCCCAACCTGCCGCGAGTTCACCAGCGGCAATGCCAAGCCCAAGCGTGGCAATGGCAAAGTAGTGGCCGCGTATGCCGAGAAGCGCAAAGCCGAAGACAAGCGCAAAAAGAACAGCAACAAATCCGGCAAAGACCAGACCCAGGGCAAAGGCATTAAAATAAGATAAGCCGCTGTCGCGCTGAACGACAGCCGCTACATAGCAGCCCACACCAAAAAACAGCACATTGCCGAAGGAGTTGTAACCAAGCTGGCCGCCAAGCGTGTCCCATGTCTGCGACATGACAACCATGAGCCAGAGAAAGGCCATCTGTGTGGCAAGGCTCGGCACCACAAAGGGCGCCGCAAGCGAAATTACGAGCAAGCCAATCAGAAGCCCCGCTTCAGAAGTGGCACGAATTTGATCGAGAACCCTATCAATCATGACAGATAAGCCCTGCGTCGCGTCGCGCGCCAATTACGCCAGACAAGGATCAGCACCATAAGCGCAAAGACAAAGGCGATCTGATATTCCGCGCCCAGCACAAAGCCCGCGACATTCTCAAGCGCACCAAGCGACAGCCCCGCAACGATCACACCGCCGACATTGCCGAGTCCGGCAACGACCACGATCATGAAGGAGCGCACAGTATAGGGCAGACCGATATAGGGCTGGATGTTCCACGCCATGACCGCCAGCCCGCCCGCAGCGCCGCAGAGCGCCCCGTTAAGGCCATAGGTCATGGCATAGACGCGGTCGGTGTTGATACCGAGTATATGCGCGGCGCGTGGATTTTGCGCCGTCGCGCGGATCGCCTGCCCCATACGCGCATGGCGCAGAAACAACCAGAGCAGACCGCCCGACGCGAGCGCCAGCACAAAGGCGATGACCTTGATCCAGGCGACCGTCACCGCGCCATCGAGCATATAGAAGGAGCCAAGACCTGTGTCGATGCTGCGCACATCCGATCCAAAGACCGTATTCATCAACTGCTGGATGACAATGGAAAGCCCGAAGGTCGCAAGGATCGAAATGAAGAGGTCCCTGTCCACCACGCGGAAGATGACCGTGTAGTAAAGCGCCCACCCCAGCGCGAACATGACAACCGAGGCCAACGGCAAGGCAAGATAGGCAGGCACCCCATGCCCCATAGCAACAAAGACAATGAAACCGCCCAGCACGACCAACTCGCCCTGCACGATATTGACGATGTTAAGAACACCCCAGACAAGCGACATGCCATAGGCGGCAAGCGCAAAAATGGCCCCTGCCAGAATACCATTCAGCACGACATCGAGTGCGAAGGACGGGTTTTGAACGAGCAGAAGAAAATTATCGATCACGCGAGGCCCTTACCTCTTGTCCCAGACAGGGGTCGGCGCGCGCAATTTCGCCTCGGCCCATTTCTCCGGATAGACCACGACATATTTACCGTCCTGCACCTGATAGAGAATGGTCGGCTTATCGACATTCTTGCCGGTCTCATCGAATTTGATCGGGCCGTAAAAGCTGGCAAGATTAGTCTGCGAAAGCGCATCACGCACAGCCTTGGGATCAAGGCTGCCCGCACGCGTGAAAGCATCGGCAAAGACCTCGACGGCCGCGCTCGATTCCGCTGCCTGATAGGGCGTCGGCTCGCGGTATGTGGCTTCATAAAGCGCAGCGTAATCACTTGCCTTGCCAAAGATGTTATCCGAATAGGAAAGTGACGGGGCCCATTGCGCAGCACAAAGCGTAAATTCGGCCGCTTTGCCAAACCTCTCCGCGATTTGCGCGCTGTCGCAATGCGTCATCGCCAGCATCGGCACATTGACGCGCTGATCGGCAATCTGGCGGATGGCTGTCGCTGCGCCCTTGTCATGGCCGGAGACAATCAGAATATCGGGTTTGAGAAGCTTCACCTTGGTGAGCGTCGCTGACATATCGCTAAGTTCCGGCGGTAGCTTGTCGTCGACGACAATCTTCATGCCGTATTTTTTCGCGTCTTCCAGCACGCCATCGCGCACATCCTGCGAAAAGGGATCATTCTCGAAGGCCATCGCAATCTTGACCTTGGCCGGATCGGCAGCCTGATGGGCCGCTATATCGACGGCGCCTTTCAGATACTGGTCCGTCGTCGAAAGCACGGCGAAAAGATATTTGTAGCCCTTGCGAAAGAGCGAAATCGCCGCCCCGTTGGCTTCCACCATCGGCACGCCGTATTTCTCGGTGACGGGAGCCATCGCCTCGACAAGACCGGAGGAATAAGGCCCGAGGAGATATTTGACGCCGTCCTGCTGGATCAGACGCTCGGCCAATTGCGCACCACGCGCAGGAGTTGATTCATCGTCGTAATAGACAATCTCGAATTTATAACTCTTGTCACCGACCTTGACGCCACCACGCTCGTTGATCCGCTTGACCGCCAGATCATAGCCGTTTCGGGTATAGACGCCATTGGAGGAATATTTACCACTGAGAGAGACAGCCGCACCTAGCCGAATGGTCGGCATATCCTCGGCCCGGACCATCCCGCCCCCCATCCCCAGAACGCCAACAGCCACCAGCGCCATCAATGCGGCCATTCTGATCTTCATCATCCATCCCCATCGTCATCGCCAAAATCGGCATCTGCCGACCTTGACGGAAATTTCCTCAATTCCCATCTTTAAAAGATGGATGCCGCAATAGGCGGGTCCCTTGGTGGCTTGAAGGTTCGGTCGGCCATATGGCGACGCAAAAGCCTTCTGCCATGTCTCTATAGCATTGCTTTCGCCCGCATTGGCCGGAAAAGGCCAGCGAGCCCAAAAAAGGATGAGATTATCATGCGTACATTCGACTTCTCCCCCCTCTTCCGCTCCAGTGTCGGCTTTGACCAACTGCAATCATTGCTTGATTCCGCCACACGCGAGGCCGACGCCCCGAGCTATCCACCCTATAATATCGAACGCACGGGCGAGAACGACTACCGCATCTCGATGGCCGTCGCTGGATTTGCCGAAAGCGACCTGTCGATTGAAGTGAACCAGAATGTGCTGACGATTTCCGGTAAACGCACCGAGGCGGAAAACACCAACTACATCCATCAAGGTATCGCCGGACGCAGCTTCGAACGCCGCTTCCAGCTCGCCGACCATGTCGAGGTCAAAGGCGCCTCGCTGGCAAATGGTCTACTGCATGTGGACCTCGTGCGTCAGGTCCCCGAGCAGTTGAAACCCCGTCAGATCGCCATTACCTCGACAGACGCGAAAGCCAAGTCGATTGAAGGTACCCTCGCCGCCGCCGAATAAGGCGCAGATCGCCAACATTGAGCGCCTCTCCCGCCAAACGGGAGAGGCACTGTTGTTTTATTTTGTCAGATCGAGAACCACTTCCAGAACCGTCGGTTCACCTTCAAGCCCATGCCGAACAAAGCCGAACTCCTTGCACATATCGAGCATTGAGACGTTTTCGCGCAGAACATGGCCATAGAGTTCGCCAACGCCACGGGCCCGGGAATAATCGATGAGATGCTTCATCATCGAATAGCCAAGACCGATCCCCTGTTTGTCGCTACGCACCAGTATGGCATATTCGGCGCGCGCCCGATCCGGCGTCTCGTTCAGACGCCCCACGACGGCGACCTCGCGTCGGGTCTCATCCGTAAAGACGACAAAGGCCATCTCACGTTCGTAATCGATCTGGGTGAGACGCGCCGCCAATTGACGCGGCAAACGCCTGAGTGGCGACAGGAACCGCATACGCGAATCTTCTCGATCCGTATGTTCCAATAGATCGTCAATCAGCGGCGTGTCTTCGGGCCGGATAGGACGCATGGGAAATGTCGTTCCATCACTGGCGGTCAACGCACCTTCGAGGTCTGTGGGATAGGGCTTTACCGCAAAACGTTTGGTGCCGTCGCCGGTGGACGGTTTGACGCGCACACGCGCATCGAGCGCAACAACGCCATTCTGATCGGCCAGAAGCGGATTGATATCGAGTTCGCAAACCTCGGGCAGATCCGCGGCAAGGTCGCCCAACGCCATCAGCGTGCCAGCTATACCCTCCAGATCGGCAGGCGGACGCCCGCGATAGCCCTCCAACAACTTGTAGATGCGCGTGCGGCGAATAAGATCGTCCGCCAGCAAGCGATTGAGCGGCGGAAGCGCCATGGCCTTGTCACGCACGATCTCGACCGCCGTGCCGCCCTGACCAAAAAGCAGAACGGGGCCAAAGGTGGAATCGTCCACAATGCCGAGGATAAGTTCGAAAGCCGACGGGCGGCTTACCATGCGCTGAACAGTGAAGCCTTCAATGCGCGCCGAAGGAACCTTGTCGCCAATGCGTTGAAGCATCTTCTGTGCCGCCTCGCGCACCGCGACAGAGCTTTCAAGATCAAGCACGACGCCACCGACATCCGTCTTGTGAGTGATGTCTGGCGAAAAAATCTTCAGCGCCACCGGAAAGCCTATCTCATCGGCAACATTTGAAGCCTCATCCGCATCTTTCGCAATCCGCGTTTCGACAATCGGAATCCCATAGGCGGCCAGCAAACGTTTGGCCTCCCACTCATTGAGCCATTCGCGCTTGTCCGCAAGGACACCCTCGACAATCTCGCGCGCCTTGACCAGATCGCGATCCGGCCAAGCGGGACCTGCTGGTGGAATTTCCATCAGCAGCTTTTGATTACGCTGATAGCGAATCAGCAGCATGAAGGCATGAATAGCCTGATTGGGAGTCTCATAGGTGGGCACATGCCGGTCCAGGAAAACCTGACGCGCCTCACGCGCGCCCTGGTCACCCAGCCAGCTCGTATAGACGGGCTTGAGACTCTTGATCGCCGCGTCTGCCACGACGCGTGCCGCATCGACATTGTCGACAACGGCTGTCGGGCAATTGAGAACAAGCACCGCATCTGTGCCGGTATCCGCCAGAACGGTTTCAATCGAGGCGGCATAGCGCGATGCCGGCGCATCACCGATAATATCGACGGGATTGGCATGGCTCCATGTGCGCGGCAAGACATCGTTCAGCCGCTCGATCGTCTCAGGCGCCAGTTCGGCAATCCTCGCCCCTTCATCGATTGCAAAATCGGTCGCCAACACACCGAAGCCACCGCCATTGGTGAGGATGGTGAGACGGTTGCCCGCCAGCGACTTCCTCTCCGGATGCGTCGAAAGCGTCTCCACGGCATCGAAGAAATCCTCAATGTCGTCGACCCTCAACATGCCCGCGCGCTGGAATGCAGCCTGATAGACAGCATCCGATCCAGCAAGCGCACCGGTGTGCGAAGCGGCCGCTTTGGCGGCTTCTGCGTGTCGCCCCGACTTGATCACCAGAACCGGTTTCAGACGCGCCGCCTGCCGCGCCGCCGACATGAATTTTCGCGCGTTGGTAATTTGCTCGACATAGAGCAGAATCGAATTCGTATTGGGGTCATGAGCGAGATAGTCGAGCATATCGCCAAAATCGACGTCCGCCATGCCGCCAAGCGAAACGATATGCGAAAAGCCGATGCCTCGCGTCGTTGCCCAGTCGAGCATCGCCGTCACGACAGCGCCAGATTGGGAGACAAAGGCAATATTGCCCTTGAGTGGCGTCAATTGGGCAAATGAAGCGTTAAGGCCAACACCGGGCGCCATGATCCCGAGGCAATTGGGCCCGACAATGCGAAACAGGCTAGGCCGCGCGGCGTCGAGCATCAAGGATTGCAAACGTCGACCATCCTCGCCCAACTCGCCAAACCCCGCCGTAATGACGACCGCTGCCCGTGTACCGCGCGACGCGAGATCGGTAATGATATCTGGAATGCTGGCGGGCGGCGTCGCGATAACGGCAAGATCCGGCGCCTCGGGAAGACTTGCCACATCGCGATAGGCCTCGACCTCGCCGAAAGCCTCCGCATGAGGATTGATGGCCATCACCTTGCCTTCAAATCCCGAGTTCGTCAGATTGCGCAACAGGACATCCCCCACGCTGCCTACCCGCTTGCTCGCGCCAATCAAAACAACGGATTTTGGCGCAAACAGCTTGTCAAGATTGCGAGTGGTCATCCAGAACTCCGATTTTCTAGGTCATTCCCCAAGGACTTTGGGGGGAAATGGAAACTGATAAATGCTAGAAATACAATTATGAGGCATGCGTGTGAAACCAGCACGACAGGCAGCGCATAAGGACTTTAGCATGACTACCATCAGAGCCCGTATATTAGATCGCCTGCTGCGCGTATTGACCGCACGCCCACTTGATCCAAAAATTGATCCACGCGCTTTCCGCAAAAAATTCGATCAGATTGCCATTCGTCTGAGCGGAAGGATCAAAGGAGTCGAAGTCGAGAAATGCGACATTGAAGGACTTCCCGGCGAATGGCTTTGGCCGAAAGGCGCCGATCACAATACAGGCTATACAGGCACACTCCTCTATCTGCACGGTGGCGGGTACATTCTGGGAAGCCCCGATACGCATCGCCCGATGGTGGCAAGTCTCGTCCGTCATGCAAAAGCCCGCGCCCTGTTGATCGATTATCGTCTGGCGCCAGAACATCCTTTTCCTGCAGGAATAGAAGACGCCGTGAAAGCCTACAAATGGCTGCTGGCTCAGGGCATCGCCCCCGAAACGATCACCGTTGCCGGCGATAGCGCGGGCGGCGGACTGACGTTGGCCCTGCTCTTGTCTCTACGCGATGCGGGCATCCCTCGTCCTGCCGGAGCCGCCCTCATCTCGCCCTGGACGGATCTCGCCATGTCGGGCTGGACCCACATCACACATCGCAAACGCGACCCGATGATTTCGCTTGATGGCGCGCTTCTGGCGGCACGGCATTACCTCGGGTCGACCAATCCGACCGATCCGCTAGCTTCCCCCCTTTATGGCCGATTTGACGGCCTGCCCCCCCTGTTCATCCATGTTGGCGGTAACGAAATCCTGCTCGATGACTCGCTGAGATTGGCAGATCGAGCCCGCACTGCCGGCGTCACCGTCGAAATCAAGGTCTGGAACGGCCTGCCCCACGTCTTTCAGGCAGCATCATTTCTCCCCGAAGCCCGACAGTCCCTGAAGGAAATCGCCGCTTTCCTGGAGACCCGCATGGGCGCCAATTTTGTCCCCGAACACACGGAAAAACCTTAGCGGCCCATTAACCGATAGGACCTAAAATGTGCATAGCATTATAGGTCGGCGGATAATGACGACGCAAAAGTGGCGCTTCGCAGAAAAATTCATCACCCTGCATCCGCATAGGCGGAACTCAGCAGACGGGATGCCTGTGGGCAATCGGCTTTCCCGATTTCGCCTGCCCCAATTGTCGCAATCATTCGCGATCAAGTTTCTGGCCGCCTGCACGCTGCTGACCGCACTCCAGATCGCACTGGAATACCAGAACATCCATCACCTTCTTCTCAATCAGGTCGAACATCGCGCCGAGGCTGTCGCGGGAAACTTCAGGCTCCTCAGCAACATCAATCAGCGTTTTTCCCTGACCCAGGCAAAACGTCTTGCAAGCTGGACTGTCAACACCGTCGACGACGTGGAGCAAATCTATCTCGTAAGCCCACAATTCAAAATCGTCGCCAATGCCTCGCGCAACGAAGTGAAGCCTGCGAACAACGCGCAAGACATCCTGAGCGAGCCCGAAATCCGCAACGCGCTCACCAGGAGTTTCAAGGACCACTCCTCTCATCACATCGAAATAATGCGCGACGGCCTCCTGTTGCATGCCCATATCGTGCCATTGTCGCGGCTGGGCGTCAGCATGATCGAAACGATCAACCTCGTTTCCGTGCGACAAGAGGTCTTCAACACCGTGGCAGGTTCAACCATGCGCCGGATCGGCGTGATGCTGGTTCTGCTCGTCGTGATATTCGTCATCATGCGGCAGACGGTTCTCTCTCCCCTGTCCTCCCTCACACGCGCCATCAAATCAAGCCGTCAGAACGGCAGCTACGATCCCCCTCACGACATGCCGCAGAACGAGATCGGTGATCTCTCCAGAACGTTCACGGAAGTCTTCGACGAGTTAAACCATTCACATGAAGAAAATGAGCGCCTTGCGCAGGTCGCCAACGGCACACATGCTGGCGTGCTCATTGCCGATGCGTCAGGCCGCATCATGTGGATGAATGGCAGCTTCATGCAGAAGACAGGATATGAGGCAAATGAAATCCAAGGCCACACACCGACTGAAATAGCCAAAAAAGGCTACTCGATCGGCGCAGTGAAGGCCCTGGCGCAGGCCATGCAATCCGGCATCGGTTGCAATATCGAAATATTCAATCGTAGCCGCAGTGGAAAACCCTATTGGGCGACAGTCGAGATTCGCCCCATTCGAACTAGCACTGGCGAGATCAAGAGCTTCATCGTTGTCGAAATCGATATTACCGAGTTCAAGAACGTTGAAAGCGCTCTGAAGAAAAGCCAGCAGCAAATCGAAGAACGCGTCCACGAATTACAGGAAACACAAAAGGTTCTGGAGGACGAACGCAGCAAACTGGGCCAAACGGCAAAAGAGCTGGTTGCGGCCAAGAACGAAGCTGAAAGAGCCAGCAGTGCAAAGTCGGACTTCCTCGCCACGATGAGCCACGAAATCCGCACGCCAATGAATGGCGTGATCGGCATTGCCGACATCCTTATGCATAGCTCCTTGGACGAACGCCAACGCGAGCAGGTCGAACTTATCAAGGAATCCGGTGAAAATCTCCTGACCATCATAAATAATATTCTCGACCATTCCAAGCTTGAGGCCGGACGTTTTGAACTGGAAAATGATGCCTGCTCGCCGCGCGAAGTAACACGATTTGTGATCGATCTGATGCAAAAGGCGGCGGATGAAAAAGGCCTCGAATTCGAATCCAGGATCGCTGACGATGCACCGCCTTTCTTCCTGGGCGACAACAAACGCCTTTGCCAGATACTCATAAATCTTGTGAGCAATGCGATAAAATTCACGCCAAGCGGCTCCGTCAAGCTGGACATCTTTTTGAACAGCGCCACAGATTCCACTGAGTCAAATATTGTCTTTGCAGTGAGAGACACCGGCATCGGCATTCCAGACTCTCTTTTGCCGCAGCTTTTCAATCGCTATAAGCAGGCCAACGCATCAACCGCCCGCACACATGGCGGCACAGGTCTGGGGCTTGCGATCAGCAAGGAACTGGCAACCTTGATGAACGGCGACATCGAGGTAGCCAGCGTGCAAGGCGTTGGCACCACATTCAGCCTTGTACTGCCGCTCAAACCGGTCGCCGGTCAGGCAGCTCCTACGCCGGAAAAGGAGGCGGAAGAAGTCACGGCCCCCGAAAAGTCAGCCGCAAAAAAAGTGGCGCCGACAACGGCGAAACTCAGCATCCTGTTGGCCGAGGATCAACCGGTCAATCAGAAGCTCATGCGCGCCGTCATGGAACAATTGGGTCACGACCTGACAATCGCGATTAATGGCGTCGAAGCGGTCAAAGCTCTACGGACATCGACGTTCGATCTTGTTCTCATGGACATCCAGATGCCAGAACTTGACGGCATTCTGGCAACCAAGATCATTCGCAGCGCCGACGAAGAATGGAACCGGATTCCGATCATTGCGCTCACAGCGCATGCGATGGAAAATCACAAGCAGGCCTATTTCGCCGCAGGGATGGATGGCTTCGTTTCCAAGCCCTTCCGGATGGACATCCTCGTAAAGGAAATCGACCGCGTTCTGCGTGAAGCGCAGGGAAATACGCTTTCGCACGAGATCACCATGCCCGAAGACCCTTGCAGTCCATCGGACTTGGACAATGAAATCTCCGCAATGCCAGCGGAGGGAACAAAGGCGAAAGCCCTGACGGATATGCTCGATGAGCTGGAAAACATGGGCATCTAGATGCCCAACATCGCAGTCCGGCACATCCAGATTTTGATTTCAGATCAATAAATTTGATGGCTTATTTTGTCAGCGTAGCAAGCTTGGCGAGAATCCGCGCGCCCGTATCGCCGCCCGTGCCGGAAATGTCGTTCTCGGCAATCATCTTCAGTATCTTGATGTGCGCATGAACGATATTCATTTCATCAATCGATTTGCGTTCGCCGCTGCGAATATAATCGCATAGGGACGCTCCAACTGAAGTGACGAGATCATAACCGAATGAACCGCCCTGCCCCTTGATGTTATGCGCAAGAGATTGCAACTGGCTCATGACGCCATCGACCGGCGCACCCTGCTCAAGGCTCGCCCAGATTTCCGTGAGGGTTTCAACATCGGCAACAAGCTGCTCACGATAGCTCGCAGACAAAGCGGCAACCGCCGCTTCGGCCTGAGCGACCATCGCCTCGAAATCCATTGCCTTTTCAACGCTGCCCATATCTTGACCTGCCCACGGCTGTCTCGATCCAACGGATCGGATTCTCGAAGCCTAGCCAAGTAGAATTAAGGATTCCTGAAATCCTGCAATTGCGGCAGGGTCAAATCGTCTCATTTTCGGACAAGGGAAAGGAAACGGTCAATTTCTTCGTCTGTCGTCTCGAACGAAGTGACAAGACGGATCGTCTGCAATTTGCCGCCGCCAGCAGAGTCATCTGGATTGGGCCAAGGGTGAAAGGCAGCTTCTGACTTCATCATACGCTTGAAGACTGCCGTCGGCAGACGAACGAAAACCTCGTTCGCCTCGACCTTGCCGAACATCTCGATGCCATCGATCGCCTTGAGCCCGCTGGCCAATCGTTTCGCCGCTGCATTGGCATGGTGCGCGTTCTTCAACCACAAATCATTTGCAAGATAGGCTTCAACCTGGACGGACAGGAAACGCATCTTGGAAAACAGATGTCCGGCACGCTTCCGTCGTAAAGCAAAATCGCCTGCCAGTTCGGGATCGAAAAAGACGACCGCCTCGGCTGCCATCGCCCCGTTCTTCGTCGCGCCGAACGACAGCACATCAACGCCGAGCTTCCATGTCATCTCGGCAGGCGAACACCCAAGCGCCACAAGCGCATTGGCGAAACGCGCGCCATCCATATGCACCTTGAGACCGAAGTCGCGCGCAATCCCGACCAGCCGACTCAACTCCTGAAGCGAATAAACGCCACCAGCCTCATTCGATTGCGTGAGCGTCAGGCATCGCGGCTGCACCTGATGCACATCGCCATGGCGGAAGGTCTTGAGCGTAGCGGCAAGCAGCTCGGGATCAATCTTGCCGACCGCACCGCCAATGCCGATCAGTTTGGCGCCACCGGAAAACATCTCCGGCGCACCACACTCGTCGACATTCACATGCGCGACCTCATGGCAGAGAATAGCGCCATAGGGCGGCGTCAACGTCGCGAGCGCCAATGAATTTGCCGCCGTGCCTGTCGCAACGGGAAACACGGCAACCTCATGCTCGAACACATCGAAAAAACGACGCGTCAGCCCTTTGGTGATTTCATCCTCCCCATAGGAGGGAACGCCGCCGCCGTTGGCGCGACCCAAAGCCCGCAGAATTTCTGGCGCAACGCCGAAAGCATTGTCACTGGTAAAAATCATGATGGCCCTTCTGGAAACGGAAAAACGGACTAGAGAGGCTTGACCCATTCGGGACGGCCCGACCACGTCCAAGCCATGCTGGGACGAGACAGGCCAAGCATCATACCGCCGAGCGAACGCGGGTGCAGCCAAAGCTGATCGGCAGGGAGATCGTCGGAACGATCGGCTGGCCGATCCACGGTGTGACCTGCGCCCATTGACTCCGCACGATGCTCGATCAACCTGATATCGGATGTTTCGGCGAAAGCCATGTAGAGGCCTTGCCCAAAGCGTGAGAAATACCGCTCCATCGTGGTTCCCTCGCGCGTGGGCGTGATGACCTCCAGCCGATCGAGGCAATCTTTCTCGAACAAGGTCAATGTGCCACGATAGCCAAAAAAATCGGAAGTGATTTCCGTGTAGTTGCTGCCGTCGAGGCCCAGCAACTCGTTCATCTGCCGCGTGACGCCTTCCGTGTCGGACGAAAGGATTGTGGCTTCATAGAGAAAATCGATCAGCCCCACGCGCGGACGCTCCCGCGCCTCGCTAAGAACAAGCCGCAATCCTTCGATACCCGTCTCCGCTTCATTCAAATGAAATTGGGGCCCCTCGAACAAAGGAGTGAGGCCCTTGTCGGCAAAACGCATGCCGAGCCTGTCAAGATCCGGGCTGGACGCTCCGGCGGCAAAAAGATGCGCCCCGCGCTTGTTCAGTGCCTCGGCGACGACGCCCTCCCCATCCGGCTCAAGAAACTCGATGACGCCGGTCCCGATCCGCAGATTTTGCCGCCTGGCCCCAAGCCCTGCGATCCGATCCTGCCCGTCAGGCTCGGCATCCAGCAGTTCAATCCACCCCCGGGTCGCCTCCGCGACATCCGGGACGACGATCTGGACCCGATCAATCTTGTTCAACATGGCCACCCTCCCTCATTTTCGTGCAAGCACCATGTCAGAGCCGGGAATACGCCTCAAGCAGGCAGAAGACCTTATTATTCTCCAATAACTGAACAAATACAGGAATCGTGTTTAGGTCAGCAACCCTGTCTTATTTACTTGATTCAAAACCTGCGTTCCGGCATATTGCCCGCAACTGGGAAGGTAATGCCTCCCCGGTCCGATAAGACGCGGTATAACCACCGCTTACTTCGATGAAATAGGGGTCTGCGCCTCCGTCCAAACGTCAGGACGACCGGGCAATCGGGTCTTCGCAAGACCGGGAAACCGGCGCTGCGATGCATGACAGGGCAAAACCTGTCTTGCGAACAATTTGTGATAGGCGTGCGATCCGTTTGCGTCCCGCGCCCCAAGGTCTTAAGGCAAAAGCCATCAGACCGCCGGGGAGCCGGGGCATGAGCGGAAATGGAGACGATCCGCCTGCGCCCGAAACGGGCCGGAGCGGAACATATATAGAGGACGAGACGGGTATGACGGAGAAGCAGACAGGAGCGAGCCTCTCGCTGAGCAACACTGAGGACCATCAAGGTGCTCGTGCTGCCGACGCGAAACCGGCCGCGAAGTCGCTTCCTGCGGGCCTCCCTGGCGCGCAGGGGCTTTATGACCCCCGTAACGAGCATGATGCCTGCGGCATCGGCTTCGTGGTGAACATCCATAACCGAAAATCCCACAAAATCATCGAGAATGGTCTCCAGATTCTTGAAAATCTGGAGCATCGCGGCGCCGTGGGCGCCGACCCCAAGGCGGGCGACGGCGCAGGCATCCTTATCCAGATGCCTGACGAGTTTTTCCGCGCCGAAGCGACCCGACTCGGCTTCACCCTGCCGCCGGAAGGCCAGTATGGCGTCGGGCAGTTCTTCCTGCCGCGCGACGAGGCGCAGCGCAGCAAGGTCGTGGCGCTTGTCGAAAAGCTGATCGCCGAAGAGGGCCAGATTTTCCTCGGCTGGCGTGACATGCCGGTCGACAATTCCGACCTTGGCTATTCGGTAAAGCCGACGGAACCCTTCCATGCCCAGGTCTTTGTGGCGCAAGGACCGTCGATTACCGATCAGGACCATTTCGAGCGCAAGCTCTTCGTCATTCGCAAGCGTATCTTCAACACGCTTTATGCCGAAAGCGCGGGAATTCCTCGCGGCCTCTATATTGCCTCCTTTTCGACGCGCACCATTGTCTACAAGGGCATGTTGCTCGCGGCTCAGGTCGGCTCCTACTACAAGGACCTGACGGACCCGCGCATGGTGACAGCGCTTGCCATGGTCCATCAGCGCTTCTCCACCAACACATTCCCGACCTGGAGCTTGGCGCATCCATTCCGCATGATCAGCCATAATGGCGAAATCAACACGGTACGCGGCAACACCAACTGGATTCAGGCGCGCTATGCGGCCATGCAGTCGGATATTCTGGGCGACGATCTGAAGAAACTCTGGCCGATTGCGGTCGAAGGCCAGTCGGACACGGCCTGCTTCGACAATGCGCTCGAACTGCTGGTCATGGGCGGTTATTCCCTGAGCCATGCCATGATGATGCTGATCCCCGAAGCCTGGGCCGGCAATCCGCTGATGGATGAAGACCGCCGCGCTTTCTACGAATATCACGCGGCGCTCATGGAGCCGTGGGACGGCCCCGCGGCTATTGCATTTACCGACGGTCGCCAGATCGGCGCAACGCTCGACCGTAACGGCCTGCGTCCGGCACGCTATTATGTAACCGACGACGGTGACGTGATCATGGCCTCCGAAATGGGCGTACTGCCTATTCCGGAAGAAAAGATCGTCGAAAAGTGGCGCCTGCAGCCCGGCAAGATGCTGCTCATCGACCTTGAAGAAAAGCGCATCATTTCCGACGAAGAAGTGAAGGCAAAGCTTGCCAACCTGCACCCCTATCAACAGTGGCTTGATCGCACGCAAATCGTGCTGGAAGACATGCCGCCTGTAAGAAAGAGCGATGCGCCGACACCACCAAGCGACGTAAGCCTGCTCGACCGCCAACAGGCCTTCGGCTACACGCAGGAAGACCTGAAGTTCCTGATGGCCCCAATGGCGACGGATGGGCAGGAAGCCACAGGCTCCATGGGCACCGACACGCCCATCTCGGCTTTGTCCAACAAGTCGAAGATGCTCTACACTTATTTCAAGCAGAACTTCGCGCAGGTGACAAACCCGCCGATCGACCCGATCCGCGAAGAACTTGTGATGTCGCTGGTCTCATTCATCGGCCCGCGCCCGAACCTGCTTGATCTCACAGGCATGTCGTCTGTGAAGCGTCTGGAAGTGCGCCAGCCCATTCTGACCAATGAGGATCTGGAAAAGATCCGCGCCATTGGCGAAGTGCCCGACAATCACTTCCGCGCCGAAACGCTCGACATCACCTACAAGGCTGATCGCGGCGCAGAAGCGATGGAAGACATGCTGACCCGGCTCTGCGCGCGCGCAGAAGAAACCGTGCGCTCCGGCACCAACATCATCATTCTGTCAGACCGCCTGCTTTCGTCCGAACGCATGGCAATCCCGGCACTGCTTGCAACATCGGCGGTTCACCATCATCTGATCCGCGCGGGCCTTCGCACATCGGTCGGCATCGTGGTCGAAACGGGCGAAGCGCGCGAAGTCCATCACTTTGCCTGCCTTGCAGGCTATGGCGCTGAAGCCATCAACCCCTATCTCGCCTTTGAAACGCTGGAAGCGATGCTGCCTTCGCTTGACGAAGGCCTCACCGCCTATGAAGTGACCAAGAGATATATCAAGGCCATCGACAAGGGCCTGCTGAAGGTCATGTCCAAGATGGGCATCTCGACCTACCAGTCCTATTGCGGCGCGCAGATTTTTGACGGCGTCGGCCTCAACTCCACTTTCGTCAAAAAATACTTCACCGGCACGGCGACACCGATCGAAGGCGTCGGCTGCACGGAAGTTGCAGAAGAAACCTTCCGTCGTCATCACCTCGCCTTCTCTGAAGCGCCCGTCCTGCGCAATGCGCTGGACGTCGGTGGCGAATACGCCTTGCGCATCCGTGGTGAGGAACACGCATGGACAGCTGACTCCGTGCGCGACCTGCAACATGCGGTGCGCGGCAACAGCCAGGACAAGTATCGCGAGTTCGCAAAACGCATCAACGAACAGGGCGAACGCCTGCTGACCATCCGCGGCCTTTTCGATATCAAGTCTGCTGAAGCCGATGGCCGCAAGCCCGTGCCGATTGATGAAGTCGAACCCGCTTCAGAAATCGTCAAGCGCTTCGCAACCGGCGCCATGTCCTATGGTTCGATCAGCCGAGAAGCGCACACCAACCTCGCTATCGCCATGAACCGCATCGGCGGTCGCTCAAACACGGGCGAAGGCGGCGAAGAAGTCGATCGCTTCACGCCCCTGCCCAATGGCGACAGCATGCGTTCATCGATCAAGCAGGTCGCTTCCGGTCGCTTTGGCGTGACGACGGAATATCTCGCCAATTCCGACATGATCCAGATCAAGATGGCGCAGGGCGCAAAGCCCGGCGAAGGCGGTCAGCTACCCGGCCACAAGGTCGATGCGATCATCGCCAAGGTACGCCATTCGACACCGGGTGTCGGCCTGATCTCGCCGCCCCCGCACCATGACATCTACTCTATCGAAGATCTCGCCCAGCTTATCTACGACCTGAAGAACACAAACCCGGAAGCTCTCGTCTCCGTCAAACTTGTGTCCGAAGTGGGTGTGGGTACGGTTGCCGCCGGTGTCTCCAAGGCGCGCGCTGACCATGTCACCATTTCAGGCTTTGAAGGCGGCACGGGGGCCTCTCCGCTGACCTCGATCAAACATGCGGGCAGCCCTTGGGAAATCGGCCTTGCCGAAACGCACCAGACGCTTGTGATGAACCGCCTGCGTGGCCGCATTACGGTTCAGGTTGATGGTGGCTTGCGCACCGGCCGCGACGTTGTCATCGGTGCGCTTCTCGGCGCGGACGAGTTTGGCTTTGCCACCGCCCCACTCATCGCGGCGGGTTGCATCATGATGCGTAAGTGTCACCTGAATACCTGCCCCGTCGGCGTTGCGACGCAGGACCCCGAACTGCGCAAGCGCTTCGTAGGTCAGCCCGAACATGTCATCAACTACTTCTTCTTCGTCGCAGAAGAAGTGCGCGAGCTGATGGCCGAGCTTGGCTATCGCAACGTCAATGAAATGATCGGGCAGATCCAGATGCTCGACAAGCGCAAGGTCATCGATCACTGGAAGGCGCATGGTCTCGATTTCACGCGCCTCTTCCACAAGATGGACGCACCTGCCGATGTCGCGATATTCAAATCCGAAGAGCAGGATCACCACTTGGAGAACGTTCTTGATCGCAAGCTCATTGCGCAGGCGAAGGACGCCATCGAATCCGGCAAGCCGGTGCAGATCGAGATGGAAGTGGGCAACACCGACCGCACCATCGGCGCCATGCTGTCGGGCGCCATCGCCAAGAAGCATGGCCATGCCGGTCTGCCTGAAGATACCGTGCATGTGAAGCTCCGTGGCACTTCGGGCCAGAGCTTTGGCGCATGGGTCGCGCATGGCGTGACGCTGGAGCTTGAAGGCCAGGCCAATGACTATGTCGGCAAGGGCCTTTCGGGCGGACGCCTCATCGTCTATCCGCCCAAGGAAACGAAGATTGTCCCTGAAAAGTCGATCATCGTCGGCAATACTGTGCTTTATGGCGCGATCAGTGGCGAATGCTATTTCCGCGGCGTTGCGGGTGAACGTTTTGCCGTCCGTAATTCCGGCGCGATCGCCGTTATCGAAGGCACGGGCGATCACGGTTGCGAATATATGACCGGCGGCATCGTCGTCGTACTCGGCGAGACCGGACGCAACTTCGCAGCCGGCATGTCGGGCGGCATCGCCTATGTGCTGGACGAAGACGGCATGTTCGAGAAGCGTTGCAACATGGCAATGGTCGATCTCGAACCTGTCGAGGCCGAACTCGACCTGATGGAGAAGCGCAATCATCAGCGCAGCGACCTTGAAAGCCATGGCCGTGTCGATGTCATGTCCGACATGACGCGTTTCGACGCCGAACGCCTGCGTCAACTCATCGAGAACCACGCCCACTACACCAATTCCGGGCGTGCTCAGGAAATTCTGGCTCAATGGGATGTGATGCTGCCGAAATTCCGCAAGGTGATGCCGGTTGAATACCGTCGCGCCCTGAAGGAAATGGCCAAAGCGCAAGAAGATGCCAATCAGGCAATCGTAGCGGCAGGAGAGTAAGATAGTGGGAAAGACAACCGGCTTCCTGGAAATCGACCGTCAGGATCGCAAGTACCTGCCTGCGTCCGACCGTGTGCGCAACTACAAGGAATTCGTCATTCCGCTGGGGGAAAAAGCGCTGCGGGACCAAGCTGCGCGTTGCATGGATTGCGGCATTCCCTATTGCCACAATGGCTGCCCCGTGAACAACCAGATCCCCGACTGGAATGATCTGGTCTATCACGATGACTGGGCCGAGGCCTGCAGCAACCTGCATTCGACCAACAACTTCCCCGAATTCACTGGCCGCATCTGCCCCGCGCCTTGCGAGGCATCCTGCACGCTGAACCTCGTGGAAAGCCCCGTCACCATCAAGACGATCGAATGCGCCATCGTCGATCGCGGCTGGACCGAAGGCTGGATCAAGCCGCAAATTGCCGAAAAAAAATCCGGCAAACGCGTTGCTGTCGTCGGTGGCGGTCCGGCAGGCATGGCTTGCGCGCAGCAGCTCGCCCGCGCCGGACATGATGTGCACCTGTTCGAAAAGAACGCAAAGCTCGGCGGATTGCTCCGCTATGGCATTCCGGACTTCAAGATGGAAAAGCACACCATTGATCGCCGTCTGGAACAGCTCGCCGCTGAAGGTGTGACCTTCCACACCAATGTCCATATCGGCATCGACAAGAAAGCAAAGGATCTCGCGAACGAATTCGATGCTGTCGTGTTGACGGGTGGTTCGGAAAAACCGCGTGATCTTCCTGTCGAGGGCCGCAACCTTCAGGGCGTGCATTTCGCCATGGAGTTTCTGCCGCAGCAGAACCGTCGCGTCTCCGACGAGCCGCTGATGAATGTCGAACCCATTCTGGCTGGTGGCAAGCATGTGATCGTCATCGGTGGCGGGGATACAGGCTCCGACTGCATCGGCACATCGTTCCGTCAGGGCGCCGTTTCAGTCACGCAGCTAGAAATCATGCCCATGCCGCCGGAGCATGAAAACAAGCTCCTGACCTGGCCGGACTGGCCTCTGAAAATGCGCACATCGTCGAGTCAGGCCGAAGGCGCAACTCGTGACTTCGCCGTCATGACACGCCGCATCATCGGCGACACGGGCAAGGTCAAGGCCATCGAATGCATCCGCGTCGACGACAAGATGCAGCCCATCGAAGGCAGCGAATTCGAACTCAAGGCCGATCTCGTCCTACTCGCCATGGGCTTCGTTTCGCCCGTGCACGAAGGCATGCTCACCGAACTTGGTGTGCAACTGGACCAGCGCGGCAACGTGGCCGCCGATACGGCGACCTACAAGTCGAGCGTCGACAATGTGTTTGCCGCAGGCGACATGCGCCGTGGCCAGTCGCTGGTCGTCTGGGCCATCCGCGAAGGGCGTCAGGCAGCGCGCGAAGTCGATCTCTTCCTGATGGGCGAGACACTACTGCCGCGCTGATCGGCAAGACCATCAAGATTACAAAGGCGATGCCGTCATTTCGACAGCATCGCCTTTTTCTTACTCGAAAAACCTGACGAGAAGAAAGGCAAAACCTTAGCCGCTCGTGCCACCCACAGGCCCGCGCAATATTTCGACGCCACGCCCTGAGCCATCATCCGAATTTCTCCAGGTCGCACCACGCAATTGCTGAACTGCATCGCGCACCATCGCAACCGGTTCATTGAGCTTGTTCTTCTCCATCTGGTCGTTCCATGTGGTAACTAATACCACCACAGCATTCTGCACCGGGCCCACAGCAAGGCCGTTCACGACGGTAACAAGCTGCCCGCTGTTGAACATGGCCAGGAGAAGCACAGCAATCCACATCGCGCGCGTAAAGCGACCGATATTGGCATGCGTATCGATGATGTCAGCCCAGGTCAGCCCCAGTTCCTCATCCTCATCGTTTTCAGCTTTGCGTTCGATCAGATCAAGCATGAGCACACCACCTAGAACTGAAAGTAAATAAAGGGCGCGACACCTTCTGGCGCAATTGCCCAGATCGCCAGTAAACCGAAACCAAGCAACAACCCCAAAGCGGGAAACGGCAAAGCGCGAATGCTGATGGCAAGCTCACGCCCGAGATTGCGTGGCGTAAACTGGAAGAGCATAGCGAGTGCGATCAAGCCCACCACAAATGGGGTCGTATAGCTGTTGTCCATCGACCAGTTGAAGAAACCCGCAAGATAGTCCGCAGCTGTCGAGAAACTGTCGGAGCGAAAGAAAATCCATGAAAAGCAGACAAGGTGAAACGTCATAAAAACACCCACCACACGCCACGCGAAATCGCCAAGCTTTGAAAATATGCCCGGCTCGTCA
>JBAQNC010000213.1:0-18719 GCA_049303435.1 Parvibaculum sp. | reverse complement strand
CCCTTCGCTCGCCATGGCTTTTGTCCGTGCGGCCTTGGCAAAAAGGCCTTTGCGGACCGCTGTTTCGACGGCCTCGCGGCTCGCCGTCACCCAAAGCCCGCGCCCCGGAAGGCGCTCGGCCAAGTCGGGCACCACCAGATCGTCGGGGCCGATCACAAAGCGTATCAACGCTTCGCGGGGGCCAACTTCGCCGCTGACAATGCAACGGCGCTCTTCCCTGGAGGCCCCTGATCTGGCGACTTGAGGCTCTACAGCCATCAGTCCTCGCCGGCCTCGTCGTCTTCCTCGCCGTCCGCTTCAGGCGCATTGGCGGCATCGAGATCAGCCTGAGTAATCCAGCCCATGTCGATGCGCGCCTGCATGATCAAAGCATTGGCATCATCAGGCGTCAGATCAAAGCCTTCAAGCGCACCCTTCTGATGGGTGCGCTCGCCATTGACCGTTTCGCTCCAGCCGAGAAGGTCGTCCGTGGCGCAACCGGCCAGATCCTCGACCGTCTTGATCCCGTCTTCGCCCAGCGCGACAAGCATCTTGGGCGTCACGCCTTCAATCTTGCCCAGCGCATCGTCAACGCCAAGCTCAATGCGCTTTTCGTCGAATTCAGCATTCTGGCGATCGATATAATCGAGCGCGCGGTTCTGGATTTCCTGCGCCGTATCTTCGTCGAAACCTTCGATTTCGGCAATTTCGTCAAGCGACACGTAAGCCACTTCCTCGATGGAGGCAAAGCCTTCCGAGGCCAGCAGTTGCGCGATGACTTCGTCCACATCGAGCGCTTCGGCAAAAATGGCGCTGCGCGAGGCGAATTCGGCCTGACGACGTTCGCTTTCCTCGGCTTCCGTCAGAATGTCGATATCCCAACCGGTCAACTGCGAAGCCAGACGCACGTTCTGGCCGCGGCGACCGATCGCCAATGAAAGTTGGTCATCGGGCACGACAACTTCAATACGCTGCGTGTCTTCGTCGAGCACGACCTTGACCACTTCGGCCGGGGCCAGCGCGTTGACGATGAAGGTGGCCGCATCGGGTGACCACGGGATGATGTCGATCTTTTCGCCCTGAAGCTCGTTCACGACGGCCTGGACGCGGCTGCCGCGCATACCGACGCAAGCGCCGACAGGATCAATGGAACTGTCATTCGACAGCACGGCGATCTTGGCGCGCGATCCCGGATCGCGGGCAACCGCCTTGATCTCGATAATGCCGTCATAGATTTCGGGCACTTCCTGCGCAAAGAGTTTCGCCATGAACTGGGGATGGGTGCGCGAAAGGAAAATCTGCGGGCCGCGCTGTTCGCGACGCACGTCATAGATATAGGCGCGCACGCGGTCGCCATTGCGGAAGGTTTCGCGCGGCAGCAACTCGTCGCGACGGACAATGGCTTCGCCACGACCGAGGTCGGTGACGACATTGCCATATTCCACGCGCTTGACGATGCCATGCACGATTTCGCCGATGCGGTCCTTGTATTCGTCGTACTGGCGCTCACGCTCGGCGTCGCGCACCTTCTGCACGATGACCTGCTTGGCGGTCTGGGCAGCGATACGGCCAAAATCCACCGGTGGCAATTCGTCTTCGATCATGTCGCCGAGCTGGGCTGCCGGATTACGGCGCTGGGCATCGCGCAGATCGACCTGAACGGCATCGTTCTCGACCTGATCGACGACTTCTAGCAGACGGACCAGGCGAATTTCGCCAGTCGTCGGATTGATCCGGGCACGGATTTCATTTTCAGCGCCGTAGCGCGAACGCGCGGCTTTCTGAATGGCTTCCGCCATCGCATCAAGAACGACTTCGCGCTCGATGGATTTTTCGCGCGCGACCGCATCTGCGATCTGCAACAGCTCAAGGCGATTGGCGCTGACTGCCGTGGCCATATTCTATTCTCCGTCGGATGGGGCCGGTGCGTCCCGGTCCCTTCGCTTCAAACTTTCAGTGATAAGGTCATCGCTCATGGTGAGCTTGGCCTCGCTTATCTGGCGAAAATCCAGACCGATGACCTGGACCTCGCTTTCTCCTTCGACCTGATGCTCTATGAGCACTTCGCCGTCTTCAAAACCATGCAGGATGCCGCGAAAACGCTTGCGACCCTCGATGGCTTCGTTGAGTTCGAGCTTGGCTTCAAAGCCAGCCCAGCGTTCAAAGTCCTTGGGTCGTGTTAGCGGCCGATCAATACCGGGCGATGACACTTCCAGATTATATTCGCCCGAGATCGGGTCCTCGACATCAAGAATGGCAGACAGGATGCCGGACAATTCCTCGCAGCCCGAGACATTCATCGTGCCGTCGGGGCGCTCGGCCATGATTTGCAATGTGTGGCCGTCGTGAAGGCCATAACGTACACGCACGATCTCGAAATTGGCCGCAAGCGCGGAAGGCGCAATGAGTTCCAGGATTTTGCGCGGCTGACCGGCGCCCGCGACAAGATGCGTATCCAGCACTTCGGGCGCGGCGACGTTCGAACTTTCGTTCGAAACGGGCGCGGCCTGCTCGTCGCTGATTTGCTCGTCTTGCGTCAAAGCTTCCAAATATCCACTCATCGCCCCAATTGGCCAAAGTCTATGGCGGGGTTCCAGAAACAAAAAAAGCGGGCCCCCGTTTCCGGAGACAACCCACTCGCTTAATCTTCGTTATGTGAGAACGTCGTTTAGTGGGCGGTATATAGCGCCGAAAATGGGCAAACTGCAAGGGCTCTCACGTCTTATGCTCGAAACGGAGATAAGCGGGCGTCCGGCCCTCACGCAGCGCCTTTTGCTCATAGCGCGTCTGGGGCCAGTCGTCAGGCCGCACCCTGCACTCTGACAAGTCGTTGTTTTTCCATACAAATTGGCTCTTTCCCAAGGCGTTATGGGCAGCGATATACTTGAGCGTCCAGTTCACATAGTCGGGAATATCGCTGGCAAAGCGCAATTCGCCACCGTTTTTCATGACCGCTGAAATCAGCGCCAGGGTCTCGTCATTCACGAAGCGGCGCTTTTTCTGACGCAGTTTCGGCCAAGGATCGGGATAGAGGATAAAAACACGCGCAATCGACGCCGGTTTGAGTTTTTCCAGCAGAAAGCGCGCATCGTCGGCATGGAGGCGGACATTGCCAAGACCCGTCTCATTGATTTCGGAAACGAGCTTCGCCACACCGTTGATGAAGGGCTCACAGCCGATAATACCGATATTCGGATTGTGATGCGCCTGCCAGGCCAGATGCTCGCCGCCGCCAAAACCGATCTCCAGCCACACTTCCTCAATCGCGGAAGTGAACAGCGTCTCTGGATCGATTGCGGGCCTATCAAGCGAAATGGAGACCTTGGGGAACAAGGTCTCCATCAAATGCGCCTGTCGAGGTCGAAGGGCCTTGCCTTTGGTACGTCCGTAAACGTGCCGCCAGACCTTGGCTTCTTCCTCTATCTGCTCAGCGGATTTCCGCTTTGAGTTTGTCGGCAAGGTCGGTCTTTTCCCAGGAAAAACCGCCATCGGCATCCGGCGTCCGGCCGAAGTGGCCATAAGACGAGGTGCGCGCATAGATCGGGCGGTTGAGTTGGAGGTGCTCGCGAATGCCGCGCGGGCTCAGGTCGATGGCGCGCGGGATGGCAGCTTCAATGGCGGCTTCATCGACCGTACCGGTGCCGTGCAGATCGACATAGATCGACAGCGGCTTCGACACGCCAATGGCATAGGCAAGCTGGATCGTGGCGCGATCGGCAAGACCGGCGGCAACGATGTTCTTGGCGACATAGCGCGCGGCATAGGCAGCCGAACGGTCAACCTTGGTCGGGTCCTTGCCGGAGAAGGCGCCGCCGCCATGAGGCGCCGCGCCGCCGTAAGTGTCGACGATGATCTTGCGGCCTGTCAGGCCCGCATCGCCATCGGGGCCGCCGATGACGAAATTGCCCGTGGGGTTCACATAGAATTCGTCTTCCGACGGGAACCAGCCTTCGGGCAGAACGCCCTTCACGTAGCCGCGCACCATTTCGCGCAGGTCTTTCTGTGCGACGTTGGCCTTGTGCTGCGTGGAGACAACCACCGAGGCCACGCCAACCGGCCTGCCGTTTTCATAGTGCAATGTCACCTGGCTCTTGGCGTCGGGCTCGAAGGCCGCTGCCTTGCCGGAATGACGGTCGGCGGCCATCGCCTGCAGGATACGATGCGAATAGACAATCGGCGCCGGCATCAGCACGTCGGTTTCCGTGCAGGCATAACCGAACATGATGCCCTGGTCGCCCGCGCCTTCATCCTTGTTGCCCGCGGCGTCAACGCCCTGCGCAATATCGGCGGACTGGGCATGCAACAGCACTTCGACATCGGCATGCTTCCAGTGGAAGCCTTCCTGCTCGTAGCCGATTTCCTTCACGGCCTGACGTGCGGTCTGTTCGATCACGTCGGGCGTGATGGACGCCGGGCCGCGCACTTCGCCAGCCAGCACGATCTTGTTGGTCGTCGTCAGCGTTTCGCAGGCGACGCGCGCGAACGGATCGGCAGCGAGATAAAGATCGAGCACGGCATCCGAGATGCGGTCACAGACCTTGTCGGGATGACCCTCGGAAACGGATTCACTCGTGAACAGATAGTTAGAGCGTGCCAATGTCGTGCCCCTTATGCGGAAAATTATGGCGAGTGGCGATACGGGTGGTGAACCCGGCCAATATCTTGGCGCCTGTTTTTGCAAGGATCGTCAGGCGGGTCAACTGCGATATGAAACAGCGTTAAACAGTCACATCCGTGTCATCGCCGTCGCCGTCATCAATCTCCTGCTCGTTGTCCTCCGCGGAACCCCCGTCGAGCGCCCCCTCAAGGCTGGCAGCTTCGCCGAGCGCCTTGACGAGTTCGAGGATTTTCTTGCGCACCTTGGGGTCGCGAATGGAGAAAAAGGCGCTATTGAGCTGGATTCCCTCCGAAGACGACAGCATGTCGAGTTCGAAAACGCTCTGATCGATCTCCGCCTGATCGACCTCATTGCCTTCTCCGTCCCCCGTCAGACCTTCATAAAAGAAGCTGATGGGCACACCGAGGACGCGCGAAATCTGGAAAAGTCGGCTGGCGCCGATGCGATTGGCCCCTTTTTCGTATTTCTGCACCTGCTGAAAGGTCAACCCAAGGCTGTCGCCAAGCTTTTCCTGACTCATGCCGACCAGCATCCGCCGCATGCGCACGCGGCTACCGACATGAATATCAATGGGATTTGGCAATTTTCTTGGCACTCAGGCCCTCATTCTTGTTCTTGGCTTGCTCTTTGTGGGCTTGCCGCTGTCTCGACCACTGCCCTGACGAATTCGGGCGGGAAACCGGCTCAACCTTAGCATTGCGCGCTGTCTGCAACCATAGGCCCATAGCAAGCCCCAACTACAACCCGCAAGGCGCAGGGCTACAAGGCAAAACCCGTTCAGAGAGGACCATTAACGCTTGGCATTAACCCAGACGTTGAAAATGGCGGTCGCTATCGTCGGCGACCAGGCCCGGCCTCAGAGACCGCCAGTCCTGTAGCGGCCATGAGCCAAAGTCCCAGCAGGATCCAGTCGCCGAAGCGCGCATAGGGTGTGGGCGCAAGCGGCCGTGGCAGGGCGACATCGAGTACGCCTTCCGTATTGAGCGGCTTTTCGACGATCACCCGACCGTAGGCGTTGATGACGGCGGAAATGCCCGTATTGGCCGCGCGCGCTACGGGCAACCCCTGCTCGACCGCCCGGAGCCTCACCTGGGATAAATGCTGATAGGGACCGCTTGAGGTTCCAAACCAGGCATCGTTAGTGACATTGACGATCCAGTCGGGACGTTCGCTCTCGACAACCACATGCTCTGGAAAAATGATCTCGTAGCAGATGAGCGGGCTGAAAGACGGCACGCCAGCCGGGCTCATCGTCACCGGGCCAGGCCCCTCGTCAAAACTCCCCTGCAACTGGGTCAGCTTCTTCAGACCGATCTTGCCCAGCCATTCATGATAGGGAAGATATTCGCCGAAGGGCACGAGATGCGCCTTGTCATAGGTTGCAACGATGCGGCCCTCATCGTTCACAGCGTAAAAAGAATTATAGAAATGCTGCAACCGGTCGGGCGGCCCGTCAGGCCCCGGTTCCCCGCGTACGCTGCCCGTCAGCAGCATTGCACCCTTGGGCAGGATGCGCGAAATGGCCGAGAGCACGAAGGGTTCGCGCGCGAGCAATATCGACAGCGCCGATTCAGGCCAGATGACAATCGAGCGAGACGTCAATCCCTGCGGCGCGCCGGGTGTCGGCTTTGCGCTCACGCGCAGAAATTCTCCCAATATGGCGAGACGGCTTTCGGGCTTCCATTTTTGCGTCTGGGCAATATTGGGCTGCACGATCCTGAGCATGATCGTGTCGGAACCGGAGGCGGGATCAGGCACGGCAAGCGAAAGCCTGCCAACGCCGCCGAGCCAGAGCAGCGCAAGCGCTGCAAGCGCCGCACCGGGAATGGTCCAATGCGGCCAGCGGAGCGGCGTTTCCCTCTCGACGTGAGCGTCATCGGCGCGCGGATCGAAAGCGGCGGGTGCGGCCACGATCAATACCGCGATGAAGGAAAGCCCATAGGGGCCGATGAGCGCCGCCCATTGCATGAGCGCGAGCGAACTTGTGAAACTTTCGCCGATCAGGTTCCAGGGAAAGCCGGTCAGCACGTGACCGCGCAGCCATTCAGCCATCGTCCAGGCAATCGCCAGCACGACGATGCGGCCATAGCCGCGGAACCAGACGTGTCGCGCCGCCAATGTTGCCGCGCCAATGAAAAGCGCGAGACCTGCGGGCAGCGCCGTCACGGCGAAGGGCATGAAGACCGCAAACTTGTCCGCCTCAACCATGAAGGCAAAACCGATCCAGTAAAGACCGGCGAAGAAATAGCCAAAGCCGAACCACCAGCCGATGGCAAAGCTTGCGCGTCGGCGCGCGGATGTCGACAGTTCGCGCCCCGGACCTTCCAGCCCGTCAAGCAGCCAGACGAAAATCGGAAAGGTAAGAAAAAGAATCGGCAAAAAATGCACCGGCGGCAGCGATAACACGCTCAAAACGCCTGCAAGAAACGCGCAGGCTAAACGCCTCCAGCCTTTCAGCAAACCGAGATCGAGCGCCAGATGACGCAGCGCGTCGCGCAAAAGGCCGAGGCCGCGTTCGAATGTCATTAGCTTGAGCTCGCAGCCTGATCTGATTTTGTTTTTGTGGGCGGCACGATGTCACCGGAAGCGGATGACGCCTTGTCCGAAGATGTCGCGAGCTTGACCCGCAACTTCTTGATCCGCCGCGGATCGGCGTCGCGCACTTCAAACTCGAGGCCTGCCGGGTGCTTGATCAATTCGCCGCGCACCGGCACCCGGCCCACGAGCGAAAAGACGAGGCCGCCCAGGGTATCGATGTCGTCTTCGCTTTCCTCATCGACGAGACGCACCCCCAGCATTTCCTCAAGCTCCTCGATGGGCGCGCGCGCGTCGGCGTCGATCGTCCCGTCGGGGCGCGTCGCCAGAGCCGGGCCTTCATCGATATCATGCTCGTCTTCGATATCGCCGACGATTTCCTCGACCAGATCCTCGATCGAAACGAGCCCGTCCGTGCCGCCATATTCATCAATGACAAGAGCGAGATGGATGCGTGTCGTCTGCATCTTCAGCAGGAGATCGAGCGCGGGCATGGAGGGCGGCACGAAAAGCACGTCGCGGCGCACGTCTTTGAGTGCAAACTGGCGGTTCGACAAATGCAGGGCCCCGTCGCTTGCCGTCTCGGGCGGCGTCAGATATTCGACTACATCCTTGATATGCACCATGCCGATGGGATCATCGAGCGTCTCGCGATAGATCGGCATGCGCGAGTGATTGGCGTCATTGTAAAGGCGCAGCAATTCGGCGAGCGTTGCGCCCTCTTCCACCGCCACAACGTCGGCGCGGGGCACCATTACGTCGTCAACGCGCAACGCGCCAAAGCTCAGGATATTGCCGAGCATATGACGTTCTTCAGGCGTCAGCGTGCGCCCGCTCTCGTCATGCCCCTCGAGCGCCTCTTCAAGGCTTTCGCGCAGGGTGGGATCGGAGGCGGAGGGAATGCCAAGAAGCTTGCGCCAGAAATTGCGAAGGCGACCGCCTGTCACGCGCGGCTTTTCTTCCGTAGAAAGATTATTGTTTTCCGCCGACACAATGTTGTCGGCTGGCACATTGGAATGGGAAAGACTGTCAGGCATCGGTATCGCGCAAATTGGGGCCAGCGTCGGCCGCATAGGGATCGGCGACGTTCAGGTCTTCTAGAATATCGCGCTCCATAGCTTCCATCTCTTCCGCCTCAAGGTCGTTCTCATGGTCCTGTCCCAGAAGATGCAATACGCCATGAACCACAAGATGGGTCAGATGATCGGAGAAGCTTTTCGATTGTTCGGCTGCCTCGCGCTCGATGGTCTCCTGCGCCAGCACCACATCGCCGAGCAGTCGCGGGCCCATATCGGCGAAAACTTCCGCACCGACGGCGACCGGGATATCGCCTGTGGGAAAGGAGAGCACATTGGTCGGCTTGTCCTTGCCGCGATAGGTCTTATTCAGATTTTGCACAAAGGCGTCATCGCCAAAGACGATGCAGAGTTCCGCATCCTGAGAAGGCCCGGCCACGACATAGGCATGCTCGGCCGCACGGCGGACGATCTCTTCAGCATTGCTTGGCCAGATTCCAGCCTCGCTCATGACGTCAATTTCCAAGCCCCCGACAGGGCTTGCACCATCAAGCACCTGTCGCACGCCGGTGGTTTGTCGTCCGGTCACAAGAAACCGTCCATTCTTTGTCTCGCCTCACAACAGTTGCGGGCCCTGGACAGCGCCTTGCGTCAACGCGGCCCCAGCAGGTCCCGGTCACGGGCATTATAGGCTTTCACGACCCGTGTCACGAGGGGATGTCTTACCACATCGGCGTCGGTAAATCGCACTGTGGCGATGCCGGGAATGGGGCCCAGCACATCCAGGGCGTCAACAAGGCCGGATTTGGCCCCCAGCGGCAGGTCGACCTGGCTCGGATCGCCGGTAATAGCCATACGGCTGTTTTCACCCAGACGGGTCAGAAACATCTTCATCTGGACGGGTGTCGTATTCTGGGCCTCGTCGAGAATGACGTAGGAGTTGGCGAGCGTCCGGCCACGCATGAAGGCCAGCGGGGCGACTTCAATGACGCCGCTCTCGATTTCCCTGACCACCTGTTCGCCGGGCAGCGTGTCGTAAAGAGCGTCATAAAGGGGACGCAGATAGGGGTCGATCTTCTCTTTCAGATCGCCGGGCAGGAAT
Source organism: Parvibaculum sp. (assembly GCA_049303435.1). GTDB lineage: Bacteria > Pseudomonadota > Alphaproteobacteria > Parvibaculales > Parvibaculaceae > Parvibaculum. The sequence continues at coordinate 9,469 of JBAQNC010000213.1, read as the reverse complement.
CCCAGACGTTCGCCCGCTTCCACCGCCGGACGCGACAGAATGATACGGTCGACCCGCTTTTGCAGCAGCATCTGGACGGCGACGGCGACGGCCAGATAGGTCTTGCCCGTGCCTGCGGGACCAATGCCAAAAACCAGCTCATTGGTCATCAACGCATCGATATAGTCTTTCTGGGTCAGCGAACGCGGCCCGATGGAGCGCTTGGTGGTCTGGATCATGCGTCCGACGTCGCCGCCGCCTTCGCCCTTGGCCGCTTTGGGCGCCTTGGACATGCGGATCGCACCGTCAACATCGCCTGCTGTCACATCGAGACCTGATTTCAATCGCTGATAAAGGCCGTGGAATACGCGATCGGCCTGTTCGCGGGCGCGCCGTTTTCCCGAAATCACCAGCTTGTTGCCACGTGAGCTTGCCAGAACACCCAGACCTTCCTCGATACGGGCAAGATGCTGATCATGCTCTCCAAAAAGTTCGCCGAGCAATCTGTTGTCGTCGAATGCGATAACAAGTGTGTCACCTTCACTCATGATCGCCGTGCCGCCACTCGATACGTCCATCTGGTGTGTAACGCCCAACTGCAACCTGTCCTTTCAACATATTGCCCCGACCGCGCGGGACGTGAACTAAAGAGACGTGTATTTCCAGTTTCAGACCTTTGACCATCAGGCAGGGATCATTTCTTCCTTTGCGAGACGGCCACGCAAACTCATTGCAAATCCTTCTTCGATATCGATTTCAGCGATCTTGCCGAAAAGCTCCGCCGGGGCATCGTCGAGATGCACCGACTGGAGATAGGGACTGCGCCCGACAAGCTGGGTGGGCGTGCGCCCACGCCTGTCGAACAGCACCGGCATACGGCGACCGGCACAAGCGCGGTTGAATTCAAGCTGCTGGGCGGCGACCAGCGTCTGCAAACGCTGCAGGCGTTCGGCCTTCACTTCATCAGCGATCTGTTCGTCGCGCGTCGAGGCCGGCGTGCCGGGACGTGGACTGTATTTGAACGAATAGGCCTGCACGAAGCCGACTTCACGAATGAGCGTCAGCGTCGCTTCGAAATCCTCCTCCGTCTCGCCGGGAAAACCGACGATGAAATCGGACGACAATGCAATGTCGGGCCGCGCGGCGCGGATGCGGTCGATGAGCCCGATGTAATGTTCCGCTGTATGCTGACGATTCATGGCGGCAAGCACGCGGTCGGAGCCCGACTGCACCGGCAGATGCAGATAGGGCATGAGCTTCATCACGTCGCCATGCGCGGTGATGAGCTCCTCGTCCATGTCACGGGGATGGCTTGTCGTATAGCGAAGCCGCTCCAGTCCATCGATCCCGGCAAGCGCGCGAATGAGGCCGCCAAGCGTGGTCGGGCTCCCCTTCGCGTCATCGCCGTGATAGGCGTTGACGTTCTGACCGAGCAATGTGATCTCGCGCACGCCAGCGTCAACCAGTGACTGCGCTTCTTCCAGGATGCGCGCAAGCGGTCGTGAATATTCAGAGCCGCGCGTATAGGGCACCACGCAAAAAGTGCAGAACTTGTCGCAACCTTCCTGAATGGTGAGGAAGGCGGTGGGTCCGCGTGCCAACGTCTTGCGCTTTTCGGGTGCGGGAAGTCCGCCGAATTTATCCTCGATGGGAAATTCCGTTTCGATCTGGGCCGGACCGCCATTGTCCGCGCGCGCCACCATCTCGGGCAGGCGGTGATAGGTCTGCGGCCCGACGATCATGTCCACGTAAGGCGCGCGGCGCTGCATTTCCTCGCCTTCGGCCTGCGCCACGCAGCCTGCGACCCCGATCATCAGCTTCTTGCCCTGGGCTTCACGCGCGCTCTTCAGGTCGCGCATGCGGCCAAGTTCGGAATAGACCTTCTCGGCGGCGCGCTCGCGAATGTGGCAGGTGTTGAGCAGGACAATGTCTGCGTCGTCCGGCGTATCCGTTTCGACATAGCCGCCCGGCGCCATGACATCGACCATGCGGGCCGAGTCATAGACATTCATCTGGCAGCCATATGTCTTGACGAAGATTTTCTTTTGCGGCCTCTGGCCGTTCCCGGATTTCTCACTCATGCGAACCGATCAGCGCGGGCAAGTTCCGCGACATCATCTGGCTTTGCTGTCGGGGCCTCCGGGGCTCCGCCCAGCCCCTGAACGGGCTGGAAATCATCAAACTGTTCATACAAGGCTTGCGCTTGTCTCCTTCGCAGGCTCGAAAACCATTTTCATTTTAACACGATGTGCGCCGCTGGCACCCTCAATATTTTGTGTCAGAGCCCAATCGACACGCTTTATCTTTGTGCCGACGCGCTTTACGATTCGTCCCTCGATACAGCGAGGCGCCTAGCTCGCCTTGCGTTCGATCATCACTTCCTCAGCAATTGCATCTTCCATGTCTTCCGCCGCGCGGCGTCCGGTCAGCGCGGCAATCAGACCCTCGCGGCAGCGCTCTTCACAATAGGCCGCCAGCGCCTTGCGGTTACCGACTTCGCGAATGGTGACGGGCTTGTGATATTCGACGTGAATTTCAATCGGTCCCATGGAGAAGGCTTCCCAGAGATGCGGGAAGAGTTCCATGTCGCCATACCAGGCGAAGAAGGGGCGAAAGCGACGACCCATCGGCAATCCGCAAAGACGCATATAGGCGACCGAGACCGGTTGCACCAGCAGATCGTCTTCGCGGTCGGCATCGCTGTTGACGATGGAAAGCTGGGCCACGCTCATCAGGGCGCTCTTGAAAGGCAGCACACGATTGCCGTCGCTCGAGGTCCCTTCAGGAAAGAGAATAAGCGTGTCGCCGCCGGAAATGCGGGAATGGATTTCGTTGCGCTTCTCAACCGTGCGCGTGCGCCTTTCGCGTTCGACGAAGACCGTATTCTGCAATTTCGCCAGCCAGCCGAAAAAGGGCCAGCCCGCGACTTCGCTCTTGGCGACAAAGGACGAAGGCTCAAGCGAGCCCATGATCGGGATGTCGAGCCAGCTTGTATGATTGGCGGCAATGAGGCACGGACCGTCATGAGGCTTGCCGCGCGTCACGACCTTTATGCCGATCAACCAGCAGAGATACTTGTGATAGCGATTGGGAAGCTTCCTGGCATAGGGCAGGTTGAGCTTCAGCCCCAGCGCCTGAACGGGCATCAAGAGCAGCGCCGACAGCACAAAACCCGCCAGAAGCACGCCTGCACGTATTTGACCCATCAGCCTTTCCTCACTCTCGGCGTTCCGTTCCTGTCGGACGGTTCATCGCCATTGGCGCGATGTCAGTCCTTCTTCGGACCGCCCTGTTTCCTGTCGCGATCGAGCGGCAGGCCATAAAGTTCCAACCTGTGATCCACCAGTTCAAAGCCCAGTTCGCGCGCGATGATCTGCTGCAAGCACTCGATCTCATCGCTGTGGAACTCGATCACCTTGCCGCTCTGCAAATCGATCAGATGATCGTGATGTTCTTCGGGCACCTGCTCATAGCGCGAGCGACCGTCGCGGAAATCATGGCGCTCCAGAATACCCGCCTCTTCAAACAGGCGAACCGTGCGATAGACCGTCGCGATCGAAATCTTGCTGTCGACGGCGGAAGCGCGATGATAGACCTCCTCGACATCGGGGTGGTCGTTGGCAAGCGACAGGACACGCGCAATCACGCGCCTTTGCTCCGTCATGCGCATGTTTTTTTCAACACACAGATTCTCGATCCTGTGCTCGTCATCATGATTTTCATGATGCCCGGGCCCAGCTGTAGAAGCCGCATGATCAACATCGCTTGCAGAATTGATTTTTGTCATCGCCGTCTTGTTCATTCGTTCGGGGGCATGGATCGCAGCCGGACACCGGATACGACATGCCTTTTTAACACACTAAGCACCTGAATTATAACCGTTTCACGACTCAAGTCCGCCCGAGCGCCAAAGCCATGATGTGGGCGGCCACGCGACCCCCTTTGCGCTCGTAATAGGCAGGCCGCTTGCCGGTCACCATAAAGCCCAGCCGCTCGTAAAGGCGGATGGCCGGGTTATTGTCTTCGGCCACCTCCAGAAACAGCATCGAGGCCCCGAAAGCCTTGGCTTCTGCGGCGGCGCCCGTCACCAGTGCCTCGCCGATCCGTCGGCCCCGGTGCGCCGGATCGACCGCAATAGTCAGGATTTCCGCCTCATCGGCGGCGATCCGCAAGATAATAAATCCCATAATGCAGGAAGGCGCCGCCTCCCTCGCGACCCGGAGGAAAGTGCCGGGCATGGCGAGCAATTCGCGAAATGCCTTGAGGCCCCAAGGCGTCTCGAAACAGGCCGCATGAAGCGCCACGATCTCATCGAGGTCGTCAGGACTGCCGGGCGCAACCTCAACCATCGGCGTCATCCCAGGACCGGATCGAGGCCACCGGGCAATTTGGCGTCGGGGGCGCGCAAATAGAGCGGGGCTGGCGCACGGCGGAAATGATCGGGCCCGCGCTCTTTGAGTTGGACTTGCGCCAGCCGCGCCACGATCAGCGCATCGGGCTGGGCGGGACTATCCGCCAGACGGCAGGTGAGGTCCGGGGTCTCCGCGATCTGCGCCGCCATCAGTTCAGCGCCCGTGCCGACCGCCACAACACGGGCGCCGGGCACATGGGCGAGCGCTTCGGCAAGCGGCACGATCATGGGCCGCGTCAGCGCCCGGTGGCTCGCATCAAAAACCTGCAAATAGACTTCGTCACGCCGCGCATCGAAGACGGCGGCGATGACTTCATCGGCCTCTGCCTCGACAGGCGCGGCAATCGCTTCCAATGTGGTGACGCCAACCAAAGGCAACGCACGAGCGAGCGCCAGTCCCCGTGCAGCGGCAAGACCCACGCGCAGGCCTGTGAATGTGCCCGGCCCGATGGTGACGGCAAGCGCGCCGAGATCGGCAGGCGTCAGATGCGCCTCGTCCAGCACCTTGGCGATCACGCCCATCAATTCCTCGGCGTGACCGCGGTTACGCAACTCGAAGTGATGCGCCAGCACCCTCTCCGTTCCATTGGCCCCGTTCACGACGGCGGCGGAAAGTGCGCCTTGCGCCGTATCGATTGCGAGGAGGGGGGCTGACATTGTCCTGTGATCAGACGATCTTGGCGACTTCGTCGAAGGCGAAGCGCGGGCTGCGATCGAACAGACCCTTGGGGTCGCCATGCCCGATATTGCAAAGGAAGTTCACCTTCACATTCTTTTCCGGGAAGAAGGCTTCTTCCACCTTGCCCATGTCGAAGCCCGACATCGGCCCGCAATCCAGACCCAGCGCGCGCGCCGCGATCATGAAATAGGCGCCCTGCAGCGAACCATTGCGGAAAGCATGGGCTTCGGCCCATTCGGCCGACCAGTTGAACCAGGTCTTGGCGGTGAGATCATGCGGGAAGAGTTTTGGCAGATGTTCGTAGAATTCGACGTCATAGCCGATGATCACCGTTGCCGGCGCGGCAAGGGTCTTTGCCTTGTTGCCTTCGGTGAGCGCAGGCAAAAGCTTTTCCTTCGCTTCCTTCGACTTCACGATGATGAAACGCGCTGGCGACATGTTGGCGCTGGTCGGCGCCCATTTCATCAGGTCGTAGACAGCGCGCAACTCGTCGTCGCTCACCGGCTCGTCCGTCCAGGCGTTTTGCGTGCGGGCGGTGCGAAAAAGCGTGTCGAGGGCGTCGTCTGACAATTTGCCGCTCATGAGGTCTCAACTCCGTAGATTAAAATGATCGAGTACCCCAACATAACGCCTCACGCGGGATGCGCCAGCCTTCGGCCTGCAACAATGACCGCCAGTCAATGCAACAATCCGGATGGGAAAATCCAGCTCCTAGATGGCGCGAACTTCGGTCACTTCGGGGATGTAATGCTTCAGCGTGTTTTCCACGCCGCGCTTGAGCGTGATGGTCGATGAAGGACAACCGGCGCAAGCGCCCTGCATGTTGAGGAAGACGACGCCGTCTTCATAACCCTTGAAAGTGATGTCGCCGCCATCCTGCGCCACAGCGGGGCGGATACGCGTATTGAGCACTTCCTTGATCTGGTGCACGATCTCGTCGTCCTCGCCCTCATGCGCGGCATGAGCGGATGGTTCGTCGCTTGCATTGCCATAGGTGATGGGCGCGCCGGAAGTGAAATGTTCCATGATCGCGCCGAGCAGGGCGGGTTTGAGATGCTGCCACTCACCTGCCGCCTTGGTGACGGTGATGAAGTCTGATCCGAAGAAAACGCCCGTCACCCCATCGACGCTGAACAGACGCATGGCCAGCGGCGAGCGTTCGGCTGCTTCCGCATTGGGGAAGTCAGCCACATGCCCCTCGCCCATGACGTCACGGCCGGGAAGGAATTTCAGTGTCGCCGGGTTCGGTGTCGCCTCGGTCTGGATAAACATGCGGGCCCTCGGGTCATGCCTTGAAAAGGATGTCTCCGCGATAAAACCTTTTATTCAGCAGGGTTTAACGCCAGAATTCTGGCCTATAGATGGACCGTGGCGAGCCGGGAATCAAGCAGGCGTCAGAAAATCGCGCCTTTCTGCGACAATCACGTCAGCGAACGCAGGGCCTCTTCCGTCAGCACGCCTGGGACGACGGTGACGGGAATGCGGAAGCCGCCGCCTGCGGTGAGTGACACCAGCGGGCCGGGGCCTTCCTTGCCGGTGCCGGCCGCCAGCACGAGAATGGCGACGTCGGGATCTTCGTCGATGAATTTCTGCAATTCTTCCGCCAGCCGACCTTCGCGGATCACAAGCTCGGGAATGATGCCGGCATATTCGTTGACATGAGCGGCGAGCTTGTGAAGCGTCGCTTCGGCTTCGGCGCGGGCTTCCTCACGCATGATGTTCTGCACGCCGAGCCATTGGCCCGCCGCATCCGCCGGGCTGAGCACGGCCAGCAAGGTCACCACGCCATTTGTGTGAAGCGCGCGCAGACTGGCGAAATGGATGGCGATTTCGGATTCAGACGTGCCGTCGGCCACGACAAGAAACTTACGGCGCTTTCCGGCAGGTTTCTGTTTGTCGCTTTTGCTCATCGGCACTCTCACCCCTGTCATAGACGCGCAAATCTTCTCATTTGCAGGAGCAAGCGGCAAGGTCGCCTATTTGAGCAATATATTGGAGACTTCGCGAGCCTGGGTGCGGGCGCGCAGCAGATAAAAGCCCTGCGAGGCCAGATGGCTCGGTCGGAAGGTTGAGTCCGGCGCGCCGTTCACCACCACCAGCGGCGAAAGTTCCGCCGCCTCACGGAAGGTGTTCAGCATCCGATCCCAGTTCTTGTCCAGATTCTTTTCCTTGATGATCGGCGCGAAATCCTCGCCCAGACCTTTCAGGATCAGGTAGTAGCCGTAGAGCTTGCCCTTGGTGTTGTAAAAGACATCGTCGGCATGGGTGTCGATGAAATCGCCCGAATGCAGACGCACCTGATCATCGATGACAGCCGATTGCGAGCCGAGATCGGAAACGATGCGTTCGATCGTCGCCATGAGATTGTCGGCGCGACGCTCGAAAGTAGCGTTGCCGACTTCGAGCCGCGTGTTGTAGTGCAGCAGCGCCTTGCGCGCCGTGCGATATTGCGATTCAGAACTTGCGCGCGGCGCCAGCGAGACGGTCGGATTCCACAGCCAGACGTCACCGGGATATTGCAACAGACCCGCCGCCTTCTGCAGATCGGGGTCGGCCTCGCTGCTCCCGCGCGAGCGGCCCACCTGATCGGTCATCTCGAAGGAAAAACGCGCCAGCGCCGACATGATGCCCATCTGGTAGTTCGGCATATTGTCGAGCATCACGCCCGGCTGAAAGAAGGGATCGTTGGCGACCCATGAATTTTCGTTCACTTCGCGATCGATCAACGCCGCCATCATGGCGACGGCCTGCGATCCGCCAGCCTTGGCCGCATTATCGCCGACGGGCGTGAAATTCGCATCGTCGTCGATCGTGTTCACCATCAACATGCCGATCGGATAATAGAGCAGCAGGATGACGGCGAGCGCGATCAGGCCGCGCTTGGCGATACCGCCCATGCCCGGTCGATCATTGAGATTGTGCCAGAAGCGACCTGTGGGGCCGTCGTCTCCAATATCGGCTACGCCCGCATCCGCCGAGGCTGCCGCCTGCTCGCGGCGATAGGCCCAGCTTTCGCGCATATTTTCTATCGTGTCGCCAAACCACGAGGTGATCTTCGACCAGATATTACCGCTCATTCGCTCGGTCCTCTCACGCAAGGCCATTGGGCCGGTCTCCCGACCCGTACAGGGTTCAGATAGGGAGTGAGGATGTCAAATTAAAGTCTCAGATGAAACCGACATGCTCACGGACCTGACGCCAAACCGGCTCGGCGATGGCGCGGGCGCGCACAGCGCCCTTTTCGAGCATGGCGTCGATATAGGCGCGATCATCGTCCATCATGCGCTTCATCTCGGACGTGATGGGTGAAAGCTTTGTGACCGCCAGTTCGGCCAGGGCAGGCTTGAACTCGCCGAATTGCTTGCCGCCGAATTCGCCGAGAACCTCTGCCTTCGTCATATCGGCAAGGGCTGCGTAGATACCCACGAGATTATCCGCGCCCGCACGACCGGCCAGCCCTTCTACCGTTTCGGGCAGCGGATCGGGGTCGGTCTGGGCCTTGCGAATTTTCTTGGCGATGGCGTCGGCATCGTCCCTCAAGGTGATGCGCGAATAATCCGACGGGTCCGACTTCGACATCTTCTTGGTGCCATCGCGCAAGCTCATGACGCGCGTCGCCTCGCCCATGATCAAGGGTTCGGGCAGCGGAAAGAAATCGGGCGCATTGAAGTCATTGTTGAACTTCTGCGCCACGTCGCGCGCCAGTTCCAGATGCTGCTTCTGATCTTCGCCGACCGGCACATGCGTCGCGCGATAGGCGAGAATGTCGGCGGCCATCAGTACCGGATAGGCGTAAAGCCCGACGCTCGCCTTTTCGCGATCCTTGCCCGCCTTGTCCTTGAACTGGGTCATGCGGTTCAACCAGCCGATGCGCGCCACGCAATTCAGGATCCAGGCAAGCTCGGCGTGAGCGGCAACCTTCGACTGATTGAAGATGATATGCGTTTCGGGATCAATGCCTGCCGCGATATAGGCGGCGGCGACTTCGCGCGTATTCGACGCCAGTTCCTTGGGGTCCTGCCAGACCGTGATCGCATGCAGGTCGACCACGCAATAGATGCATTCATGCGTGTCCTGCAACCCGACGAAATTGCGGATGGCGCCCAGATAATTGCCCAGATGCAGATTGCCTGTCGGCTGGACGCCCGAGAAAACGCGATTGTGCGGCTTGGTCATTTAGAACGGTCCGTCGTCTTGATCGGTGAAACGGGAGTTGCCGCAGGTTATGCGGCGACACGCGCGGATTGGCAATGTCTGAGCGGGGACAGGCCTTGAATCGCCTCCATTTGCCGCCGCTAGCCGGGCTCACCTCCGGATTTCGGGAACATAATCTGGAATCATTCTTGACTGTCTTGACAAGGCGGCAGGGGCTTCTCACTTTACAATTATTCTAAATAATT
>JBAQNC010000212.1:0-8293 GCA_049303435.1 Parvibaculum sp. | reverse complement strand
GCGGCTGATGCGTAGCGGCAACGATAAGCCCACCTCCCGCAAGGTGGGCTTCCATCGCGCTGACAAGACGCTCGAGACTTGCCGCATCAAGCGCCACACTGGGCTCATCGAGCAGCCAGAGCGCACGCGGCGCGATCAAAAGCCGCGACAAGGTCAGGCGTCGTCGCTGACCCGCCGAAAGATATGCGACGGGCAGGTCACGCAAGGGAGCGACGTCAAAGACCTCAAACGCCCGATCTATATTTTCCTGCGTGCCCCCCAGAAATCCGGCCCAGAATTCGGCCGTTTCGCGAACCGACATCGCCGCCTTCAGCGCATCGAGATGGCCGATATAATGGGCCTGCTCAGCCAAGGTGGCGTCTGTCTGCCCGCCTTCAAGAAAAATACGGCCCGCTGCGACGTCCACGAGACCTGCCAACTGCCGCAAGAGACTCGATTTGCCTGCCCCATTTGGGCCAGTGACGACAAGCACCTCGCCCGCGTCGAGGGAGAAGGAAACATCGCGAAAAACGATGCGTCCGCCGCGCTGGCAAGTGAGATCCCGGGCAACGAGCCGAAGCGGGAACTGGCCCTCAGATTTCGTCAAAACGTCCGCCTCGTCCCTTCCCCGCCGCAAAGCGCGCCGCTCCTTTCACTGTTTCACCAGTCGAAAGCACTTTGCGACCATGATCAAACTCATTCGCCAAAGCGCGATCATAAGGCAAATCCCATTGTTCATAAGCTGACATGCGGTCGCCCCTGAGGCAGGTTTGCGGAAAACGGGCAATCTCGGTCGCAAGTTTTTCCGCCTCTGCGCGCGCCTGTCCCTTTGGCACAACGCGATTGGCAAGGCCCATACCGAGCGCTTCCTCCGCAGAGACGGCACGGCCCGTCAGGATCATATCCATCGCGCGGGAATGACCGATCAGACGCGGCAAACGCACAGTACCCCCATCGATCAGCGGCACACCCCACCGTCGGCAGAACACGCCGAGAACGGCATCCTCTTCGACCACGCGCATATCGCACCAGAGCGCCAACTCGAGGCCGCCAGCGACCGCAAAGCCCGAGATCGCCCCGATGACCGGCTTTGAAAGCACCATACGCGAAGGCCCCATCGGCCCATCCGTCGCCAGACGATCAAAATCGAGCGAGGTGCCAGGGTTCACGATCAGATTACCGCGCTGGCTTTCACCTGCGGCAACCGCTTTCAGATCGGCGCCGGCGCAGAAAGTTCCATGATCGCCTGCAAAGACGGCAACCTGTGCCTCGTCATCCTGTTCGAATTCGAGAAAGGCGTTCGCCAGCGCCTCCGCAGTGGGTCGATCCACCGCATTCCGCACATCCGGACGGCTCAAAATAACCGTCGTCACTGAGCCATTTCTTTCAACGCGCACAACGTCCACGGCATTATTCCTTGTTATCTTTTGACTGCCTGTCTGTGAGCAATTATCACTCCATTCGGGCAGGTCAAACCATAGCCTTCATGTGGGAAAGACCTTATAGTCTCGCCCGTCAAGCACATAGGCCCAATGGCACGGAAAACGGCGTCAACTTGCAACAGACGATCAAGCGTTCGTGGAACGTGCGATTTCGTCGTACCAGCAGCCCCCATACCCCATCGCCCCACCTGCCAGGGCAAGCATCATCGAGGAACAATTCATGGCTAAGAAGGCCCCGGCTAAGGCCAAAGCAAAAGCGAAAAAGGTAAGCGCAAAACCTGCGGCGAAAGCTGCAGCGAAGAAAGCCAAGCCCGTCGCAAAGAAGACGAAAGCGGTAGCGAAGAAGGCGAAAGCGCCTGTGAAGGCAGCAGCCAAGAAGGCAAAGCCCGTCGCAAAGAAGGCAGCACCCAAAAAGGCCGCGCCAAAGAAGACCACCGTCAAAAAGGCGGTAACAAAAACGGCGGCGCCAAAAAAGGCGGCTCCGAAAAAAGCTGCCGCCAAGAAAGACGCGTCCAAAAAGCCGGTCGCCAAGAAGGCAGTAGCCAAGAAGCCCGTCGCTGCAAAAAAGCCTGCAGCCAAGAAGGCAGCGCCGAAGGCAACAGCAAAGAAGCCCGTTGCGAAAAAACCGGTCGCCAAGAAAACCACAGCACCCAAAGCTGCACCGAAGAAACCCGCTGCCGCAAAGGCCGCTCCCAAAAAAACCGCCCCGGTGAAAAAGCCTGCGAACAAAAAACCCGCCGCGAAGAAACCTGCTGCAAAGAAGACCGTCAGCAACAGTTTCGGCGCCAAGCAAACCCTCAAGGTCGGCAAGCGCAGCTACACCTATTACAGCCTCAAGGCTGCCGAAAAGAACGGCCTGCCCGGCACGGCGCGCCTGCCCTTCTCGCTGAAGGTTCTGCTTGAAAACCTGCTGCGCTATGAAGATGGCCGCACCGTCAACGCCGACGACATCAAGGCCGTGAAGGCCTGGCTGAAGTCGCGCACCTCGGACCGCGAAATCGCCTATCGCCCGGCCCGCGTGCTGATGCAGGACTTCACCGGCGTTCCCGCCGTGGTCGATCTTGCCGCCATGCGCGACGCCGTGAAGACGCTGGGTGGTAACCCGACGAAGATCAATCCCCTGGTGCCCGTCGATCTCGTCATCGACCACTCGGTCATGGTCGACAAGTTCGGTACGCCGCAAGCCTTCCACCAGAACACCGAAATCGAATATGGCCGCAACCGGGAACGCTATGAATTCCTGCGTTGGGGTTCCAAGGCCTTCGACAACTTCCGCGTCGTGCCGCCTGGAACAGGCATCTGCCATCAGGTGAACCTCGAATATCTGGCCCAGACTGTCTGGACGAAAAAAGAGGGCAAGGAAGAGATTGCCTATCCCGACACCTGCGTCGGCACCGACAGCCACACGACCATGGTCAATGGCCTTGCCGTTCTGGGCTGGGGCGTTGGCGGCATCGAAGCGGAAGCGGCCATGCTCGGCCAGCCGGTCTCGATGCTGATCCCCGAAGTCATCGGCTTCAAGCTCACAGGCAAGCTCGCCGAAGGCGTGACGGCGACCGACATGGTCCTCACCGTCACCGAAATGCTCCGCAAGCGCGGCGTCGTCGGCAAGTTCGTGGAATATTTCGGCCACGGCCTCGACAACCTGTCACTGGAAGACCGCGCCACGGTCGCCAATATGGCGCCCGAATATGGCGCCACCTGCGGCTTCTTCCCCATCGACAACGAGACGCTCAAGTTTCTCAAGGCCACCGGCCGTTCGGACGAGCGCGTCGCCCTTGTCGAAGCCTATGCGAAGGCCCAGGGCATGTTCCGCGAAACGAACACGCCTGACCCGATCTTCACCGACATGCTGGAGCTCGACCTCTCAACCGTCGTGCCGAGCCTTGCCGGTCCCAAGCGCCCACAGGATCGCGTGGCGCTGACGGATGTCTCCAAGAGCTTCGCCGGCTCGCTCGCTGGCGAATTCGGCAAGCCCGGTCAGGCAGACAAGCGCGTGCCGGTCGAAGGCAAGGACTATGATCTGGGTCATGGTGACGTGGTGATTGCCGCCATCACCAGCTGCACCAACACGTCCAATCCGATGGTGCTGGTCGCTGCCGGTCTTGTCGCCCGCAACGCGCGCCGTCTCGGCCTTCAGGTCAAGCCCTGGGTTAAGACATCGCTCGCCCCCGGCTCGCAGGTCGTCACCGACTATCTCACCAAATCTGGCCTCCAGAGCGATCTCGACGCGCTGGGCTTCGACCTGGTGGGCTACGGTTGCACCACCTGCATCGGCAACTCCGGACCGCTGCCCGTCGAGATCAGCCAGGCCATCAACAAGAACGATCTTGTGGCCTCCGCCGTGCTCTCGGGCAACCGCAACTTCGAAGGCCGCGTCTCGCCGGATGTGAAGGCGAACTACCTCGCCTCGCCGCCACTTGTCGTCGCCTACGCCATTGCCGGCTCGATGCAAATCGACCTGACAACCGAGCCCCTTGGCACGGGTTCAAACGGTCAACCCGTCTATCTCAAGGATATCTGGCCGACCACGGCGGAAGTCGCCGAGACGGTCCGTTCCTGCGTCACGCCGGAAATGTTCCGCGAGCGTTACGCCAACGTCTTTGACGGCGACGCCAACTGGCAGAGCATCAAGGTCACGGGCGGCCTGACCTACGATTGGGATTCTGAATCGACCTATGTCCAGAACCCACCTTACTTCGAAGGTCTGACACGCGAGCTGACCCCGCTGGAAGATGTGAACAAGGCGCGTATCCTCGGCCTCTTCGCCGATTCGATCACCACCGATCACATTTCGCCCGCCGGCAACATCAAAGCCCAGAGCCCTGCTGGTACCTACCTGATCTCCAAGCAGGTCGGCGTGCAGGATTTCAACGGTTACGGCGCACGTCGCGGCAACCATCAGGTCATGATGCGCGGCACCTTCGCCAATATCCGCATCAAAAACCAGATGCTGAAGGGTGTTGAAGGCGGCGTGACGAAGCTCGAGCCGGAAGGCACCGAGATGTCAATCTATGACGCGGCGATGGAATACAAGCGCCGTGGTACGCCGCTTGTGGTCTTCGCGGGCAAAGAATATGGCACCGGCTCGTCGCGCGACTGGGCGGCGAAGGGTACCATGCTCCTCGGCGTCAAGGCGGTCATCGCCCAGAGCTTCGAACGCATCCATCGCTCGAACCTCGTCGGCATGGGCATTGCGCCGCTGCAATTCATCGGCGACATGAGCTGGCAGGCCCTCAACCTTGATGGCTCGGAAGTCATCACGATCGAAGGCCTGAAAAACGTCACCCCGCGCGCCAAGGTGAAGCTCACAATCGAGCGCGCCAATGGCGACAAGCAGTCGATCGATGTTCTCTGTCGTATCGATACACAGGACGAACTCGACTACTACGCCAATGGCGGCATCCTGCAATATGTGCTGCGTCATCTGGCCGCCTGATCCATCGAGCAGATACAAGAAAGGGCGCCTTCTACGGAAGGCGCCCTTTTTATTTGGCAACAATTCGAAAATCAGAGAGGACGATCGCCCTCAAACAAATACCTATTGGTCCATGCCGCCTTCGTGCGTGAGCAAATCCATCGTCTGCGTTAACTGCCCCCCCGCAGCCTGAGGCAGCTTGTAGGCCCAGACGCCAACCGTCGCATTGATTACATCGGCCTTCTTCTGCGCTGCCGCAACGTCAGTTCCATCGGGATCGACACTGGCAACAACCTTTGTCCAGAGCGACCCACCGCCCCCATTGACCGTCATGGTGAGCCTCAACCCATCAAAGGTCTCGAAAATATCCTGAGGCGATGTATCGGGGAAAGAGAAGGATGCCAGCGGAACAACATCTTCAAATTGCAGGTCGACGATGGAGGTTGCGGCGCCATTGACGATCGGCGCACCGCGCGTCATGCGGCCTTGGGGAACATTCTCGACAGCAAAATCATTCTCATCCTTTGACGGACGTGACAGGACGACCGGATGATCCGTGCCCGCCCAAAGCGTTACGCGCTTGATTTCATCACGCGAAATGTCGAGAAATGCCGGATCAAGCCAGTCCTGCGGTGTCTGGATAAGCGGCAGACGACCACGCGCAAGCCAGCTTTGATCTTCGCCGTCTCGACGCACATAAATCATGCCTTCTCCACGCGCGTCGATCGTTTGCTCCGGCACCTTGCCGGCGAGCAGGGCGACAAGCTTCTTGCCGTTCGCGTCAAAGAACTCGATGCGAACTGCCTTGCCGATATTCTCCGGCGCGACAAGACCAAGCCGCCGCAGCCATTCCTTGCGTGCCGTGCGCGGCTGATAAAGCTGAAGCTCGGAAACGCCAATCAGGGCCTTTTGAACCAGCGAAGATTGCGCGGGATATTTATGACGCTCCGCCACACCCCATTGGTTCTTGCCGACGCGTTCGATCGTAATTTTTTCCGGATCGCGCATGCCTCGCGGCAGCATATAGACGATCTTGGAGACCTGATCGAGGCGCGTTTCAAGACCGGGATACATTTGTGTCGGCTCGAATTGCTGCTTGACGCTGCTCTCCTGATCGACAACGGCGACAACGGAAGCCACGACCGCCACAACTGTCAGCGCGATCAACACAACCAGATGGCGCAGAGGTTTGTTATTGCGCAATGTTTCAATCGACAAGGCCATCGCTCAAATCCCCTTGGCTGCGCGCGCCTTGCGGCGACGATGGCGGAAAATGGCAAGGCCGAGAGCGGCAAACGCCACAAGTATCGGCATCAAGGCCACATTGATGAAACGTACCCGCGTGGCCAATTGATCGATATTACGCCGCAAGTTCCTCTGGACTTCACGAAGCGCCTTTCGGCTCTGAAGAAGATCGGCGCGGAATTTAGCTGCCTCGTCCTGCTCCTGAGCGGAATTCTGGTCGCCATTGTCCGTATGAGTTTGCAAGGCGGTCAAACGCTGCTCGGTATCCTTTATGTTCGCCGTCAGACGCTGCTGTTCCGCAAGAAAATGACGATCTGCTTCGCGCCGCAAATCATCCACCACAACAAAGGGGCGGTCGCCACGTTCACGTGCGCGCAGCGAGATAAGATCGTCCGAACCCATAAGATTGTCGATTGCCGAAAGAATGAACTTGGCATTGTCGGCAATGGGTTTGGCGACACGTTGTCCATCATAATCCTGGGTCTGCACCCAGAAGCGATCATCGAAGAGATCGCTATCGGCTATCACGATGATATTCGCATCATGCTCTGTCTGAGCCATATAGGCAGGAGGCGTGTCATGACTATCCGAACGCTTCGACTTGTCCTCGCCCTGGTTGAATTCCGGCACCGCCGCGAAGGCACTCTTGATGGGACCGGAAATACGCGCCGCAATGACATGACGCTCATTCGATGGCTTGAAACCCTCAAGCAGCACATCCGGCGTTGGTCCGCTCTTCACATAGTCGAGGTCATAGACTTCGGAATCCTTCGACGACCAGATCAGTGGCGTAAAATGCGTCGTTGCATCCTTGGTCGGAGAGATCTCGCCAACCGTCGCCAGATTAAGCTGATCGACATTGGCCGTCACAATGTCCTTGGGGTCGAGATTGCTCTTGGGCACGCTCAACCACAGGACGTAATCGCTGGTCTGGCGGCGCGCATCGAGCCCTGTGGCCACCTGCATCGCAAGTTTACGGTCGCCGATGATGTGCGACTTGTCGAAAGTCACGCCCCAATCCGCAAGCAACGGCCCGAGATCTGAGGCTTGCGTATAGCCTTTCACCGGCTGACCATCACCGCCCTGAGTGAGGCTCACTTCGGAATGAGGGTCGACGGCAGCAAGAATGCGTCCGCCGCGCATCACGAACTGGTCGATGGCATAAAGGGTCGTATCGTTCAGTTTCCGCGGATGGGCAATAAGCAGCACATCCAC
This sequence comes from Parvibaculum sp., assembly GCA_049303435.1. Lineage (GTDB taxonomy): Bacteria > Pseudomonadota > Alphaproteobacteria > Parvibaculales > Parvibaculaceae > Parvibaculum. The sequence continues at coordinate 994 of JBAQNC010000212.1, read as the reverse complement.
ATCCTTTGGGACCTTGACGAAATTTTGCTCGAGGAAGTTGATTTCGAAGCGATCGCGCAATTCCTCATAGATCATGTAGGGCTTCGACTGGCCGCGCATCGCTTCCATCAAACCGCCTGCGCCTGTATCCATCGGCAGATTGGTCACAATGCCAAGAACAGGTTTGTTGGGCCTGTTCAGATTCTGAATGAGGCGCGTCACGTCATATTCGAGATATTGCTGACGTTCCGTCGCAAAAAAGGGGATTTGCTCGATGCCGTCGACAAGATTGGTGCCGACAAGGCCAAAATAGATAATGTCGCCTTCGGTCGTGCGTGCGCCCTTGAGACCCAACGACATCGCCAGATCTTCATCGCCTGAATAAGGTTCAGGATCGATGACTTCAAGCTTGATCTTGCCATTCGAACGATCACGGATTTCCTGCAGAAGATCACGCACGCGGCCCGCATAGGTCCGGATTTGCGGATATTCATTCGCCAGACGCTCCGAGTAGAAAAACTTGAGCGTAATCGGCTCATCAATTTTCTTCAGGACATTTTCCGTGCCTTGCGACAACGTGAAAAGCTGGCTTTGTGTCAGATCGATCTTGGCCGAACGAAAGACGACGTTGGAGAATAAATTGACCGCCAAAAAAAGAACAGCCAACAGCACGAGCATGGCGATGCGATAGCTGGAACGGAGGTGAGTGCTTTGCATGAGGCTCACCCTGCCTTCTTTATATCGACAACGATCCCGCAGGCCACAAGCCAGACGGTGATCAATGAACTGAAATAGATGATGTCGCGGAGATCAATCACGCCTTGCGTAATTTCGGTGAAATGCGTCAAGAACGAGAAGGACGCAATCGTGTTCAGCACCTGCTGCGGTGCCCAGCTCGAAAAGAAGTCAGTGACAAGCGGCAGGCCCGAAACAGTGAACAGGAAGCACACGACCACGCTTACAACAAAGGCAATCACCTGATTTTTAGTCGTGGCGGAAAGGCAAGACCCTATAG
>JBAQNC010000211.1:0-17433 GCA_049303435.1 Parvibaculum sp. | reverse complement strand
CCGACTTGATCGGGCGATCCATCTTTGACTGCATTCAAGATGGATGCCCCGGTCAAGCCGGGGCATGACGGGTTTGGGTAATGTGGGGGGCCTCGTCCTTCGAGACGGGCCTTTGGCCCTCCTCAGGATGAGGCTTCGAGACGGCTGCTATGCAGCCTCCTCAGGATGAGGGTTGATGGTTGGTTGTTGTGGCAAGATGGGTCCCGGGATCAAGTCCCGGGACGACGCCGGTTTTGTTGTCAAGCATTGCCACATATTCTGATGTCATCCCGGACTTGATCCGGGATCCAGAGCGGCGGGCGCGGAGTTTGCGGCGTCACCCCCACCCTCAAGGGGGAGGGCTAAATCGCTGGATGCCGATTTTGTTGCAGCGCGAAAGGGGCGTAGGGTGTCTTATTGGATCGGGTTTGGGGGAGGTTGATCCGCGACGCTGACAGGAGAAATATTCCACATGCGCTTGAGCCTGGGCTGCGAACTCACCTATGACTTCCCTGCCCCGACGCCGATGATCGTGGTGCTGAACGTGCACTCGTCGCGTTTCGGCGATCTCGAACATCCAGACCATCTGATCACGCAACCGCCTGTTCCCATCGAGAGCTATCGCGACAGCTATGGCAACTGGTGTTGCCGGCTGGTGGCGCCTGCCGGGCGCTTCACGATGGGGACGCAGAGCACAATCCGCGACGACGGCAAGTCCGACCCGGTGGCGCCCGACGCCATTCAGCATCTGGTGGAGGAACTACCGCCGGAAACGCTGATCTATCTGCTGGGCAGCCGCTATTGCGAGACGGACCGTTTGTCGGAAGAGGCCTGGCGGCTGTTCAGCAATCTGCCGCTCGGCTGGGCGCGGGTGCAGGCGATCTGCGACTTCGTTCACAACCACATCACATTCGACTATATGCAGGCGCGATCGACGCGCACGGCCTATGACGCCTACAGCGAAGGCATCGGCGTGTGTCGCGACTATGCGCATCTCGCCATCGCCTTTTGTCGCTGCATGAATATTCCGGCGCGCTATTGCACGGGCTATATCAGCGACGTGGGGCAGCCGAGGCTCGCCGATACGATGGATTTTGCGGCCTGGATGGAGGTCTATCTGGGCGGGCGCTGGTATATTTTCGATCCGCGCAACAACTCGCCGCAATTCGGGCGCGTGCTGATCGCCAATGGGCGCGACGCGGCCGACGTGCCGCTGACGCATACGTTCGGGCCGAACATATTGTCGAATTTCCGCGTCTGGATCGACGAGCTGCCCGCAGGGGAGTGGCCGGGATGATGAAAGACCTGCCGCTATCGGACGTCTATCAGGTGCTGGAGCCGGGGCCTGTGGTTCTGCTGACGACGGCACGTAAGGGCGTGGCCAATGTGATGACCATGTCGTGGCACATGATGGTGGAATTCACGCCGCCGCTGGTCGCCTGTGTGGTGAGCGGCGGGGACCACAGTTTCGCGGCGCTGCGGGCGACGAAGGAATGCGTGATCGCTGTGCCTGCCGTCGAACTCGCGCCCAAGGTGGTGAAGATCGGCAATTGTTCGGGGCGCGACACGGACAAGTTTGCTGCCTTCGGGCTGACGCCCGTGGCGGGCGCGGAAGTGAAGGCGCCGCTCATCAAGGAATGTTTCGCCAATCTGGAATGCCGCGTGGTCGATACGCGGATGGTGAATGCCTATAATCTTTTCGTGCTGGAAGTCGTGAAAGCCTGGCGCGACACGAAGCAGAAAAAGCCCAGGACGATCCATCATCACGGCTATGGGAAGTTCGCGGTGGATGGCGAGATGATCAAGCTGAAGTCTCGGATGGCTTGAGGGGCTTGCGCATTTTTATTTTATGTCATGGCCGCGCATGACGACAACCTTGAGGAAAATGCAAAATGGCCGGGACATGCCCGGCCATTTCATCAGATCATTGGAACTAATCAGCCCGCGAGGCGTTCCGACGCCGCAGCCCAGTCGGCGAGGTTGTCGGTGAAGACTTTCAGATAGTCGGGGCGGCGGTTCTGGTAGTCGACGTAATAGGCATGTTCCCAGACGTCGGCGACGATGAGGGGCTTCTTGCCTTCGGCGACCGGCGTTTCGGCGTTGCCCGTCTTGACGATTTCGAGCTTGCCCTTGTTGTCGACGAGCCAGACCCAGCCGCTGCCGAACTGGCCGACGCCAGCGGCGATGAAGGCTTCCTTGAACTTGTCGAAGTCGCCGAAATCTTTCGCGATGGCGTCGAGGAAAGCCTGCGTGGGCTTCGATCCGCCCGGCGTCATGCAGGTCCAGAAGAAGGAATGGTTGAGATGCTGGGCGGCGTTGTTGAAGATCGGCGTCGCCTTGGGATCGCCCTTCTTGTAGTCGGCATAGCTCTTGCGCACGACCTGTTCGAGCGTCATCTCGGCATAGGGCGTGCCCGCCACCAATTCTTCGAGCTTGGTCGCATAGGCGCGGTGATGCTTGCCGTGATGCAGGTCGAAGGTCGCCTTGGACATATGCGGCTCAAGGGCGGTGTCAGCATAGGGGAGATCGGGAAGGGGAAATGACATGGGGGATACCTCACTCGATTTTAAACTTTGGGGCCTTCACATGGGGGAATCGAAGGCATGCGTCAAGTTCTGCCATACTTCTTTGACATCAATAAGGCGGCAGATGCGCTAAAAGATGCAGCCAACGGTCGCATGGAAATTCACACATATTCTGTAAGCTGATGATGTTTGGCTCATGGCTCGATTTCGAGGGTCAGCATGGCGACGATGGTGGGCTTGCCTGTGCCGGGAAGGCCGCTGAGGATGACGAGAATGGAACACCTAGAGAAAGAACAAAAACCCTCACCCTACCCTCTCCCATCTGCGCGAAGGCGCAAAGACAAATCGGGGGAGAGGGTTTTAAGCCTTTTTCAGGAATTCCGTGCGCAGCACCAGACCCTTGACCTTCTCGGCGTTGCATTCGATGAGGTCTGTGTCGCCGGTGAGGCGGATGTTCTTGACCAGCGTGCCGCGCTTCAGCGTGACCGAGGTGCCCTTCACTTTCAGATCCTTGATGAGAGTGACGCTGTCGCCGTCGGCAAGGATGTTGCCGTTGCTGTCTTTCGTTTCGTCTGACATTTGAAGCCTTGGAACTGGAGGGGCCGAGAGGCCCGAAGAAAAATTGCGACTGACTTGCGATTGAAGATCAGCTCACATCCTTGACCGCGCGATTGCCGAGCGGGTCGCTTTGCAGGATACGACCTTCGAGCGCGCCGAGCCAGTCGAGACTTGCACGCAGACGCACGACATCGCCGATGACGATGATGGCAGGCGCCTTGAAGTCGGCGGCGGCGACATCGGCCACGGCGCGGGCGAGTGTCGTTTCCAGCACCTGCTGATCCTTCAGCGTCGCGTTGCGCACAAGCGCCATGGGTTCGTCGGGGCGGCGGCCGTTGGCCATCAGGATTTCGGTAATGGCGCCGAGATGCGACAGCGCCATATAGAGAACGATGACGGGCGAGCCCCTGGCGATGGACGGCCAGTCGAGATTTTCCGGCACCGCGCCGCCCGCCATGTGGCCGGTGACGAAGGTGACGGCGTGATTGACGTCGCGATGGGTGACGGGGATGCCCGCATAGCCAAGGCCGCCGATGCCCGCCGTGACTCCGGGGATGATGCGGAAGGGAATGCCGGCATCGACCAGCGCCAGAGCTTCTTCGCCGCCGCGACCGAAGACAAAGGGATCGCCGCCCTTGAGACGCAGCACGCGAAGCCCCTGCCCTGCAAGCTGGACGAGACGGGCGGAAATGTCGCGCTGTTTGGGGCTCGGCTTGCCGCCGCGCTTGCCGGCGTATTCGAGTTTGGCCCCGGGTTTGGCAAACTCCAGAACCGTCTCGTCGACCAGCGCGTCATAGACGACGATGTCGGCCTGAGAAAGCGCATGAAGCGCGTGAAGCGTCAGCAGGCCGGGATCGCCGGGGCCCGCGCCCACCAGCCAGACCCAGCCGGGCTCGAATGTGGGCAAGGCAAGACGCGAGGCCGCCGCGCCCGCGACCGGCGGCATGGAAGAGCCCAGATTGATGACCTTGCCTTTGGACATTTTACGCATAATTCACGTTATTAAACGAGTTCCCATTCCTGAGACTGTAAATAAGCCTTTCGGCCTCCAGGATCAAGGCGCAATCGATAGCGCAAATTGGCGCTTTTGACTTTAGCACTTTGTCACCCAATTCGGCTAAGTTCGAAGCTATGAGACAAAATAACTGGACATATGCCGCCATTTTCGGGCTGGCGCTGGTGGGGTTGCTCTATTTCCTCAACGGCCAGTTTCCCGGCGCGTTGCAAGACGATAGTGCGCAAATGCGGCTCGTCTATCTGTGCGCCTGGCTGGCGCTGATCGGCGGCGGCACCATCATGGGCTGGCGACGCAATGCCGGGGCGGCGCTGAAACAGGCGCTGGCCTGGGTCGCCATCTTCCTTTTTCTCGTCGTCGTCTATAACGCCAAGAACGATCTCATGGGGCTGGGCGGCAGCTTCGGCCAAAGGGTTGCCTCGTCGCTGACGCCGACCCATCCCGTGCAGGCAAGCCCCGGCACGGTCTATCTGGCGCGCGGGCTGAACCAGCAGCACTTTCAGGTCGATGCGCTGGTCAACGATCATGTGACGCATTTTATGATCGATACGGGCGCGAGCGACGTTTCGCTGACGATGGCGGACGCGCGGCGGCTGGGTTTCGATCCGGCGCGCCTCAGCTTCACCACGCCCTATCAAACGGCCAATGGCGTGACGATGGGCGCGCGGATCACGATCGACAAGATCACGGTGGGCGACATCACGGTGCGCAACGTCGCCGGATCGGTGATGCAGGACGACGCGGGCGTTTCGCTGCTTGGCATGAGTTTTCTCAATGCTCTGGGGTCTTACGAATTTCGCGGGGAAAGACTTGTCCTTCGCCGTTAACAGCTTGATTTAGACACAATGTCCCGCCACAAAGACGGGCCTTCACGATTGCCCTTTGAGGAGAGCTTGATGCTTGAGACGCCCCGCGCGACGCTGACGCCCAATAGTTTTGACTTCGAGACGCTGCCTCTCGTCGCGCCTTCCGGCTTTCGCGAATATGACGCGCGCTGGCTCTATCCCGACCAGATCAACCTCATGGGCATTCAGGCGCTTGGCCTCGGGCTCGGCACGCTGATCCATGAAATGGGCGTGAAACCCGCCATCGCGGTGGGTCATGACTATCGTTCCTATTCGGCGTCGATCAAACATGCGCTGGCGCTGGGGCTCATCGCGGCGGGCTGCGAGGTGCATGACATTGGCCTCGCACTGTCGCCGGTCGCCTATTTTTCGCAATTCGCGCTCGACGTGCCCTGCGTCGCCATGGTGACGGCAAGCCACAACGAAAACGGCTGGACGGGCGTGAAGATGGGCGCACAACGTCCGCTGACCTTCGGGCCTGATGAAATGACGCGGCTGAAGGAGATCGTGCTCGCGGGCGCGTCGAAAGAAGCGCCGGGCGGCAAATACATCCATGTGGCGGATATGCGCGAACGCTATATCGCCGACCTCACCGACCGACCGAAGATCAAGCGCAAGCTGCGTGTGGTGGCGGCCTGCGGCAATGGCACGGCGGGCTATTTCGCGCCGAAGGTGCTGGAAGGCATCGGCGTGGAAGTGATCCCGCTCGATTGCGAACTCGACTACACATTCCCGCGCTATAATCCGAACCCGGAAGACATGGAAATGCTCCATGCGCTGCGCGACAAGGTGCTGGAGACAGGCGCTGATGTCGGCCTCGGTTTCGACGGCGACGGCGACCGCTGCGGCGTGGTGGACAATACGGGCGAGGAAATCTTCGCCGATAAGGTGGGCGTCATGCTGGCGCGCGATCTTTCGGCGCTCCACCCCAACGCGCAATTCGTGGTGGACGTGAAATCCACCGGCCTCTTCCTCACCGATCCGGTGCTGATCGCCAATGGCGCCAAGACCGACTATTGGAAAACGGGCCACAGCTACATCAAACGCCGCGCCAATGAACTAAAGGCGCTGGTGGGCTTTGAAAAATCGGGCCATTATTTTTTCAATCCGCCGATCGGGCGCGGCTATGACGACGGGCTGGTCTCGGCCATTGCGATTTGCGACATGATGGACCGCAATCCCGACAAGTCGATGAGCGAGTTGCGCGAGGCGCTGCCCAAGACATGGGGCTCGCCCACCATGTCGCCCTTCTGCCCCGACGAAGTGAAATATGACGTCGTGGAACGGATGATCAAACTCTTCAGCGACATGCACGCCAAGGGCGAGAAACTCGTCGGCCAGTCGATCCGCTCGGTCGTCACGGTGAACGGCATCCGCGTGACGGTGGAAGACGGCACATGGGGTCTGGTGCGCGCCTCATCGAACAAGCCGGGTCTGGTCGTCGTCGTGGAAAGCCCTGCGTCGGAAGCGAACATGCGCAAGATGTTCGAGGAAATCGACAGCCGCCTCAGCGCGCAGCCGGAAGTCGGCGAATACGACCAGAAGATCTGAGGGCCGCTCCGCCTGACCGGCGGTAGAGATCGGGATACGAAGGGAAGCAATTTTATCTATCACAAAATCACACGTGGAAACGGCTCCTCAGATCGACGTCCATGAAAGCGAGTGATTGTGAGCGGAAGAAATAAAATAGTTGTCCCGACCAAAAGACATGCGCCAGAGGGAGCGGCGGCCCAATGACACAAACGGATGAAGCGGCGCAACTGCTGACCCGAGCGCGTGAGGCGACCGAAATATTTTCCCTGCCGGACGGGCGCGAGTTGGCGTGGTGCTCCTATGGCGATCCATCCGGCCTGCCACTTATCCATTTTCACGGGACGGGTCTGTCGCGACTTGAAGCGCTGACAGGCGACGAGGCGGCGCGCGCGCAAGGGGTCTGGATCATTGCGGCTGACCGTCCGGGGTTTGGCAGATCCACGCCGCGTCCCGGTCGCTCCATTCTTGACGGTGCGCAAGACGTAGCCGCGCTCGCGCATCATCTGGGACTTCATCAATATGCCTTGTCAGGTTTTTCCGGTGGCTTTCCGCACGCATTGGCCCTGGCGACAATCGCGCCCAAGGACGTCTTCTATCTCGCGGCCATGAACACGGCGGGAGATTTGCGTGATCCTTCCGCGCGGGCGTTATCTCTCATGGCACGTGTGGCGCTGAATATCGCAACGCGCCCCATGTTTGCCCGTATGGTGTGGACGGCCATGTTTCGCGATCTCTCAAAAACCTATGAGATTGAAACCTCTCCGTTTCATGCCGAACTTGTCGCCGCCGCGATGCGCGAAGGTTCGGACGGCAATATGGCGACGATCAAACACGAGATTGATCTGTTCTATCAACATGCCTGGGACATTGACTGGAGGGCCGCGACCTGCCCGATCGAGATGTTTCATGGCGACAGGGACGGAAACCTTCCATTCGTCAAAGACCTCGCCAAACGCCATGACAATGTCAGCTATCACCCGATACCCGGCGGACATATGGATGGGATTGCGCCCGAAGTCTGGGAGCGCGTGACGCTGGCCGTCCGCATGGCTGCGCCGCAATAGCTTCAGACGAGTTCTGTCTCGCGCGGGACATGCGACATCGCATCGCGGATGACGTCGGCGCCTGCGTCCTTGCGCGGGGCGTTTTCAGAGATGTGGCGGCGGTAGGCGCGCGCGCCGGGAAGCCCCTGAAACAATCCGAGGATGTGGCGCGACATGGCGTGGAGGTGCACGCCGCGGGCAAGCTGCTCCTCGACGTAAGGCATGAAGCGTTCGAGGATTTCGTGGCGCGTCGGCGCGGGCGTCATCGCGCCATAGAAACGGCGATCCACTTCGGCGAGCACATAGGGCGTCTGATAGGCGGCGCGGCCGAGCATGACGCCATCGACGTGGGCCAGATGGGTTTCCGCCTCGTCGAGCGTCAGGATGCCGCCATTGATGATCACTTCCATATCCGGCATGGCCGCCTTGAGCGCATAGGCGCGCTCATATTCGAGCGGCGGCACATCACGGTTCTCCTTGGGTGAGAGACCTTCGAGCCAGGCCTTGCGGGCGTGAACGATGAGCGTTTCGCATCCGGCGTCGGCCACGCGGGTCGCAAGCGCGGGCAGCGCTATGTCCGGGTCCTGATCATCGACGCCGATGCGGCATTTGACGGTGACGGGCACGGCGACCGCCTTGCGCATGGCGGCGACGCACTCAGCGACGAGCGCAGGCTCGCGCATGAGGCAGGCGCCGAAAGCGCCGGACTGCACACGGTCGGACGGGCAACCGACATTGAGATTGATTTCGTCATAGCCGAAGTCTTGCGCAATGCGCGCGGCCTCGGCGAGCGCATCGGGCTCGGAACCACCAAGCTGCACGGCAACGGGGTGCTCCGCCGCATCGAACCCCAGCAGATGCTCGCGGTCGCCGTGGATGACGGCGCCGGTCGTGACCATCTCGGTATAGAGGCGCGCGCGGGCCGAGATGAGACGCAGGAAGAACCGGTCATGCCGGTCCGTCCAGTCCATCATGGGGGCGATAGAGATTTTCGCGTTGAGTTTCACGGAGCCTGCCAACTCGCTGATTGCATGCGTCGGGGAGGTTTTACCCTCCCCTCACGCTTCATTCCAAAATAAAATCTCAGGGCCCAAGCCGACACGGCGAGGACAGCGGCAGTAGCAGACGATAGAAAAGGCCTGAGAGCTTACTTCTTGCCCTTGGGGCCTCGTTCGGGTTTGGCTTCGGTGGCGAAGACGGAACCAGTCGTGCCAGCAGCGGCTTTCACCTTCTTGTCCTGCTTCGGCTTCTTCTGTTCCCGATTACTTTTCATCTGACCTTTGGCCAAGATCGTTCTCCTCAAAAGCACGCGCCAATGCGCGATATATTGGCAAGCATACGCCTGTTGGGCGAAAAAGTGCGGGATTTCGGGTAAAATTTCGCCGGTTTTGCGATAAATCTTGTGTTTTTCGACCCGCCGACGCATATGTGCGCCTTCTCAATCTGCGAGATTGTCGAACGGCTCCGCGCCGAGGGACATGGATCGCCAAACGCGGACCTCGCGGCCCGCGTCAGGAGTCACCTATGAATGGTCACAAGTTCAAGATCGGGGAAACGGTGGAGTTTCATCCCGGCGGATCGTATCTGGCGAAAACGCGTGGCCAGTATGAAGTCGTGCGTCTGCTGCCAGCCGAAAGCGATGGCTACCAGTATCGCGTGAAGAACGTGACCGACGGCCATGAACGGATCGTGCGCGAAGGTCAGATCGACTGAATTTGATATTCAGCAATGTTCGACAAAAAACGGGACACCTCAGGGTGTCCCGTTTCGTTTGTGGTGACGGTGTTAAACTATCGTTTCCCTACCGACTCGTCATCGCCCGACTTGATCGGGCAATCCACCTTTGAAGGCTGTCAAGATGGATGCCCCGGTCAAGCCGGGGCATGACGAAATTTGAAGGTCGGTTCGTTTCTCAGGCGACGAAGGAATATTCGTCGAGATCGAGGTAGCGCATCTGCCACCAGTATTTGGCGGTATAGCTCGACCAGTTGTTGGTGACCTTGCCGGCCTCGTTCTTGTACCAGCTGGAGCAGCCTGCGGCCCAGACCGTGCTCTGCATGTCCTTCTGGAGTTCCTTGTTGAACTCTTTCTCGGCGATCGGGCGCACATCGAGCCAGCGGAGCTTCGGGTTCTTCAGGGTCTCGATGACCTGCAGGATATAATTGATCTGGCATTCGAGCATGAAGATGATCGAGTTGTGGCCGAGATTGGTGTTGGGCCCATAGAGCATGAAGAAATTAGGAAAGCCCGAGACGGCGACGCCGCGATGGGCTTCCGCGCCATCGCGCCAGGCGTCGTTGATGTCGCGGCCATTGAGGCCCGTGACCTTCATCGGCGCGAGGAAATGCGTCGATTCAAAACCCGTGGAGAAGATGATCGCATCGGCGGGATGGCTGACGCCATCCTTCGTCACCACCGCGTCTTCGGTGATCCTGGCGATGGGGCTCGTCACCGTTTCACAATTGGGTTTGGTGATCGCGGGATACCAGTCGTTGGAGATCAGAACGCGCTTGCAGCCCGCGGGATAATCGGGCGTCAGGATTTCGCGCAAGCGCGGGTCGGCGACATATTTTTCCAGTTCCTTGCGGCCCGCCTTTTCAAACAGCTTGCTGAAGAAGCTGCCCTGCTTGAAGGCCAGAAAATTGCGCTCCAGCCCCAGATAGATCATCCAGCGATGCAGCTTCACGAGGAAGGGGAAACGCTTGAACATGCGCTTTTCGGAATCGGTATAGGGGCGATCGGCCTTGGGCACGACCCAGTTGGCGGAGCGCTGGAAGATGGTGAGCTTCTTCACCTTGCCCACGATCTCGGGCACGAACTGGATGGCGCTGGCGCCATTGCCGATGACGCAGACATTCTTGTCGGTCAGATCATAATCGTGGTTCCAGCGAGCCGAATGGAAGCTCGTGCCCTTGAAATTTTCCATGCCTTCGATCTTGGGGAAGGCGGGGCGGTTCAACTGGCCGAGCGCGGAGACGACGAGATTGGCGGTGAATGTCTCGCCGCTCGACGTCGTGATGTTCCACAGGCCTGTCGCCTCGTCGAAGCGGCATTCGGTGACTTCGGTGTTGAAGTGGGTGAAGGGGCGCAGGCCGTATTTCTTCGCGACATGCAACTGGTAATCGTGAATTTCCGGCTGCCTGGCGAATTTGCGCGACCAGTCGAGCTTGGGCTCGAAGGAAAAGGAATAGAGATGCGAGGGAACGTCGCAGCCGGAGCCCGGATAATGATTATCGCGCCAGGTGCCGCCGATGTCGGAAGCTTTTTCGAGGATGACGAAACTGTCCATTCCGGCCCGGCGAAGCCTGGCCGCCATGCCAAGGCCGCCCATGCCGGCGCCAAGAATGGCTATCTGAACAGTACGGGGCTCAACAATCGGGCCCCGGCTAATGGCTAGCGTCACGTCATTATTCTCCTGCGGGAACGATGTCCGCCCCGGCCATTCGACCGCAGCAGATCAATTAGGGTACATACCCTAATGACTACATCACTCTTATACAGGGGACAATGACGATAGAAGCCCACGAATTCAAGATTCGTGAACTTCCATCCGGCCATCCGATACTTGGGCTGATCCAGTCGGGAGGACCGGGATCAGAAACGATAGCCGATACCGACGCCGACGACCCACGGATCGAGATCGACCTTGCCGGTGATGGCGCCGCCATTGACGGAAACATCGGTGCTGAGGAAGACCTTCTTCACATCGACGTTGAGCGACCAGGGACCGGAAATCGCGTAGTCGATGCCTGCCTGAAGCGCATAGCCGACATCGTTCTTGTAATCGATAGAGGTCACGGCACCGCCCGGCGCATCTTCATTATAGAAGAAGGTGTAGTTGAGGCCCGCGCCGACATAGGGGCTGAAGCGCTCTTTCGGCATGAAGTGATACTGCACCGTCAGGGTCGGCGGCAGCAGGCTGACCTTGCCGAGGCTTACGCCGCTCAGTGTACCGGCGCCATTGACCTTGTGACGCGTGGTCGCCGCGATCAGTTCAAGGGCAATATTGTCGGTGACGAAGTAGCTGAAATCGAGTTCCGGAACAGTGTCGTTCCCAACGGTGACGTCACCGCCAGCAGCTGACAGGCTGGAGCTTTCGCTCGGCGACATATAGATGCCGCGGGCGCGGATCACGATGTCGCCAGCCGACTTCGCCTTGAAATCGCTTTCGGCAGCGGAGGCTACGGACAGCGCCGTGGTGCTCATCAGAGCCGCGAGGGCGAGCGGAATAATCTTTTTCATTTTCAGGGTGTGCATAGTGCATCTCCATTGCGGCCGAGGGAGCCATTTGACGAATCCTCACAATATATATTGTGCCTCCTTATCCGCAATTATTTTAAGGTCATTGTGTCGCAGAGGCTGCGCATAGTTGTCACACTGAACATCCAAGTAAATTGGTAGGTCTTAACCGTCGCCGTCGAGAATGTGCTGATAGGTGCGGACCTGCTGGACAAAACGCAGCGCCTGTCCTGCATTGGCGCGACCATATTTGAGGCGGTCGACATAGCCGGGCTTGTCCATGACCAAAAGCGCGCGGCGAAGGTCGGTCCAGCGATTCTTGTCGAGGCCGAGTCTTTCGGCCTGAGCGCGAGCGTCGAGAAGATGCGCGTAACCCATATTATAGGCCGCAAGCGCAAACCAGATCCGGTCGGGATCGGATACGCCGTCAGGAATCCTGTCTTTCAGGAGTACGATATATTGCGCGCCTGCGCGGATGCTGGCGATGGGATCGGTCCTGTCGTCAACGCCCAGTGACTTTGCCGTGGATTCGGTAAGCATCATCATGCCGCGCACGCCAGTGTGGCTCGTCGCGTCGGGATTCCAGTGGCTCTCCTGATAGGCGACGGCGGCGATCAACTGCCAGGCAAGGCCGGTATCGCGCGCGGCGTCGCGCATGGATTTTTCATAGTCGGGCAGCACCGTCTCGATGGCGCGTTTGAAGGCGCGCGTATCGACATAGTCGAATGGCGGCAGAAATCCGAAAAAGCGACGCGCGTATTCGGCGAGCTTGCCGGACTTCTTCTGGGCCGCCATCCATGTCGTCACATATTTCGCAAGATCGTCAGAGCCCGGCGCAAAAAGCCATTTGAGCTGATCGTCGCCGCCAAGCGCGAAAGCCTCGACAAGATCGGGATAATAAGGATTGGCGACCTTGAGTTCGAGGCTTGTCGCCGTGGTGCAATCAAGCGTACCGCCCGCGACGGCGGAGAGCAGCACTTCGACGGGCTGGCTGACGTCCTGCACGTCGAGCCCTTCGATCTTTTCCTGTTGGGCCTCAAGAAGCATTGCCGCATCGGTGCCGGAACTCACCCAGACCTTGAGACCCGCCATCGCTTTCGCCGATTTGGGGAGCTTGCCATCCCGGCGACAGACGACGACAGGTTTGGCGCTCTGATAGCCGGGGCCTTCTACAAGACCATCGGAAAGGTCACCACCCGCCAGAAGACCGGCGGCAAGCAGATGACCCTTTTTGGCGCGAAGTGCGGTCCGCAAATCATCAACCGTGTCATAGGCGCGGTATTCGACCTCGACGCCCAATGATCTGGCGAGCGACTGGGTCAGCAGATATTCAAAGCCCGTTGGCCCCTGCGTACCGAAATAATAGGTGGTGGGGGCCATGCGGGTCAGCACGACGAGGCGACCCTCGGCCTTGATGGCGGCAAGCCCCTGCGGCACGGGACTGACGTGGAACATCGTGTAGAAAACAAAGGAAAAGACAAAGCAGCCAAGCAGAAAGATCACGGCCCAGGGGGTGCGGGGGTTCGACCACGGCGGCAGACACGCACGCGCCAGCCTGACCGCCCCTTTAACAAACCGCTGGAAAACTGACTTCACAACACCCGCCGCGCTCTGCATCGATGGTTCAATCTAGCATCAGAAGGGGCGCAAAAGAAAAGCCCGCAGGGGCGATCCCCCGCGGGCCATTATCGGAGTGAGTCGAGTGGTCTTATTTACCCTCGTTACTTGCCTTTGGGGGCCTGATTGAAGGGAAGTTCCTTGTCCACGCGGATGTCCTGCGGCATGCCCAGCACGCGCTCGGCGACGATGTTGCGCAGGATTTCGTCGGTGCCACCCGCGATGCGGTAGCCTGCCGCGCCGAACCATTGTTCGGTATAGGCGCCATCTTCCGCCGAGATGTTCCGATCACGGACGATACCGCCCATGTCCTGAAGGTCCATGCCGAAAGAACCGAGATCCTGCATCTTCTTGGCGGCGATGATCTTGGAGATGGAGCTTTCCGGTCCGGGAGTTTCGCCCTTGGACAGCGCCGTCAAGGTGCGGAAGCGGGTGAACTTCAAGCCCTGCGCCTGCACATACCAGTCGGCGATACGCTCGCGCACAGCGCCGTTGCCGATGGCGGGCTTGCCGTCGATCTCGGTTTCGCGCGCCAGCGTGATGAGTTCGGCGACGTCGGCATTACCTTGCGAGCCGCCGACCGCAAGACGCTCGTTCATCAATGTGGTGAGCGCCACCTTCCAGCCGTCGCCGACCTTGCCGAGACGCTGGCTGTCCTTGACGCGGACATTGGTGAAGAAGACTTCGTTGAAGTTGGCGTCGCCCGACATCTGCTTGATGGGGCGCACTTCGATGCCGGGGCTCTTCATGTCGATATAGAACATGGTGAGGCCCTTGTGCTTGGGCACATTGGGATCGGTGCGGACAAGCACGATACCGAAGTCGCAATAATGCGCGCCCGACGTCCAGACCTTCTGGCCGTTGATGATCCAGTCGTCGCCATCCTTCTCGGCACGGGTGCGAAGACCGGCCACGTCGGAACCGCCTGCGGGTTCGGAGAAAAGCTGGCACCAGATTTCATCGCCGCGCACGGCGGGCTTCACATAGCGTTCTTTCGCATCGTCCGGGCCCCATGTCATGAGGGTCGGGATGCACATGCCAAGGCCGATGGCGAAGACGCCGCCGGTGACGGCGTAGTTCGACTCTTCCTGGCCATAGATGACGTTCTGGATGGTGGTGCCGCCACCGCCGCCCCACTCCTTGGGCCATGTGATGCAGGCATAGCCGTTTTCGGCTTTCTTGGCCTGCCAGGCTTTCGACTTCTGCAGAAGCTCTTCAAGGCTCTTTGCCTGTTCGGCATCCTTGGCTTCGGATTTGCGGGTCGCGTTCTTGTCAAGCCAGGCGCGCACTTCGGCGCGGTATTTGGCTTCTTCGGGTGTGTCGTTGAAGTCCATGTTTCTCGGTCCTTTAAATTCTGAATTTCCGGCGCTGGCTCAGGCTGCGTTTCTGGCTTCGAGACGCGCGGCGAGTTTTTCTTTCCACTGCGCGGAGCTGCCAACGGTGAGCGACAGAAGTTTGGCGCGGCGATAATGGAACTGGGTATCGGCTTCCCATGTGTAGCCAATGCCGCCATGCGTCTGAAGGCTTTCCTGCGCGGCAAAGACATAGGCGTCATTGCCCGCAATGCGCGAGGCGGCGGCTGCTTCAGGCAGCTCAGCGCCTTCGTCATTCAGCATCATCGCGCCGAAATAGGCGTTGGATTTCGCCAGTTCCTTCTTGACGTACATGTCGGCGAGCTTGTGCTTGATCGCCTGATAGGAGCCGATCTGGCGACCGAAGGCATAACGCTCGAGCGAATAGTCACGCGCCATTTCGATGGCCGCTTCCGAGCCGCCGACCTGTTCGAAGGCGAAGAGCACGGCTGCGCCGTCGAGGATGCGCTGAAGCTGGCCCCAGCCCTGCCCTGCCGGACCCATGAGTTCGGCGGTCGCATCCTTGAAGGTGATGGTCGCCTGCGAGCGGGTCGGGTCGATGGTGCGCAGCACTTCGCGCGTGACGCCTGCGCCATTCAGATCGACGACGGCAAGCGAGATCGCCTGCTCACCTGAACCGCCGGAATTGACGACGACGACGGCGACATCGGCCACGTCACCATCGGGGACGGGCATCTTGACGCCATTGAGCTTGCCGCCATCGAATTTCACTTCGATGTTGCGCGGGCTGGCGGCATGCATGCCTTCGGAGACCGCGAGCGTGCCGATGATCGAGCCTTCGGCAAGTTTCGGCAGCCATGTTTCCTTCTGCTTCTCCGTGCCGAAAAGCTTGAGGGCTTCGCTGGCGAGATAGACGGAAGACGAGAAAGGCGTGGCGGCGACGGAGCGACCAAGTTCTTCAGCGATGACGCAAAGCTCCAGCGCGCCGAGGCCAAGCCCGCCGTAGGCTTCGGGAATGGCGGTGCCGGTGAGGCCCATTTCGACCAGGCCTTTCCAGACTTCCTTCGCATAGGGTTCGTCGCCGTCGAGAATGCGGCGCGTCACGCTCAGCGGGCTCTTGTCGCCGAGAAACTTGCGGACCTGTTCCTTGAGCATTTTCTGGTCGTCGGAAAAATCGAAATTCATATGTCCTCCGTGGTCACCAATCGCGAACCCGCAAAGGCTCGCCCTGACGACGCGTTGATCGAATTGACTTGATGGATCGCAGCCGCTGCGCGCGACCTTGCACCCTGCTCTTTTTTTCTTATTGTTCCTGCAAATTCGGGCGCTGAAAAGGGCTTCTATTTTGACGTTGCGTCACGTTAGGTTCGCCGCCCTGCTCTACTGACCTATTTGTCGGTTGGGTGGTCATTGGGCCCGACTCCGTCTTCGACGGCGAGCAAATTGTCTTTCAGCCGTTCGAGCATGGAAACGAGGCGTTGCGTCTCCTCGGCGCTGAAATCCTTCATCGCGGCTTCGAACAAGCCGCGCGCCGTGCCCCACATGGGCTCGTCGAGGCATTCGGCCTTTTCGGTATGAAAGACCAGACGCACGCGGCGATCATTGGGGTCAGGCTTGCGCTCGATGAAGCCAAGTTCCTCCATACGATCGAGGATGCGGCCCAATGGGGCCTTTTCCATTTCGACCATTTCGGCAAGCGCCGTCTGGGTAAGACCACCCTGGTCACTGACTTCCTTGAGAACCCTCGACTGGGCCGGGCTGATGCCGAGGCCGCTCCCCTTCAGACGCCGGTTCCAGGAACGCTGAAAAAGGCGAAAGACGTCATGCAGCGCCCAGGCGAACTGGCGATGCTCCGCGTCCCTCGCCTCACCGGTTTGAGAGGTGAGAGGCGAATTATCGGAAGGAAACCCTAGAGACAATTTGCGCCTTTCCAGTTTGTAACCTAGGATACAGTATTCAAGTAAACTAATAGCCGGGGCGAGTGAGCGCAATGGCTTGCTGCGTGAAATGAGTTTTTGAAAATGAAATTGTCTCTGGTTGCCGGACGGTCGGAAATGTCACGCCGCCGGCGTATGTTGATGGGCGTGGCCCTTTCCGTGGCCGCTTTCGGCCTGCTCGCCGCCTGTGGCGATGGCGACAAGAGCGCTGACGCCAAGAAACCCGCCGATCAGGTCTCGATCTTCGAATCGACGGTTACCCCGAGGGAACTTACTGAACCCGTGATCGGCACCGGCACGATTGCGGCGGCCAAGACCACCGTTCTGGGGCCCCGCGTCACCGGCATCATCGACAAGATCCATGTGCTCGTCGGCGCGCGCGTGAAGGAAGGCGACCCCCTCTTCCATACGCGCGATGTCGACATCAAGAATCGCGTCGCCGAACTGGAAAATCAGGTGAAGCTGGCGCAGGCCGAAGTGCGCAAGGCGAGCCGCGCCTACAAGCGCGCCGCCGACCTGCACAAGTCGGGCTTTGTCTCCAGTGGCGGGCTCGACACGGCGCAGGCCGCGCGCGACAGCGCCAATGCGCAGCTCGGCATCGCCACGGCGCAGCTCGCCTCGGCCAAACAGATGCTCGAAGACTGCATGGTGCGCGCGCCTTACGACGGCGTCATCACGCGGCGCGATGCGGACGAAGGCAAATATATGTCGACGATGGGCGGCATGGGCATGGGCGGCGGCGAAAGCGGCTCCGGCGGCGGCGGCGGCGGCGGCGTGTTGCAGATCATGAAGATCGAGATTGTCGCTGCGATCGTGCAAATCCCGGAAG
>JBAQNC010000210.1:0-8579 GCA_049303435.1 Parvibaculum sp. | reverse complement strand
CGAAATTGCCCGGCGCGGAACCGGAGGGGGCCCATTGCGGGATCAGCGTGCCGGCATTGCCAACCGGGAGACCGCCGTAACCCGTGTCCTTGAGCTTCTCGACGCCGAGCGCGAGAGCGATATCGGCAGCCCCTGAGGCGACTGCGTAGACCGCGCCGCGCAGGGCTTCGGACCCGCCCGCGCAGAAGTTTTCAACACGGGTGACCGCGATGTTGGGAAGGCGTAGCGCCAGCGAGAGCGGCGTACCGCCCTTGCCCGTACCCGTTTCGTCGATATGGGTCGAGAACCAAGCCGCATCGATCTGCGTGGGCTCGATGCCTGCGTCCTGCATGGCCTCAAGATAGGCCTCGACCATCAATTCTTCGGGGCCAGCGTCCCAGCGTTCGCCGAATTTCGAGCAGCCCATACCGAGGATCGCAACCTTGTCTTTGATACCTGCCGCCATAGTCGTATCTCCCTTTAGATTTGTCGGGCTTACTCAGCCGCCTGGCTTGTTTTTGCGTTTGAACTGGTGATCGGAACGGCCTTCCAGAAATACCGGCGGAAGCCGCGAACATCATCGAAATCCTTGATACGGAATACAAGGCGTACTTCCATGCCGCTGTCGACCGTGCCCTGCTCGACATCGGTGAAGTCCATCATGATGCGCCCGCCTTCATCGAAGACGACCATGCCATAATGGTTGGGCGGGTTCATTGAGGCGGAAAGGAAGTCCGCCGACCATGAGAGTATCTTCGCCTTGCGTTCGGCGAACTTGTAAGGCTCCTGCGTGTCGACTGTGTGATTGTTCGGGTTGACCGAAATGCGTGAACGCGGGAACTGGACAACGCCTGTTTCAGTGCAGCGACCCCCGACGAGGCCCATGATCATGTCTTCGTTGCGGTAGAGGGTGGTGAGCGCCGTCTTCTTGTCCTGCTCGGCGCGCATGCCCTTTTCCCATTCGATGAGGCCGTTGAAGGTCAGGAACTTCATGTAGTTGGTTTCGGGCTGACCTGCGGCGAGCGAACCGACGATGCCGCGCTTGTCGGCCTGTGTGGCGAGTTGGTCGGTGGCCTCAAAGACCAGCACGTCGCAACCACCACCGAAATTGACGACCATGATCTTGTCGCCCGCCTTCACATCCGTTTGGAGGGCATGGACAAGCATGACGAGCGAATGGGCCGCGCCTGTTTCGCCGCAATTGGCGGCCAGCGTATCGCGGGCCGATTCAGGCGCAATACCGCTTGCCTTGGCGAGTTGCTGGGCGAACTTCACGCCAAATGTTGTCGGGAGAACGAAATGCTTGATATCCGCGCCACTTGTTTCGGAATCTTGAAGTGCTGCCTTAACGGCGCGAGGAACGATCTTGGTGAGGCCTTCATCGCGGATCCAGCGCTCTTCCCAATTGTAATCGAACTCTTTGCCGGTGCCGCGGAAGTGGTCGACGAAGTCGATGGTCAGGCTTGCACCCCCGAGATATCTGGCGATGACATTCTCGGTGCCGACGGAGAGAGCGGCAGCGCCGTCGCCGAAATCGAGTTCCTGCGCGCTGGCGGCGCGCGTCTTGCGGTGGTCGGCGGTGAGCACGACAGCGTGTTTTGTTTCGCCAGCCTTGACTGATGTGATTGCCTGCAGGAGCGCCGATGTCCCCGCCCGTTGCGTCGAGGCAACATCGACGGCGCGCACCTTTTCGTCGAGTGTCAGTGCGGCGGCGATAATGCCCGCATTGAGACGGTCAGTGAAAGGCATGGTGGTTGAGCCGAAGAAAAGACCGTCGACGTGTGAGCGATCATCGTCCGGCCCCAGAAGATCGCGGGCCGCTTCAACGGCCATAGTGACGGAATCCTCGTCCCAGTTCGCCATGGAACGCTCGCCCTTGCCTTTGCCGAGAAAGTTGGGCGCGACCCAGGCATTGGCCTGAGCGATGGATTTGCGTTGCAAGCGAAGTCGGGGAATGTATCCGCCAAAGCCTGTCAGACCGATTGACTGCTGGGCCATCGTCTTCATCTCCTGTTTCATGACCCTTGATCCCGGGCCGTTATTAGGCAGGAGTTTACCGTTGGGACGAAGGGTTCGACAACAGGCGGTTGTATCGGGCGCCGCTACGTCAATGCGTGTTTTCTCTTAATAAAATGAGGAAACTTAGGGTCTGGAGCTGCTCAGCGGCTCACGACGATGCAATTGATATTATGTGCGGTGAAGTCGGCGCAATGCGATCTGGCGTCATTCACGGTCTGAAAATCGCCAGCTTGCAGCCGATAGTAGATGCCACGCGCGCCGAGATCCGCCTTCTCGATTGCGTGCTGCATGGCGGTTATCAACGTGGGGTGGGCACGTACAATGTCATTCCAGGCTTGCGTGGCAGGCGCACGCGCACGGAAGGCCCCAAGTTGCACGCGGTATCGGCCGGTAGCAGTCAGTAGTTGCACAGGAGCTGTGCTCTCGGCTTCGGCGACCTGAACCGGCTCGGGCACCGGGAGTTTCTGCCCCGGTGCGGGCACCATATCGATCGGTCGAAGAGAGCCAGTGATGATGTCATCGTCGGCATTTCGTTCCGTTGAGACCGCCACCTTTTGCGCCCCGGTATCGGAGTTGCTCCCATAGCGGACTGTGGTCGTTTTCCAGCCGTTTTGATGAGACTGATCGATCACTTCACCGTGACGCGGCGCGACGGAACTGTTGTTCGCCGAGACCGAGCCCGTTTCGATCCAATCATTTGCTTGCGCCTGTGCGCTCATCTGATTGGCTGTCAGCGAGGCCAGATGGGTTCGCAGACGGGCTGCGGGCTTGTAGTCAGGGGAGAGCTTGAGGAGATTGTCGAGATCGCTGTTCGCCTCGGCGATCTTGCCGGATCTTTCATACGAGAGCGCCCGCCCCATGAGCGGCAAAGTGCGGTCATTGCCGTTCAGATTGTCGATGGCGAGGGAGTAATCATGAATGGCGGTCGGATAGTCATGACGGAGGCGCTCCAGATTGGCGCGATTGTGATAGGCCGCGCCATAGGTGGGGATGATTTCGATGGCGTGGGAGTAGTCAAGCTCGGCGCCAAGCGTGTCGCCGCTTTTGGCGCGGGCAAGACCTCGGTTGTAATAGGCGCGTGCCAACACATCTTCCGGCAACCTATTAAGCTTCATCGCGCTGGTATAGTCCTTGATGGCGAGGCCATCATAACCGAGCTTCTGCAGGGCGATGCCGCGATGATGATAGGCAAGGGCCAGAGCATTACTGTTCAGCGTACCGCTATCGATGGCGCGGGTCAGACGGTGTGAGGCCCGATCATATTGACGCTGTCCGACCGCGGCGGCGCCTGCGTCCAGATCCATCGCCGCTGTTGCGGGCGGAAGATTTGGCGTAATGCTCGGGCCATTTGTGATCGAGGTGGCGGGCACGGGCAAAAGCATAAGCGCAATCACAATGGCGATTTTCACAAGATGCCGGATTTGAGTCTGTAACATCGAATCTCTCCTACTTTGAAAGATACCATGTCAGACGCAGCGTTTTCGAAATTCGTAAAAATATATCATAAAATCAATAAGTTGCATGACTGGCTTGGTGGGCGTGCCCGGATGTTCAGGGTCGAAATCGATTCTTGACTTGGCGAGTCGATCGCTCCGACGTTTCACAGGATAATATTTTTCACCAAAAATGAGTATATCTCAAGAAACGTCGGTGGTTGGAGCGCCCAAGGATAGGTCATCTGTGTATTCGCTTTAGACAAGGTTGCTTGTTAATCTTCATATTGCGTGTTTGTTGCATCGTGTCTTTGCGGGTTCGGTATGTCTGAATTCGTCGAAATGCCAGAGGAGCGAGACCGATACAGTTGTCAGCCGCGGACTTTAGGAATTTGAGTGACATGCCAATTGGGCCTATATCCACAGTGCAGTTTCCGGTGAGCAAATCGCCTTACATGGTTACGATCCGGGACAAATCGAGAAACTCCGGTTTGACGTCGGTCAGGTTCTTAGATGAACACCACCTCGTCTGTTGTGATTTCAATGCAAGAACAATTTATCTCGTTCACTTTGACACAAATGACGGGTGGAAGATATTGCATCAGCATCCGACGCTCATTCATACAGGGCAAGCCGTTCAAACAGATTTGATGGATTCTTTGGGCAACATCTGCGTGGTGACAAATTTCAATCAAGGATCTCTGAGTTTTTATTCGATTGAAGATGGAAAGATAAAATTTCTAAAGGAAGTAAATCCCAATTCATGCGTCAACGCACATGGCGTGAGATTTATCCCTGGACACCCCGATCTTGTTTGGGTGTCATATTGCGGGATACAAAATAAGTGCGCCCAGATTATCGACTGGCGTAGCGAACGCGTTGTGCAATCCATTGATCTGGAGGAGCAAGCGCAGGATGCGGCGTTTCTTGGGCCATATGTCTTGCAATTCGCCAGGACAGATCATGCTTTCAAGGCGGTGACTTCAAATCAGTCTGCGCCCCCGCGACCTAAAATGTATACGACGGTGTACCTCTTAAAATCTCCGGGCGATATCAGTCAGGGAAAGCCCGTTTTGCTGGACGAGTGGCATGGAGATGGGCATATCGATGCGGCAAAAGAGTACAATGGGCGAGTTTATGCTACCAATCAGTATGCTGATACTGTTGATGTTTTCGAGGTTCATAAAGACAAAATATACTGTGTTGAACGATTGAAGGGGTTCGAAATGCCTCATGGGCTGGACATTCGGGGCAACGGACTTCTCGCTGTGACTAACTATTATGATCAGTCTCTGCGGTTGTGCCGAATTACCGACTAGCAAGTCGCGTCCATTCGCTGAAGATTTGTTCAAATCACTCAACTGTAACCGATTTCGCGAGATTGCGTGGTTGATCGACGTCAGTGCCCTTCGAGACTGCCGCATGGTAGGCGAGTAGTTGTACAGGGATGGCGTTGATGATCGGCGCTATGAATGGATCGACGGCGGGGACTTCGATTGTGGCCCAGGCGTCCATGCCTGCACGTGTGATGCCTCGCTTGTCGGAAATGAGAACGACCTTGCCGCCGCGGGCGATAACTTCCTGCATGTTGGAGACGGTCTTTTCAAACAGGCTATCGACCGGTGCGATGGTGATGACCGGCACGTTCTCGTCGATCAACGCAATGGGACCATGCTTCAGCTCGCCCGCTGCATAGCCTTCGGCATGGATATAGGAAATTTCCTTCAACTTCAGCGCGCCTTCAAGCGCTATCGGGAAGAAATGTCCACGACCGAGATAGAGAACATCGCGGACCTTGGCGATGTCGACGGCAATCAGGCTGATGGCTTCGTCCTGAGCAAGTGCTTCTGAGACATGGCGCGGCACTTCCATAAGAACGCGCGCGAGACGCTTTGCGCCGTCTTCATCGAGTTCGCCGCGTGCTTTAGCCATGGCCAGAACAAGTGCGGCCAGGACCGTAAGCTGGCAGGTGAAAGCCTTTGTTGATGCGACGCCGATTTCCGGACCGGCGAAGGTTGGCAGGACGAAGTCACTGTCTCGAGCAATGGAACTCTCGACTACATTGACCACGGACAGGATTGTTTGCCCCCGCTCTTTGCAATAGCGCAAAGCGGCGAGCGTGTCTGCTGTTTCGCCAGACTGGGAAATGAAGATGGCCAATCCGCCTTTAGGCAAGGCGGCTTCTCGGTAGCGAAACTCTGACGCGATGTCGACCTCGACCGAGATGCGGGCATAACGCTCGAACCAGTATTTGGCGACCTGCCCCGCATAGGAAGCTGTACCACAGGCGATGATGGTGATGCGCGACAGGTTATTGAGGTCGATCGACATTTCGGGCAAGCGAAGCGTATCGTCGACCGGATTGATGTACTGGCTTAGCGTGTGGCCGATGACTTCTGGCTGTTCGAAAATTTCCTTGGCCATGAAGTGACGGTAGTTACCCTTGTCCACCATGGCGCTGGTGACATCTGTAATCCGAGTGCCACGTTCGACGATTGCGCCGCTTGCATCGTAAAAAGTGGCGCCAGCGCGCGTGACCTCAACGCGGTCGCCTTCCTCCATGAAGGCGATGCGATTGGTCATGGGGGCGAGCGCGAAAGCATCCGAACCCAGATACATGGCTCCTTCCCCATAGCCGACGGCAAGCGGGCAGCCGCGGCGGGCGCCAATGATGAGATCATCTTCATCACGGAAGATGATGCCGAGAGCGAACGCACCTTCCAGTTCGTCCAGTGCGGATTTGGCGGCGGCGCGGGCCTCCATGCCCTGATTGAGAAAATGAGTGATCAGATGGACGATAACTTCGGAGTCGGTTTCGGTGGAAAACTTCGCGCCGCCTTGTGTCAGGCGTTCGCGCAACTCACGGAAATTTTCGATGATGCCATTGTGGACAATCGCCACGCGATCCGTTGCATGAGGATGGGCATTGGTTTCGTTCGGCGCGCCATGTGTCGCCCAGCGCGTATGGCCGATACCAATGGTGCCTTCGAGCGGCGCATCGTCGAGGGCTTTTTCAAGGTTGAACAGCTTACCCTGAGCGCGGCGACGGAAAATCTCGCCATTGACGAGTGTAGCGATGCCCGCGGAGTCGTAGCCGCGATATTCAAGGCGTTTCAGTGCTTCAAGAATGATGGGCGCAGCAGGTGTTCTGCCCAATACACCGACGATGCCGCACATCAGGATTTCGCCTTCTTGAGATGCGCGAATTTTGCGCGGAAATTTGCTGCCCAGCCGGGACGTTCGGTTTGCTTGTTGCGCTCGACGGCGAGCGCGTTGGCCGCCACGTCTTTCGTGATGACGCTACCCGAGCCTGTGTAGGCGCCGTCGCCGATTTTCACCGGGGCGACAAGCGCGGAATTGGAGCCGATGAAGGCGTCTGCGCCGATGTCGGTGAAGTGCTTGTTGAAGCCATCGTAGTTGCAGGTGATAGTACCTGCACCGATGTTGGCGCGCGCGCCGACGCGGGCGTCACCGATGTAGGTGAGATGATTGATCTTTGCGCCGTCTTCCACCTTCGCCATTTTCGTTTCGACGAAATTGCCGATATGGACATCTCGACCGATTTCTGAACCCGGACGTATGCGAGCAAAGGGGCCGATCTGCGCGCCTTCCTCAATCTTGCCACCTTCGAGATGGGAGAAAGGCTTGATGGTGACGCCGGAAGCGATCTCCACGCCGGGGGCTATCACCACATTCTGACCTATGGTGACGTCCTGACCGATGATCGTGTCGGCGGAGAGATAGACGGTGTCGGGATCAGCCAGCGTGACGCCATTTGCCATAGCCCGGGCGCGCAGGCGCCGCTGCATTTCCTTTTCGACGGTAGCAAGATCGGCGCGGCTGTTGACGCCTTGAATGTCTGCTTCGGGCGCTTCGACCACAGCGCAGGAAAGGCCCTGGGCGCGCGCGTGTTCGACAACGTCGGTGAGATAGAATTCGCCAGCCTTGTTGTTGGCGGCGAGCTTGCCGATCAGCTTTTCGAGATGTTCAAGGCGGATCGCCATGGCGCCGCCATTGCAAAGTGTTATTGCGCGTTCTTCTGCGTTGGCATCCTTGAGTTCAACGATGCGTGCGAGGCTCCCCTGCTCGTCCTTGATGAGACGTCCATAAGCGGCTGGGTCAGTTGCTTCAAAACCCAGAACGACAATCGGAGCATCGGCGGTGCAAGCCGCGACCATTTCGTTGAGCGTTTCAGACCGGACGAGCGGCGTGTCGCCGAAGACGACAAGGGCGACACCAACTTTTGATGGTATCTGTGGAAGCGCGGCCTTTACAGCGTCACCTGTGCCGCGTTGCTCCTGCTGGACGGCAAGACCGATGCTGGAGGCAATGGAGGCGGCGTAATCGGCAACATTTTGCATATTGGGACCGATAACGACGACGGTCGCTCCGGCAAGCTTCGATGACGCGGATAAGACATGGCCGAGCATAGGCAGACCTGCAACGGTGTGAAGCACCTTTGGCAAGGCTGACTTCATCCGCGTGCTTTTGCCTGCGGCGAGGATGATGGTCACTGTTTCGGTCGTCATTGGTTTTTGCGCTTCATCTGAAGTTTGCTTGCGGGAAAATGACATGAGGTTCTATCTGCGCGGAAATGAATTTATGTTTCACTATATTGCGCTGTTGAAACTCCTTTCAGGGCATTACCTATTACGTTTGCTCAGATGCTGTTCCCAGTTCATGGCGTGGGTCACGATGGTGTCGAGGTCGTCAAATTTTGGCGTCCACTTGAGGATGGTCTTTGCGCGCGTGGGGTCCGAGACGACGGAAGCCGGATCGCCGGAACGACGTGCGGCCTGTCGCACGTCGAATGGGTGACCGGCGACACGCTCGACCGATTGAAGCACTTCCTTCACCGAGAAGCCGTGTCCATAGCCACAATTGGCGACAATACTGTCGCCGCCGTCGCGCAGATAGTTGAGCGCCGACGTATGAGCGGTGGCCAGATCGCTCACATGGATATAGTCGCGAACGCATGTGCCGTCGGGCGTCGGATAATCGTCTCCATATACGTCGATATGGTCGCGTTGTCCCAAAGCGGTCTGACAGGCGACCTTTATGAGATGGGTTGCATTGGCTGTCGATTGGCCGACGCGGCCCTTGGGATCGCCTCCTGCTACGTTGAAATAGCGCAGAGCTGCATAGGTC
>JBAQNC010000209.1:0-1792 GCA_049303435.1 Parvibaculum sp. | reverse complement strand
GCCAAATGCCGTTCGGTCGGATGCACAAGGGCGCGCCTGAAATCATCGAGTTGGCAAACCTCATTGGCCGCACTCCATCGGCAGTTGCAATGAAACTGGTCAACTTCGCGAGCTTGGACCCGAGTATTACGAATTCGGGTAGAAGCGGGCTTGGAAATACGTCGAAGGGTGATCGCGAAGTTTGGCAGGCGTTTAGTGCTGACCTAGGTCGACTTGACGCTGACTGCGAATTGATTCTCGACAAGATGGAAGCTGATAGACCACGTCACGAGCGTGAGGTGAATGGACTGGCGGAAGCTCCAATATCATTTGTGGGAGAAACGCAGCAAGCCGTTGTTTATGTCCGTAAGCGGCAGGAATTTTTCCGACGCTCCGTGTTGGCAAGTTATGATGGCAAGTGTTGCATGAGTGGCGTCACGACGCCCGAGCTATTGGTCGCCAGCCATATTGTTCCTTGGGCGTCTGATGTGGAAAATCGGCTAAACCCGCGAAATGGACTTTGTCTGTCGGCAATTCATGACAAGGCATTTGATCGAGGATTGATTACCGTCACGCCCGATTTTTCTATTCGTGTATCCTCGAAAATTAAGCAAGAGGGGCAGCGAACGAAGTTGGGCAAGTTGCTTTCCGGTCTTGAGGGCGAAAAGATTATAGCTCCAAGGCGCTTTTTGCCCGCGCCGGAATTTCTCCAATGGCACAATGATGAGCAGTTCGAGAAGCAGACAAATGAGCAACACAATATTTGAATATCTCTATCGGGACGCATCCAACTACAAGGCGCATGGCGCAGTGTTGTTGGATGGTCGATTGGATGAGGCCAGTAAGAGAAAAATTCAAGATCGATTCGAACGGGATGAATATTTTGTTGCCGATCAGTTGGGCGTGCCGGACCTGCGACCGAAACTTTGGGATTGGTCGGGTGGGCGTCCCAATGAAGACGATCATTCGTGGCACGAATTTAGTGGATTTCGCGACGCGACCATTGCCGACCAGAAAACATTAGGGTGTTGGGGATCGGTTGGGGAATTTGTCGAGCGTGCATTGAGAAAAGATTATGCCACGCCGATCATCCCTTCTCACCATCGCGCGTAAAACTCATTTCCCGACACGACGCGGCGCCAGCACCGTCTGGTAGGTGAGGGCAATGGAAGTATTCGTGTTGCCTTCGCCCACAGTCACGGCGGCGGCGTCAAAGGAGGGCGCGCTGAAGAAGCCGCGCGCGTTGTTGCTGAAGCCATATCCTTCCAGCGGAATGCTCAGGGTGCTTTTGTCGAGGAGCCCGTTATCGTTCTCATCGTGGTACGCGATGATGGCGTAGCGGCCGGGAGGAAGCGTCAGGAAGCCGATGCCCTGACTAAGTCTTCTCGCCCGGAGCGTCACGCCGATCAGGCGTCCCTTGTCGCTCAGAAGGCCGATATGGGCCGCATTGTTGACGGCCTTTTCAAATCGTTCGGCGCTGTCGTAGACGCCGATCATGACCGCGCCGGCTTCCGAGTGAATGCCGATGATGGTGACGTTCAAATCGCCGGCCTGCGCGGGAAGCGCCATCAGCCACATAGCGGCAAATGCCAAAATGATTTTCCGGGTCATTCTGCAGTCCTCCGGGAACAGAACCGATTGTGACCTTGATCGCCGCCTGCCCGAGCAAGCCTCCGATACGATGGAGATTATAGGCGCTACGACGGCCAACCAGAAAAGAATTTTCTTCGAGCGTCGCGCAGATTGCATCTATTAGCGGTCCATGACCGGCGCCAAAGCCCCAAATTTGCCTCAGAACCCGAACATGTGATCC
>JBAQNC010000208.1:0-14016 GCA_049303435.1 Parvibaculum sp. | reverse complement strand
CGCGCGGACAAAGGAAAGATAGCGCGCCTTCATCCGGCTGTGCCGTGCAGTTGAACTCGGCTGCCACTTCCTTCGCGAGCTTCGCACGATTGAGCTTGCCTCGTGCGCTTACCACGACATGCGTTTCGGCGCTCAGTTTCGCGTCGATCCGGTCGAGCATCGCGCCCGCCGCTTTCAGCGCACCCGCGCTCCAGTTCGCCGTCAGGCTCGCGACGAGATTGGCCTGGCTTTTCAGCATGACGCCGTCGTCGAGAATCTTCAGGTTGTTGGCCGCCAGCGTCGAACCGGTCGTGGTGATGTCCACGATGGCTTCCGCCGTGCCCGCGGCAGGCGCGCCTTCGGTCGCCCCTGCGCTTTCGACGATGCGATAATCCGCAATGCCATGATCGGCGAAAAAGCGCCGCGTCGTGTTGATGTATTTGGTCGCGATACGGAGCCGCCGCCCGTGACGGCGGTGGAAGGCCAGCGCCACATCGTCGAGGTCGGCCATGGTTTCGACATCGATCCAGCTCTGCGGCACGGCGACGATAACGTCGGCATAACCAAAGCCCAATGGCAGCACGAGTTCGACCACCTTGTCGGCGTCTTCGAGGTTTTCGCGGATCAGGTCTTCGCCCGTCACGCCGAAGTGGATGGAACCATCTTCCAGACGCGCGACGATTTCGGACGCCGAAAGAAAAGCCACCGCGACATTGTCGATGCCGCTCAGGCGTCCGACATATTCGCGCCCGCCCGGCGCCTGCTTCACTTTCAAGCCCGCGTTGGCGAAAAATCCGTTGGCGTTTTCCTGCAAGCGACCCTTGGAGGGAATGCCGATGATGAGGGTATCCTGTTGACGTCTGGTCATTTCGCGGCCCTCCCCTTCGGGACGGCAATGGCGGCCATCAGACGCTCCAGCGTGATGGCGCAGCCGACCGCCGACACGGATGTTTTCGCACCGAGGCTTTCAAGCAGATCGTCATAGCGGCCCCCGCCTGCGACCGCATTGTCGCCCACACGCAGTTCGAAGACGAAGCCTGTGTAATATTCCAGCGTCCGGCCAAAGCCCGTTTCGAATATGGCGCGAGAAAGATCGACACCCTGCTTCTCGATCAATTCGAAGCGGCGTTCGAGCGCGGTAATCGGCTTGTCTATCTTGATGCCTGCCGCTTTCGTCAGATCACGAATGCGTTTGGCGGCGTCCTTGGGCTTTGCCGACAGCGACATGAAACTGTCGATGAGCTTTGCCGTTTCCTTCGACAGCGGCGCGGCGCTCTGGTCGGCGGCGCGCTCGAGGAAGCGTTCGGCGATTTCGGCAACGCTGCGTCCGCCCACCGGCGCGATCTTGGCAAGCGACAGCACGTCCTCGATGACGCTCAGGGCGTTTTTTTCATCGAGTGCGCCCAGCGCCGCAATCAGGCCTTCGCGCTCGTCGTTGCGCTGCGGACGGGCGTCTGTCGCAAGACGTCCGATCAATTCCTTGAAATAGGCCGGACGCCAGAAGTGACGCTTCAATCGCGAACGCCAGCCGGAGGGAATATCCAGCGCATCGACCAACGCGTCGAATAGCGCGAGGTCGCCAAGTTTGATGTCGAATGTCGCAAGTCCACCCGCTTTCACGGCCCTTGTGGCGAGCGCCAGCATTTCCGCGTCGGCGACTTCAGCATCCTTGCCGCCGAAGAATTCGGCGCCCGTCTGGATGAACTCGTTGGTGCGCCCTGACCCCTGCGGCTGATAGCGAAAGGCCGCGCCCGAATAGCAATAGCGCGCCTCGCCGCTCGTCTTGCCGTCGAGATAGAGTCGGCAGGTCGGGATCGTCAGGTCGGGCCGCAAGCAAAGCTCCTGCCCGCCCGGATCGTTGAAGACATAAAGACGACGACGGATATCCTCACCCGAGCGGTCGAGAAAGACTTCCGCAGGCTGAAGAAGCGGTGGCTCGACATCCGCAAAGCCCGCGCCCTCAAAGATGGCTCGCATGGCGGCGGTGCGTTTTTCCTGGTCGCGCCCCGAGTTCACGGGGCTTGCCTTTTTTGACGGTGCCATTGTCATAGACCTTTGCGGCGGCGCTTCATGGATTTATCCGGTCGCGCCCTGTTTAGCATGATTTGATGAAGGTTTGGGAAGGCGTGAGGCGGCAATCAGCCTCGATGGAGAAGGCCGTGCTTTTCCAGTATCGCCTTGACCGCTTCGACCATCTCAGCCCTGGGCACGGTCACCTGAGCCGCCTGGCTCTCGCGCCATTCGGCATTGTCCTCGATTTCGCGCGAGACTTCGGTGCCGAGGATCAGGTCTTTCAGCGTCACCATGCCCTGAGCGCGTTCGTCCTCGCCCTCGATCACGGTCACGGGCGCACCGCGCTTGTCGGCATATTTCATCTGGGCGCGCATGCCCGAGCCACCGAGATAGGTTTCGGCGCGAATGCCAGCAGCCCGCAGCTCGCGGGTCATGGCCTGATAGCCCGCCATATTGTCGGCATCGAGCGCCAGCACCACGACGACATCGTTGCGGGCCTCCGCCTTTGCGCCAGGCAACATCTGGAGCGCGGCCTGCAAGCGACTGACGCCGACCGAGAAGCCGGTCGCGGGCACTTTGGCGCCCTTGAAGCGTTCGATGAGCCCGTCATAGCGACCGCCGGAACCAACCGAGCCGAAGGTCACCGTGTTGCCCTTCTCGTCCTTCGTCGTGAGCAGCAACTCAGCCTCGAAGACGGGGCCTGTGTAATAGCCAAGTCCGCGCACGATCCATGAATTGAACTCGATGCGATCCGGCCCATAGCCCGCCGCGGTAAAGAGCGCGTCCATCTGGCCGAGTTCTTCAATGCCTTCAAGACCGATGGCGCTCTCGCCCACGACCTTGCGCCAGCCTTCGAGCACAGCAGCGCGATCAGCACTGCCAAGAGCAAGACCGGACTCGACATAGTCGAGCACAATGGCGATCTGGTCGGGCTTCAGGCCCGCGCCCTTGGTGAAGTCGCCGCTCTCGTCCTTGCGGCCATCGCCGAGCAGAAGCTCGACGCCCTTGCGCCCCAGCTTGTCGAACTTGTCGATGGAGCGCAGCACCGTCATGTGGGTGCGGTCTTCGGCCTCGACCGAAATGCCGATGGTTTCGAGCAGACCGTCCAGCACCTTGCGGTTGTTGACGCGGATACGATATTGCCCGCGTTCAATGCCAAGGGCTTCCATCACATCGGCGCCCATCATGCACATCTCGGCGTCGGCCGCGACGATAGGTGCACCAACGATATCGGCATCGCATTGCGTGAACTGGCGGAAGCGGCCCGGACCGGGCTTTTCGTTGCGCCAAACCGGCCCGGACTGATAGCGACGGAAGGGCTTGGGCAGGCCGTCATAGTTCTCGGCGACGAAGCGAGCAAGCGGCGCGGTCAGGTCGTAGCGCAGCGACAGCCATTGCTCGTCGTCATCCTGGAACGAGAAGACGCCTTCATTGGGCCGGTCCTCGTCGGGCAGGAACTTGCCCAGCGCATCGGCATATTCAAAGGCTGAAGTATCCAGCGGATCGAAACCATAGGACTCATAGACCGCCTTGATACGGCCGAGCATCTCCGCTTCGGCGCGCACCTGGGCAGCGCCTATATCGCGAAGGCCCTTGGGCACGCGCGCCTTGGGGCGGAATGTCTTTGCCGATTTGGCCATGAAATCCGGTCTCTGATCAGGCGCGACGGGGATTCACGGCGCGCGGGCGCATACCTAGCCCATCGCTCCCTCTGTCACAAGACCATCGGGGCGTCAGCTTTTCAGGGCAGATCCGCGCCGAGGACGCCTCTCGAATCAATCATTATGCAAAATGTTAATTTCATCATGTTCGAACCGTAAAATGAAACTTTCAAACGGGGCCCATCGGGCAAAAAATTATTTTTTCGCCATTCACCCTCCCCTCTGACCGAAACATCGTCCAGCGTCCCTACAAGCCATTGAAATAAATAACAAAAAAGGATATCTCTAAAATTGAATCTAGTATGTCTCCATAAGGTCGGACACAAGATAGGCGATTTCTTTACGAAGAATTTACCATTCGAGCCGAAACTGGATTTCCAATCGCCGGATATGGGCAAACCTTAACAGGAGTTTTGGTGACCCCACTGAAAGCAGAGCAAGGCAACTCGATTTCGTGCTGGCATTGGGGCAAGGGCAAAGGTTGATCACAATGGCAGGCAAAGCCCATGAGACGATGGGACCATCCCGGATTCTCGCAAGTCTTCCAACGAGCGCCGTCGACATGAAAGCCCTGACCGTCCATGTCATGAGCGACAGCGCGGCGTTGCGCGAAGGCCTCGTTCAGGTCGCGCATTCGCGATCTGTCGGCCCTCTCGATTTTCAGTTCTGGTCCCGCGCCGACGGCCTTCAGCCGCTTCTCGAGCCGGGGCTCGATGCCGTCATCGTCGATATTGCGATGGGCAACGCGGCCGACCTCGCCTTCCTTACCCGCGTGATTGCGCTTGGCCCCGACGCGCCTGTCATCGCCATCGGCGTTGACGATCCCGACATCCAGATTCAGGCCATCAAGGCAGGAGCCGAGGATTGCCTCAGCCCCGACATCAATTCGCCGCGCAATCTGGCGCTCTCGCTGAGGCGCGCCGTGGCGCGCTGGGACCTGCGCGATAGCCGCGGTCGCGCGCTCGCCAAACCCCAAAACAATATGCGCGAAATCACACTTGTGCAGGAAGCCTCGGACGCCATCGTCATTCTCGACAATCGCGGTCTGGTGCGCTTCGCCAATGCAGCGGCGGAAGAACTTCTCGGCTGCGAAGGGGCCGACCTGATCGGCAAGCCCTTCTGCCTTCCCTCCGAAGTTGGCGAACATGACGTCGCCGTGATGCGGCCCGATGGCGACAACCGCTATGCCGAAATGCGGATCGTCGAGACGCGCTGGGGCGGCACGCCTGCCCGTGTGGCGGCGCTCAACGACGTCACCGTCCGTCGCAAGCTCGAACAGACCATCATGGACGCCAAGGCCAAGAGCCATAAGTCGCAGCGGCGGGCACATGATTTCTTTTCCAACGTCAATCACGACCTGCGCACGCCGCTGACCCATATCATCGGCTTTTCGGAATTGATGAAGGACGAACAGTTTGGCCCGATGGGTCAGGATCGCTATCGCGACTATGCCCGCGATATTCATTCCAGCGGCACCATGCTGCTCGACATGATCGAGGATCTGCTCGGCATTGCCGAGGCGGAAACGGATGAAATCGATCTGACCGACGAAATCTGCAATCTGCGGCAGTTGCTCGACATCACGGTCGCCAGCCAACGCAATCAGGCCCAGGTCGAGAGCGTCAAACTCGAAATCGACTGCCCCGACAAGCTGCCGGGCTTTCGCGGCGACGCCAAACGTCTGCGGCAGGGCCTTTTCCGCCTGATCGCGGAGGCCGTCCACTGCGCGCATCCCGGCGCCACGCTGCGGTTTTCGGCGCGCGAGGAAAACAACGGCCTAACCCTCTCGATCACCGAAGAACTCCCGATCGACAGCAATCTGCTCACCCAGTCAATGCTTCCCCATCTGTCGGACGATCCCTTCGTCAGTGCGGAAAACAGCGGCATCGCGCGCGACGAAAGCCTCGCCCTGTCGCTCACGCGCAAGATCATGGAGATGCATGGCGGCAAGCTCGAAGTCACGAAAAACAATGACGAGGCCGTCACGATTTCGCTCGGCTTTCCCGCAGAGCGCATTATTCGCTGACCATTTGTCAGTCACGTCACAAATCGATCCGTCCTGACGCAAGAAAAAGCGCCTCGTTGCCGCATGGGTCATTCTGTCCATCGCAAGCGAAACGAATTGGCATATATTAGCGGCATCTGATGGAGGTTTCCGATGCCTGCAATCGACGCAGAGATGCTTGCCCGTCTCCAATTCGCCTTTACCGTTTCCTTTCATATTTTGTTCCCGACACTGACGATTGGCCTTGCGGCCTTTCTGGCCGTTGTCGAGGCGCGTTGGCTGCGAACGCATGATGAGGCCTTCTTGAGGCTCTATCATTTCTGGGTACGCATCTTTGCGCTCACCTTCGGCATGGGCGTCGTCTCCGGGCTCGTGCTTTCCTATCAGTTCGGCACCAACTGGGCGGAATTCTCGCGCATCTCCGGACCGGTTCTCGGGCCGCTGATCGGCTTTGAAGTCTTGACCGCCTTCTTTCTGGAAGCTGGTTTTCTCGGCGTCATGCTGTTCGGTTGGGACAAGGTCGGGCCGAGGCTGCATTTCCTCGCCACGTGCCTCGTCGCCTTCGGCACCACGCTTTCGGCTTTCTGGATTCTCTCGGCCAATAGCTGGATGCAGACGCCTGTCGGCGCGCATATCGACCCGAAGCTTGGCTCCTATGTGCCCGACGACTGGCTCGCCATCATCTTCAACCCCTCCTTCCCCTATCGCCTGACGCATATGGTGACGGCGTCGTTCCTGACGACGGCGCTCTTTGTGGCGGGCATTTCCGCCTTCTATCTGCTCACTCGCAAGCACACTGAGTTGGCGCGCAAGAGTCAGTCGATGGCGCTCTGGGCCATTCTCGTCCTTGCGCCCTTGCAGATTTTCCTTGGCGACCTGCACGGCCTCAATGTGCTTGAGTATCAGCCCACCAAGGTTGCGGCGATGGAAGCCAACTGGAACCGCGAAGCAGGCGCGCCACTCATCCTCTTTGCGATCCCGGACAGCAAGGCCGAGAAAAACCACCTCGAAGTCACGATCCCGCATGGCGCCAGCCTTATCCTGACGCATGAATGGAATGGCGTCGTGCCGGGCCTGAAAGACGTGCCCAAGGAAGACCGCCCGCCCGTGGGCGTCGTCTTCTGGTCCTTCCGCGTCATGGTCGGCCTTGGCTTCATCTTCCTTTTCATCGGCCTCTGGGGGCTCTATGCGCGCTACAAGGGCACGCTCGAAAGCAACCGCTGGCTCAACAGGCTTTGCCTGGCAGCAACGCCTACCGGCTTCATCGCCACGCTGGCAGGCTGGTTCGTTGCCGAAGTGGGTCGCCAGCCCTATACGATCTATGGCGTCTTGCGTACCGCCGACAGCGCCTCGCCTGTCATCAACGGCACGATGATCGCCACCTCGCTGACGATCTTCCTGATCGTCTATGGCGGCATCTTCGGCGCCTATATGTACTACCTCATCAAGCTCATCCGGGTCGGACCAGCGCTTCCCCCGCCGGAAGATGAAGAAGACAAGCCCGAGGCCATGCGTGGCGCTCGTCCCGGCCTTGTCGTTCCTGCGGAATAGGAGGAGAGCAACATGGACCTCGCACTTGTCGCAGCCGGCATTATCGCCGTCGGCATTCTGATCTACGTCATCCTCGACGGCTTCGATCTCGGCGTCGGCATTCTCTTTCCCTTCGCGCCGGATGATCGTTCGCGCGATGTGATGATGAATTCCGTCGCCCCCGTCTGGGATGGCAATGAGACATGGCTCATTCTGGGCGGTGGCGGACTCATGGTGTTCTTCCCCATCGCCTACGCAACCGTACTGCCGGCCTTCTATGTGCCGGTCATGCTGCTCTTGTTCTCGCTGATCTTTCGCGGCGTCGCCTTCGAGTTTCGCCACAGCGCGCATACCAGTAAATATCTCTGGGACCGTGCCTTCTTCGGCGGCTCGCTCATGGCGACATTCGCCCAAGGGTTGCTCGTCGGTAGCCTCATTCAGGGCGTCACCATCGTCGATCAACGCTTCGCAGGCGGCATGTTCGACTGGCTCTCGCCCTTCTCGATCCTCACCGGCCTTGGCATGGTCGCAGGCTACGGGCTTCTCGGAGCCTGCTGGCTCAACATGAAAACCGAGGGCGAAACGCAAACCTGGGCGCGCAACTCGGCCATGATCCTGGCAGGTGCCGTGCTCATCGCGATGGCCGCCGTCAGCATCATGACGCCGCTGATGCGTCCCGCAATTGCCGAACGCTGGTTCGGCGGCATCAATGCGCTGCTGCTCGCGCCCATCCCGGCGATGACGCTGCTCAATGCGGCGCTGCTCTACTACGGGTTGATTTCAGGACGCGAGCGTCTGCCGTTCTTCTCGGCGATCGGTCTCTTCGTATGGGGATATACCGGATTGGCCGTCAGCCTCTATCCCAATATCGTGCCGCCGTCGCTTTCGATCTGGGATGCGGCCGCGCCGCGCTCCAGCATGATCTTTGCGCTGATCGGTGTCGCGATTACCCTGCCTATGGTGCTTGGCTACACGTATTACGCCTATAGCGTCTTCAAGGGCAAAGCGAGTGAACATGGCGGCTATGCCAGACACTGAAAAAACCCAACTCCCGCTGCGGCATCGCCTGCTCTGGTTCTTCGGAATCTGGGCGGCGAGCGCCGTGGCGGTCGCCATCTTCGCCTACGGTTTGCGCGCGATCTTTCGGCTCT
This sequence comes from Parvibaculum sp., assembly GCA_049303435.1. Taxonomy (GTDB): domain Bacteria; phylum Pseudomonadota; class Alphaproteobacteria; order Parvibaculales; family Parvibaculaceae; genus Parvibaculum. Next base: position 5,677 of record JBAQNC010000208.1, on the reverse strand, counting down.
AGCTCTGCAACACGCCAAAAGGCGAGACGCCGCGCACGTGATCTTCAATTTTCAGACGTTGCTTCAGCGGCGGGAAGGCGCGTTGCGAGCAATCGAGCCGCTCGCACAGACGACAGTTGACGCCGATGGGCGTCGCGCCGCGTTCGTCGTCGAGATCGTAGCCCTGGCTATAGACGATCTTTTTGGCATGGCTGATTTCGCAACCCAATCCCACGGCATATTGATCTCCCGGCACGCCGATGCCTGAGCCGCCACGGCTGACGGTGCGCGCGATCGAGAAATAGCGCGTGCCGTCTTCCATCTGGATCACCTGCGTATAGATGTCGCCCGGCACACGGAAAGCGTCATGCACATTCCAGCGTGGGCAGGTGCCGCCGAAGCGCGCGAAGTGAAATCCTGCGGCTGAAAACCGCTTCGAGACATTGCCTGCATTGTCCACGCGAATGAGGAAAAAGGGGATGCCGCGCGCGCCGGGGCGTTGCAGCGTAGTGATGCGATGGCAGACCTGCTCGAAGCTCGTGCCGAAGCGCCGCCCGAGCAGCCGCAAGTCGTAGCGCGTTTCTTCCGCCGTTCTGAGGAATGCCGCATAGGGCATAAGCAGTGCGGCGGCGAAATAATTGGCGAGCGCCACGCGGCAAAGCGTCAGCGCTTCGTCGCCCTCAAGTTCCGCGCCTTCGACAATGTCCTCGATGGCGCGCGACTGTTCGAAATAACCAAGCTGATAGGCAAGCTGAAACGAGCGCCCCGGCTGGTCGAGCAATTCGGAAAGAAAGATCGTCTGGCGATGCCGGTCATAGCGGCGCAACTCGCCCGACATGAAATCGGCAGGCACGACGCGCGTCGTCACGCCATGCGCCGCGCGCAGATAATTGCGCAAGCTCACATAAGGCTCGTCCGCGCCCAGCTGCGCATTGCGGTAAAGCTCCTCCGCCGTCTCGTCGAGCGCGGGAAAGTGGTTGTTGCGGCTGTTGATGAAGTCGCGCACTTCTTCCAGCGGCGCGCTCATCGTCTGGCCGCCGTCGAGCAGATCGCGGTCGGCAAGGCGCTCGGCCAGCAGCGAGGTATTCACCACCGCTTCCTGATAGGCGCGATAGAGCATGGAGATCGCGTCCGCGCTCGACGGGCTCGCTGTCGCCACCTCCTGCATGTCCTGAACGGTCAGCCCTGAATCGCGAAACAGAGGGTCGGCAAAGACCTCGCGCAAGGCGGTCAGCGCCCTCGCCTCATCGTCGCCGCCAAGGCTGCGAAGCTCCACATCATAGGTTTCGGCGAGCTTCAGCAGGATCTGGGCCGACATGGGCCGCTGGTTGCGTTCGATCAGATTGAGGTAGCTCGCCGAAATGCCGAGGTCGGCGGCCATGCGCGCCTGGGTCAGGTTGCGTTCGCGCCTTAACCGTCTAACACGCGGGCCCGCAAAGACTTTTTTCTCTCCCGCCATGTTTCACGCCTCCATGAAATGGGCTATTCCATAACATCATAATTTACAAAATTTACACACACAACAAAATTTACTAGCCATTTTGTGAAGTTCTTTACTTTAACAATTTCAATAACTTAACATTCGTTTGGACATTCGCTTGTTGTGGATGTATGACCTCGCGAAGATCAAGACGCGGAGGCACTACATGACGACCACCACGACCATAGGCATCAAGGTTCGCGGCGCCGTGAAACCGGGTTTCGAACGCATCCTGACCGATGACGCGCTGGCCTTTGTTGCGGAGCTTGAGCGCAAGTTCGGCGCCCGTCGTTGCGAGTTGCTGGCCGCCCGCGCGGAACGCCAGAAGCGTTTCGACGCCGGCGAAGTGCCCGATTTCCTGCCCGAGACGAAGTCGATCCGCGAAGGCGACTGGAAAGTCGCGCCGATCCCGAAGGATATGCTCGACCGCCGCGTCGAAATCACGGGCCCCGTGGACAATCGCAAGATGGTCATCAACGCACTCAATTCCGGCGCGCAGTCCTATATGACCGACTTCGAAGATGCTGCCGCGCCGACATGGGACAATATGATCGGCGGCCAGCTCAATCTGATGGATTACTGGGACGGCAAGATCGGCTTCACCGACGAGAGCAACGGCAAGACCTATAACGTCTCCGACAAGCATGCCGTGCTGAACGTCCGCCCGCGCGGCTGGCATCTTGAGGAAGCCCATGTCGAGATCGACGGCAAGCCCATGTCCGGTTCGCTGTTCGATTTCGGTCTCTACTTCTTCCACAATGCGAAGAAGCTGAAGGCCCACGGCACAGGCCCCTATTTCTACCTGCCCAAGATGGAAAGCCATCTGGAAGCGCGCCTCTGGAACGACGTCTTCGTTCACTCGCAGAAGGCGCTCGGCATCCCCAACGCCACGATCAAGTCGACGATCCTGATCGAGACGCTGCCCGCCGCCTTCGAGATGCATGAAATCCTTTATGAGCTGAAGGACCACATCGTCGGCCTCAACTGCGGCCGCTGGGATTACATCTTCAGCTACATCAAGCGTCTGGGCAAAAATCCCAACTACCTGCTGCCCGACCGCGCGCAGGTCGTCATGGGCAGCGCCTTCCTCAACGCCTATTCGCTGCTGCTGGTAAAGACCTGCCACGAGCGCGGGGCTTTCGCGATGGGCGGCATGGCCGCGCAGATTCCGGTCAAGGGCGACGAAGCCGCCAATGAAGCCGCCTTCAACAAGGTCCGCGCCGACAAGGAACGCGAGAGCGCCAATGGCCACGACGGCACATGGGTCGCGCATCCCGACCTCGTTCCTGTGGCGATGGAAATCTTCGGCAAGCTCACCGGTCCCAACCAGCTCACGCGCCAGCGTCAGGACGTCAATGTCGGCCAGAAGGAGCTTCTGGAGCCGCACAAGGGCGAACGCACCGAAGACGGCATGCGCGAATGTTGCCGCGTCGGCGTGCAATACATCGAAGCCTGGCTCGGCGGACGTGGCGCGGTGCCGCTCTACAATCTCATGGAAGACGCCGCCACGGCGGAAATCAGCCGCACGCAGATCTGGCAGTGGCTCTATCACGGCGCCACGCTCAGCGATGGCCGCAAGGTGACGCCTGACCTCTTCCGCGAAGTCCTCGACGACGAGATGAAAAGCTTGCGCGAAACGCTTGGCGATGAGCGCTGGACCTCCGGCCATTTTGACGAAGCGATCAAACTCTTCGACGACATGGCGACGGCTGACGAATGCGAAGAGTTCCTGACCCTTCCGGCCTACAAGCTGCTCGTTGCCCACGAAGCCTGAGACATACCCCAAACCCCAACCCGATCTGACCCCGCTGACTAAAGGATCAATACAATGGCCAAGACCTTTTACGACATCATCCCGAGCGCGCCCAAGGGCCGCTTCGACAACGTGAAGCGCAACTACTCCGTCGAAGACGTTGAAAAGCTGCGCGGCTCGTTCCCGATCGAGCACACGCTCGCCACACGCGGCGCGAACAAGCTCTGGGAAATGCTGAACTCCGGCGACTACGTGCATTCGCTCGGCGCCATGTCCGGCAACCAGGCCATGCAGATGGCGCGTGCCGGCCTCAAGGCGATCTACCTCTCCGGCTGGCAGGTTGCCGCCGACGCCAACACAGCTGGCGCGATGTACCCCGACCAGTCGCTCTATCCCGCGAATGCCGGTCCGGAACTTGCCAAGCGCATCAACCGTGCGCTCAAGCGCGCCGACGAGATCGAACATTCCGAAGGCGGTGCCAAGCGCGACTGGTTCCTGCCGATCGTTGCCGACGCGGAAGCCGGTTTCGGCGGCCCGCTGAACTGCTTTGAAATCATGAAGGCCTATATCGAAGCCGGCGCTTCGGGCGTTCACTACGAAGACCAGCTTGCTTCGGAAAAGAAGTGCGGCCATCTCGGCGGCAAGGTTCTGATCCCGACGCGCGCGCATGAGCGCAACCTCAACGCCGCGCGTCTTGGCGCCGACGTCATGGGCACGCCCACGCTGATCATGGCGCGCACGGACGCCGAATCCGCCAACCTCATTACGTCCGACATCGACGAACGCGATCACGAGTTCATCGATTTCGACAAGGGTCGCACGGTCGAAGGCTTCTACCGTCTGAAGCCGGGCATGGGCGTCGACCATTGCATCAAGCGCGGTCTGGCCTTCGCGCCTTACGCCGACCTGCTGTGGTGGGAAACATCGGTTCCGAACCTCGCCGACGCCAAGCGTTTTGCCGAAGCCGTCCGCAAGGAATATCCCGACCAGCTGCTCGCCTACAACTGCTCGCCTTCCTTCAACTGGGAAGCCAAGCTCGACAAGGAAACCATCGCGAAGTTCCAGAAGGAAATCGCGGCGATGGGCTACAAGTACCAGTTCGTCACGCTGGCCGGTTTCCATCAGCTCAACTACGGCATGTTCGAACTCGCGTCGGGCTATCGCGACCGCGGCATGGCCGCCTACTCGGAACTGCAGCAGGCCGAATTCGCCGCTGAAGCCAATGGCTACACCGCCACGCGCCACCAGCGCGAAGTCGGCACGGGCTACTTCGACCTCGTGTCGATCGCAGCCGGCGGCGGCGAAAGCTCCACAACGGCGCTCGGCGACTCGACCGAATCCGCCCAGTTCAAGGCCGACGCTCACTAAGCGCTGCGCCTGAACGACAGATCAAACCCGCGAGGAGAAATCCTCGCGGGTTTTTTGTTTAGCCAAACCTCGTATTCATCCACTAGGCGGCGTGGACAAATTCATTGACGGCTGAATCGCGAATTGATTCAAGACTGCAAATTCAAGGAGGCAGTTTTGAGTCGCGGCGATCTGACGGAAGCGGAATGGCGGGTTTTGAAGGGTTTGGTGCCGGTCGAGCGTGAGGCCGGCAAGCGCGGTCGAGGCCGCCCGCCTCAGGATAATCGCAACATCATCAACGGTATTCTTTGGCGGCTGCGCTGCGGAACTCCTTGACGCGACGTACCGGAGAAATACGGCAACTGGAACTCGATCTATCGGCGCTTCCGACGATGGAGCGCCTCCGGCGTCTGGGAGAGCGTGGCCATCGCGCTCGCCGAGACGATGGCGGAAAGCGGCCATTACAATATCGACTCCACCTCGATCCGCGCCCATGTCTCGGCAGCGGGCGGAAAGGGGGGATTCATCGACGAGCTCTTGGCCGCTCGCGGGGCGGGTTCACCTGTAAGGTTCACTGTCTCAGTGATGCCAGAGGCCGACCCGTCGCCTTCCACCTCACGCCGGGAGAAACGGCCGATTGCAAGGCTTATGAAGCGCTGATCGATCTGCCCGAACGGCAACCCGGGGCGCTGCTTGCAGACAAAGCGTATGACACCGACGCGATCCGGGCCGATCTCAAACGGCGCGGCATCAAGGCGGTTATTCCACCAAAGTCGAACCGCAAGGTCGCGATCCGATACAGCAAGCGTCTCTACCGCGAGCGCAACTGTATCGAGCGTGTCTTCGGACCTCTCAAGATCAACCGTGCCATCGCCACCCGCTACGACCAACTCGCCGAGACTTTCCTCGGCATGTTGTTCTTGGCTTCTGCACGCTACTGGCTCAAATTTGTCCACGCCGCCTAATTCAAAAAGTGGACATCGCCATAAAGTCAACTACTGCCAGCATACACGGTCCAATGACTGCACTTAGCTCTTAATATTTTTCTAAGCCGAGGAAACTATGACGAAAATAAAAATCGCCGCTGCTCGCGTCCGGCAGGGGGGCCTAGTGCTTTA
>JBAQNC010000207.1:0-4756 GCA_049303435.1 Parvibaculum sp. | reverse complement strand
TTGACGACGCTTGCCTTCGCCATCTGGCCGCTGGCGCGGGCGCGCGAAGTGCCGCCGACTTCGCTCTTCCGCGATCTTGTCGCGCCCGAACGTCGTTTCCCGCGTCCCGTCTATATGGCCGCTGTTGTCGCCTCGCTCGCCGCGCTTGCGGTGCTGGCGATCTTTACGGCGGAGCGTCCGCTCTTTGCACTCTGGTTTATCGCGGGCTCGACCGCCGTCTTTCTCGTGCTGCGTCTGGCGGCCATCGGCATCATGGCGCTTGCCGCGCGCGTCTCGGTGCGGTCGGCCTCCACGCGACTGGCGCTCGCCAATCTCTATCGGCCCGGCGCGCCGACGCCTGCCGTCATTCTGTCGCTGGGTTTGGGTTTGACCTTGCTTACGACCGTTTCGCTCATCGACGGCAATCTGCGCGGCGAGATCGCGCATGATCTGCCGGGTCGCGCGCCGTCGTTTTTCTTTGTCGATATCCAGCCCGATCAATCCGATGCTTTTGAAAAGCTCGTGACCTCGACGCCGGGCGTCACCAAGTTCGAGCGCGTGCCCATGCTGCGCGGGCGCATCGTCGCGGTAAAGGGCGTGCCTGCCGATCAGGTTAGCCCTGCGCCTAATGCCGCCTGGGCCTTGCGCGGCGACCGGGGTATCACCTATGCGGCGGCGATGCCGGAAAGTTCAAAGCTCGTGAGCGGCGCCTGGTGGCCCGCCGACTACAAGGGTCCGCTGCTTGTCTCCTTCGACGATGAACTCGCCAAGGGTCTGGGGCTCAAGCTCGGGGATAATCTGACCGTGAATATCCTGGGCCGTGAATTTGTCGCGAAGCTTGCCAACACCCGCGAAGTCGACTGGCAGAGCATGGGGATTAATTTCGTCATGGTCTTTTCGCCGGGCGAGCTCGAAGCCGCGCCGCATAGCGAGCTTGCCACCGTGACGATGGACGAGGCGGGTGAGGGACAACTTGAGCGAAATGTCGTCACTCAGTTTGCCAATGTGACCTCTGTCAGGGTCAAACAGGCATTGGCACAGATTAGCCTCGTTCTCTTGCAGTTTTCACTCGCCATTCGAGCCATTGGGTCTGTCACGCTCGTGTCCGGCGTGCTGGTGCTGGCGGGCGCGATGGCGGCCGGCTTTCGTGCCCGTCTTAGCGATGCGGTCATCCTCAAGGTGCTCGGCGCGACGCGATGGCGGATACTCGGGATATATGTGCGCGAGTATCTTGTCCTCGGTCTCACCACAGCGCTCATCGCGGCGGCGGCTGGTACGGCGGCGGCCTGGGCCATCGTCGTCCAGATGATGAACCTGCCTTGGCATTTTCTGCCGGAAACGCTGGGGTTGACGGTTCTCGTGGCGACATTTGCCACCATAGTTCTTGGGCTTGCTGGCACATGGGGAGCGCTATCGGCGCCTGCCGCGCGCAGTCTGCGGGCGGAATAGTGTTAAGTCTCTGTCGGCGTTACCTATTTTTCACTTGGGCCTTCGTCGATTTCCAACCGATTGACCTTGAAATTGTGCGGTTTACCCCCGATATTGAACGCAAGCACACTCAGGAGGGTGCATAGATAATGGCCAATTTTGATCAGAACCGCATGAATGCTGGCGCGACGGTCCGGGGTGATGCCTCGATCGATCAGGGTCTGCGCAGCTATATGCTCAGCGTTTACAACTACATGGCCGGTGGTCTCGCCATCACGGGCATCGTCGCCTATGTCATTTCCCAGATGGCGGTGGCGACTTCGCCGGAGACCGTGGCAGTGACGCTCGGCAACGGTGTTCCCCTTACAAGCTTTGGCGCTTCGCTCTATCTCAGCGCGCTACGCTGGGTCGTCCTGCTCGCGCCGCTGGGCCTCGTTTTCTTCCTCAGCGCCCGCATTTCGAAGATGAGCGTTTCGGCTGCCCAGATTTCCTTCTGGGCCTTCGCGGGCCTCATGGGTCTGTCGCTGTCGAGCATTTTCCTTTTGTATACAGGCGCTTCGATCACCCAGACCTTCTTCGTCACCTCGATCGCCTTTGGTGGCCTGAGCCTTTATGGCTACACGACAAAGCGCGATCTGACGGCGATGGGTTCCTTTCTCATCATGGGCGTGATCGGCCTCATCGTGGCGATGGTCGTCAATATCTTCCTGCAGAGCACCGCCTTGCAGTTCGCGGTTTCAGCCCTTGGCGTGCTGATTTTCGCAGGCCTGACCGCCTACGACACGCAGAAGATCAAGGAAATGTATTATGTCGGCGATGCCGCAGCGACGGCCGCCAAGAAGGCGATCATGGGCGCCCTGTCGCTCTACCTCGACTTCATCAACATGTTCATGTTCCTGTTGCAGTTCATGGGCAACCGCCGCTGAAATCGGCTTTATTGATACAAAAGCCCCGGTGGAAACACCGGGGCTTTTATTTTGTCCGCTGCCGAGGTGTTCAGGCCTCCACGACCCTTAGGCTGCGTTTTTCAAAGACTTTCAGTACCTGGGTGAGGTCGTGCCCGCGCTTCATGATGAGGCCGGAGGCGGCGATGACGCTGAAGGCGCCTTGTCGGCGGGCGAGTTTCGGGCGTTTCTCGATGCGGAAAAGAGGCTGCTCGCTGGCGCGCCGGTGGATGGCGAAAATCGCGACCTCGCGGTTTGAGCCGATGGCATAGTCGCGCCATTCGCCCTCGACGACCTTGCGCCCATAGAGCGAGAGAATGGTTTCAAACTCGGAGCGGGTGAAAAAAATGTCCGGTTCGCGCGGCGGTTTCGGTGGTGCGGAGCTATCGACGAGTGTCAACGATGCTGGAGCACCGCCATCAGGGCTGTTGGGCATAGCGCTTCCATCCTCCAAATGACCCTTTCAACGAAGAAATAGTCGCACTTTTCCTTCATTTTTGCGAATTTTTCCGGATCACAAAAATGCCTTTTTTCGGCCCTTGGGTGAACACAGTGGAGCATCAATATCTCATCGTTGCCTCACTGGCCCGGTCTTCTTGACCTTCCGGTTTTATCAGCCCCCCAGCCCCACCGGGATGGAAATATGGGGACCGGGCTACCCCTCCATTAACTCGTTTAAGTGGGGCAACACTCCAAGACTGCCAATCTGTCGCCGCATGATCCCCCCTCATGCGGCGACATTTTTGTGTGCATTTTCAATACATAAGCTTGCCTTCATCGTACGCATGAAACATCTTTCACTTGAGGGGCGCTCAGGCTTGTCCTACACATCAACCAAAGGCTTTTGGGGGGCGGGTTGCCACATCAACGTGGCGCTTGCGGGGAGAGACACCATCACGCAGTTCCGTATCAAGACCGCGGGCGAAACAGGCGCCGCATCGAGTGACGCCATGATTGTCATTGAAGGGCTCACCAAGCGTTTTGGCCCTTTCACAGCGGTGGATTCCATCAGTTTTTCAGTCGCGCGCGGCGAGGTTCTGGGCTTCCTTGGGCCAAATGGTGCGGGCAAATCCACGACGATGAAAATGGTGACGGGGTTCCTGTCGCCAACGGAAGGCTCAGCGCGGGTCTGCGGCCATGATGTTGTTTCAGACACGTTGGCTGCGCAGCGCACCATCGGCTATTTGCCCGAAGGCGCGCCGGCCTATGGCGACATGAGCCCACGCGGTTTTCTGCGTTTCATCGCGCGCGTTCGTCATCTGAGCGGCGCGGTCGCCGATAAGGCGATTGAAGAGGCGGTCGCTGCAACCGAGCTTCAAGGTGTGCTCGATCAGCCGATCGATACTCTGTCCAAGGGTTTCCGCCGTCGTGTGGGGTTTGCGCAAGCGATCCTGCACAATCCGCCTGTTCTGATCATGGACGAGCCGACGGACGGCCTCGACCCCAATCAGAAATATGAAGTGCGCAAGCTCATCAAGCGGATGTCGGCGGACAAGGCGATCATTATCTCCACCCACATTCTTGAAGAAGTGGACGCCATCTGCTCGCGCGCGCTCATCATCGATCGGGGTCGTGTGGTTGCCGACGGCACGCCTGCCGAACTCATTTCACGCTCGCGTTATCACAATGCAGTGACGCTGACGGTTGAAGGCAAGCTGACGGTGGCGTCTGCCGAAATGTTGAAAGCGCTGCCAGGTGTCGTCAGTATGGAAGTCCTGCCGCGCGGTACCGAAACGGTCCTGACGCTCTTCACCGCGCGTGGCACAGCAACCGATACGGTTGCGGGCGATCTTGGGCTTCTTGATGCGGTGGCGACAGTCGCGCGCGAACAAAGCTGGATTGTGCGCGGGCTCTATGGCGAGCCGGGACGCCTTGATGAAGTGTTTCGCGCCCTGACGCGCTCGGATGTTGACGATTTCGTTCAGAGCCAATCGGAAAAGAGCGCCGCATGAGAGAACTAGCTGCTGTCTTCCGCCGCGAGCTTGGCGGCTATTTTGCGACGCCGCTCGCCTTTATTTTTCTCATTGTTTTCCTTTTCACGATGGGCGCATTCACATTCTACATGGGGGGCTATTTCGAAAGCGGAACTGCGGACCTCCAGATCTTCTTCAATTTCCATCCCTGGCTTTATCTTTTTCTGATCCCGGCGATTTCGATGCGTCTGTGGGCGGAAGAACGCCGGACGGGTTCCATCGAATTGCTTCTTTCATTGCCGGTGCCACTCTGGGCGGCCGTACTGGGCAAATTTCTCGCGGCCTGGGCCTTTTCCGGCATTGCGCTGGCGCTCACCTTTCCGATGTGGCTCACCGTCAATTATCTCGGCAATCCCGACAATGGCGTGATTTTGGCGGGCTATGTCGGCAGCTTCTTTCTTGCCGGTGGTTATCTCGCTATAGGGTCTTGCC
>JBAQNC010000206.1:0-11630 GCA_049303435.1 Parvibaculum sp. | reverse complement strand
GTCTACAGGTTTCCTTGCCATCGACGTCGCTCCTTTTGATAATTTCATGAGCCAGCATCCCGGCAAAAACCTTCATTTGAACCTGCAGCTAAAAATTGTGGCATGATCAAATACACCAATCAAATTCATTCGGAGGTTTTTGACGTAAATCGTCTTGTGCGGGTCAGGGCGCCAGTTTTGGTCGTCCTTGCAGGTGATCGACTGGAATGATTGCTAAAGCTTTTGAGGCTTTCTCCTCAGCCCCTTGCCCCGAATAACAGCGGAATCGCCATTAATCTGTTAGGCCTGTCGACAGGTTGAATGAGGTCTTGAGGGGGGCTTGCGATGTTAAACGAGATAGCCAGTCTTAATTTGCTCGCAGAGCTGGCCATGACACTGGTGGGCTTCACCGGCGCTGTAACGGTATTGGGGAAGTCAGCGCCCAGTGAATGGCAGGGCACTGCCCGGTTGCGGCTCACCAACCTGCTCGTCACCTCTTTGATGCCTTTATTTATGGCGTTCTTGTCTCTGATATTGCTGCATGCGTCGCTCAATGAAGTTGTTGTTTGGCGGATCATCAGTGCAATCGGAGCCGCCGTCTTTTTGGTAACCGGTTCTGTCAACTTGCGCGCCATTACAAGGCGCAATGTGAGTGACCCGCACCCCAACCCCGTCGTGGGCCTTCTTCTGGCGGTGGCGAGTTTGATTGTTGGGCTGGTCAGCCTTTGGAATGGTCTTTTTGCCGGAGCATTTTGGCCGGTCTATTTGTTGCTTTGTTCCGCGCTGGCCATCGGCTGCTACATGTTTGTTCGTCTTATTTTTGATCCGCTGACATGATTGGTGACACGAATTCGTGAATCGGCATCGTCCCTGGGATGGAAGCGATTGTTCCGCGATGCGACCGGGCATGCCGTCCACAATAAAGTATTGGCGACAAGCAATCGATGACCTCTATCAATCAGGCATGAACAACGGGAACTTTCTTTGCGAAGCTGTCGATTTCGGCCAGTGTCTCTCCCCAGGCTTCAGCAATCTCCGGCGTCCAGTCCGCGCCCAGAGCCTCCTGGATGACGTCAGCGACCACCCCGAAGAATGTCGAGAACACGTCGCGAGGCACGTCGTAACCCTCGTGAGTGATCATCTCGGTGCCGATCATGTGGTCGGCGTAGCGCCGCTCGCCGACGAAATCAAGGACGGCCTCAAAGATGCGGGAGAGCATTTCGCCTTTGACGGCGTTGTTGGTATCCCTGCAAAACAGCGCATGCATTTCCGGATTCAGTTCGAACAATCGTGCATAAACGCGATCTGTCGGGTCGCCGCAGCGTTCTGCAGATAATTCGAGACTCCGCTCGATTGCCATTGCGTACTGCGGAGCAGAATTCGTCATTTCACGCCCTCCCATTTTTTGAACGTGAAGGCTCACGCTGAACTTCGGGTTACATTACTACCGAAGAGCCTATTGCATGACTTGTCTATTGAACAGGATGGTTCCACCTGAGCTACGGGCGCCGGGTCGCGGGTCTGGGAGACCCCGCCGACGAAGCCGCAAACTGGTCGAAAGCGGCGGGCCTGACAAATCATCAAGCGGTCCGCAGGGAAATTCATGGCCCTGTCCCCGAAGATCACAGATTTCAGCCACTATCTGCGCTCCCGCTTGGCGCGAGGCTCGATTTCGCCTATAGCATGTGACCTGATTTCCCCGGTTGCGCCGCGCGCGATCGCGTCTTCGTGAGTAAACGCCGTCCATGCCTGAATTCTTGAGGCTTTCGCCCTTCGATCTCTTTATCGATCCGCTGCTCAATCTTCAGGATTCCCGTTTGCGCGCCCTTTTGGCCTATTGGACGGCAAAGCGCGCCGGTCGGCCCATGCCCGCCCGCGCCGATGTCAGCCCCGCCGATATCGTCAGCCATTTGCCGACTGTCTTCCTGATCGATGTCGCGCCGCCTGCCGTCCAGCCTGCCGATTTTCAGGTCCGCCTGATGGGCACCGCGCTCAATGAAATGTTCGAGGCCGATTACACCGGCAAGACGCTCGATCAGGGCATGTCGGAAAAAGGCGCGGCCACGCTCGCCAAGGTGCTGGGCATCGTCTGCCAGCTCCATCGGCCTTTGCGGCTGCACGGCATGTTGCCTTACAAGCCGGGCCGGGAAACGCCGGAGATCGAGGTGATCTTTCTGCCGCTCTCGGTCAATGGATCGGAAGTGCAAATGGCGATGGGCGAAATGGTCAAGCGCGCCTCTGCCTGACGGCGCTTCGGCCTGACCGCATTCAGCTTCGGTTCGACGTCAATTCAAGGAAGACATCTTCGAGGTCGGATTCTTCCGTCGCGATGTCGATGATTTCGTGGCCGGCCTTCTGCACGCGATCGATCACTTCCATCACGCCGATTTCAGCGGGGTTGTATTTCACCGAGATCGCACCCGAAAGCGTTGCCTCGGCATTGAGCGTGCCCAGATTGAGCGTGTTGCTCGTCACGGGATTCTTCGTCCGTAGAATGAGTTTCTTGTCGGATATGCGCGAGATAAGATCCTGTGTCGGCTCGCAGGCCACCACAGCGCCCTGATCGATAATGGCGATGCGGTCGCAAAGCGCTTCGGCCTCTTCGAGATAATGCGTGGTGAGCACGATCGTCGTGCCCTGTTCGTTGAGGCTCTTCACATAGTCCCAGAGCTGCTTGCGCAATTCGATGTCGACGCCCGCAGTGGGTTCATCCAGCACCAGCACCGGCGGGTTATGCACCATGGCTTTCGCCACCAGCAGCCGCCGCTTCATGCCGCCCGACAAGGTGCGCGCATAGGCATCCGCCTTGTCTTCGAGCCCCATGGCGGCGAGGATTTCCATCGTCCGGCGTTCGGCTTTAGGCACGCCATAGAGCCCGGCCTGCAAATCCAGCACTTCGGCGGGCGTGAAGAAGGGGTCCACGCTCAGTTCCTGCGGCACCACGCCGATGGAGGCGCGCGCCTGCCGCGGGTTGGCGGCAATGTCGAAACCCCAGATCGAGACATCGCCTTCGGTCTTCATGACGAGACCGGCCAGAATATTGATGAAGGTCGATTTGCCCGCGCCATTGGGCCCCAGCAGCCCGAAGATCGAGCCCTGCGGCACCGCAAGGTCGATGCCTTTCAGCGCTTCCTTGGCCGGCTGGCCGTTGGCGGCGCGATAAATCTTGCGCAAGCCTTTGGCTTCGATGGCATTGAGGCCGGAAGTCTGGGGAGTGGCATTTTCGATGGACTGAAGCGTATGGGCCATTGCGCGGCTCTTCTGTAGAGTGCATGAGCCTTCGGGGCGTGCACCTGGTGTATCTGGCGCTGCCCGGACGGGGCAGGGCAACGTGGTATCATTCCGAGGGGAAGAGGGTCAAACCGGCCCTAGTTTGCTTATATAGGAAGGCCAAACGGCTTGGCGAAGAGTAAAACGGGAAAAAATATGGCTGATCAAGTGACCACCCGCCCCATGAAAAAGGGCGACCACCTCTTTCTGGTCGATGGATCGGGCTATATTTTCCGCGCCTATCATGCGCTGCCGCCCCTGACGCGCAAATCCGACGGCATGCCGGTCGGCGCCGTCTCGGGCTTCTGCAACATGCTCTACAAGCTCATCGAGGATACCAAGGACGAATTCGAGCCGACCCATCTCGCGGTTATTTTCGATGCCTCCTCCAAGACCTTTCGCAACGACATTTATCCCGAATACAAGGCCCAGCGCCCCGAACCGCCGGAAGACCTGCGTCCCCAGTTCGCGCTGGTGCGCGATGCCGTGCGCGCCTTCACCGTGCCCTCCATCGAGATGATGGGCTATGAGGCCGATGATCTCATCGCTACCTATGCGCGTCAGGCGCGCGAGGCGGGCGCCCGCGTCACCATCGTCTCGTCTGACAAGGACCTGATGCAGCTCGTCAACGATGATGTCGACATGCTCGATACCATGAAGATGAAGACGATCAAGCACGATCAGGTCATCGAGAAATTCGGCGTCCCGCCCGATAAAGTCATTGAAGTGCAGGCGCTCGCGGGTGACAGCGTGGACAATGTCCCTGGCGTTCCCGGCATCGGCATCAAGACGGCGGCGCAACTGATCGAGGAATATGGCGACCTCGAAACGCTGCTTTCGCGCGCCAGCGAAATCAAGCAGCCCAAGCGCCGCGAAAATCTCATTCAGTTCGCCGATCAGGCCCGTATCTCCAAGCGTCTCGTCACATTGGACGACAAGGTGCCCGTCGATGTGCCGGTAGAAAAAATGGCGATCCATTCGCCCGACCCCGAACGCCTCATCGCCTTTCTGCGCGCGATGGAATTCAACACGCTGACAAAGCGCGTCGCCACGGCTGCGGGCATCGATGCCGAAGCGGTTGAACCTGCCGCCGAACTTGCCGCGCCCGCCGACGCGAAAAAGCCCGAGCCGAAGAAATCCGCCAGCAAGGCCGCTGGCGTCGGCGGCGTGCTGGGCGCCATCAGTGATGACTTTAACCCGCCGATGGAAAAGGCAAAATATATCGCGGTAACAAAACTTGCCGAGCTTGAGGATTGGGTGACGCGCGCGCGCGATGCAGGTGTCGTCGCTGTCGATTGCGAGACCGACAGTCTCGATCCCATGCAGGCGCGTCTTGTCGGTTTCTCTCTCTGCATTACGCCGGGCGAGGCCTGCTATGTGCCGCTGCAACATGGCGCCAAAAGCGGCGGTCTCGATTTCGACAATGCCAATGCGACTGAGCAAATTCCGGTGAACGACGCCATCGCCGCGCTGAAGCCGCTCTTCATGGATAGCTCCGTTCTGAAAGTCGGGCAGAACATCAAATTCGATCTTCTGGTTTTCGCTCAGCACGGGCTCAATCTCGTCACGCTCGACGACACCATGCTCATGTCCTATGCGCTGGACGCTGGCATGCACGGCCATGGTATGGATGAACTTTCCGAACTTCATCTGGTCCACAAGCCCATCGCCTTCACTGAAGTCGTCGGCAAGGGCAAAGGGCAGATCACCTTCGATCAGGTGCCCGTCGACAAGGCGGTGGCCTATGCCGCCGAAGACGCCGACGTCACGCTGCGCCTCTGGCATGTGCTGAAGCCGCGCCTCGTCTCTGAACGCAAGATGACGGTTTACGAAACGCTGGAGCGTCCCCTTGTGCCCGTGCTGCGCGACATGGAACGTGCAGGCATCAAGGTCGATCGTCAGGTGCTGGCGCGCCTGTCGTCCGATTTCGCGCAGAAGATGGCGCAATATGAAGATGAGGTTTACGAGCTGGCGGGCGAGAAGTTCAATATCGCCTCGCCCAAGCAGCTTGGCGAAATCCTCTTCGACAAGATGAGCCTCGAAGGCGGTCGCAAGACCAAGACCGGCGCCTGGTCCACCGACAGCGACACGCTGGAAGCCTTGGCGGCACAAGGCGTGGAACTTCCCCAGCGCGTGCTCGACTGGCGCGGTTTGGCCAAGCTCAAAAGCACCTACACCGATGCGTTACCCAATTTCATCCATCCCGACACGGGCCGCGTCCACACCTCCTATTCGCTGGCCGCCACTACGACCGGACGCCTCGCCTCGTCGGAACCCAATCTGCAAAACATTCCCGTCCGCACCGAGGATGGCCGCAAGATCAGAACGGCTTTCGTCGCCGACAAGGGCAACAAGCTCCTGTCGGCGGACTACAGCCAGATCGAATTGCGCCTGCTCGCCCATATCGCCGATATCGACTCGCTGCGTCAGGCCTTCGCCGACGGTCTCGACATTCACGCGATGACGGCGTCGGAAATGTTCAACGTGCCGTTGAAGGACATGGACCCCTCGGTACGTCGTCGCGCCAAGGCGATCAATTTCGGTATCATCTATGGCATCTCCGCCTTCGGTCTGGCGAACCAGCTCGGCATCCCGCGCGGTGAGGCGGCGGAATATATCGAACGTTATTTCAAGCGCTTCCCCGGCATCCGCGCCTATATGGATGAGACCAAGAAATTCGCGCACGACAATGGCTATGTCGAAACCATCTTCGGTCGCTGCATCAATCTCCCCGCCATTCATTCAAAGAATGGCGCCGAGAGGAGCTTCATGGAACGCGCCGCCATCAATGCGCCCATTCAGGGCTCGGCCGCTGACATCATCCGCCGCGCCATGATCCGCATGCCCGATGCGCTTGCCGAGGCAAAACTCAAGGCCCGCATGTTGCTCCAGGTTCACGACGAACTGATTTTCGAACTGCCCGAAAAGGAAGCCGACAAGACGGCGAAGCTCGTCACCAAAGTGATGATCGGTGCCGCTGCGCCTGCGGTCGATCTGTCGGTGCCGCTTGAGGTCGATGCCCGCGCCGCCGATAATTGGGATGAGGCGCATTGAGACGAGGCGTTTGAATGGATGAGATAACCACGGTCGCTGAGCGCAATGATACGAATGAACGGCGTTTCACATGGGAAGCGCGTCTCCTACAGGCGAGTCCTATTGGGGTGACGCTCACCTCTGTCCTGATCTCGCTTCTTGTTTTTACAACATATCTCTTGTGTGTCTGGTGGAACAGTCTTCCGATCATCGTCATGAATATGGGTGATCCCACGCTTACCTCTGATGCATGGACAGCCATCTGCATGTCGCTGCTCTGGGGCTCGATCTTGGGTCTCGGTGAATATACGCGTGTCGCCAATCTCGCCGATCTTCAATTGCTCAAGGCGCGGAATGTCATGAATGACAGCGCTCATTTCGACGTGATGATGTTCGGGCCGCTAAAGGAAACACGCAGGCGTGGTCAGGCCTTCGGCCTGCTTGGCGCCTGTGTTGGATACATTTTCTATCGTCTCATCTATCAGCCGGAAGGACATCCGGTGGACCTGCTTGATGCGACGCTGACCAACTATTGGTTCATCGTTATGACGCTGATGCTGTTCATCGAGATTTTCCGCAACCTTTCCTACCTTCGCGCCGACACCATGTCGCTGCTGGCCAATCTCGACCACCGCATCAAGATCAATCTCTTCAACATCGACAATCTCGACGGGCTGGGCCGCATCGCGCTGCGTCGGGCGCTCCCCTGGGTTGCGGCCAGCGCCATCGTTTTCCTGATGTCCTTCGCGCAATCCACCTCGATCCTTTTTTGGCCACTTTTCGTTGGTCTTATGATCAGTGCGGCATTGATATTTGGCCTGCCTATGTGGCGGGTTCACGGGTTGATTGATCGGGCGAAAAACGTCGAGCTTGCAAAGTTGCGCCTTGATATAGCGCGGGCGAGTCACGCCTTCCGGCAAGACGAGAATGTTGAAGCAGCTTCGCGCCTTGCCGCCCTGATCGCGCTTGAGCGACGTCTCGAACGCGTTCGTGAATGGCCGCTTGATGTTTCAACCGTCGTGCGCTTTGGTCTCTATCTCGCACTCCCGCTTGGTTCGTGGCTCGGCGGCGCATTGGTCGAAAAGGCGCTCGATGTTCTGACGCGATGACCTTTAGCGAAGGCTCCCTTTGACGAAAGGAATTCGACATGGAAAAGAAAAAAGCCGAACAGTCGGAAAAGGAAAAGGCGGAAGAGAAATCGAAGCGGGAAGAGGCAATCGACGAAGCCTCCGAGGAAAGCTTCCCCGCCAGCGATCCGCCGGCCTGGATCCCGACACATACCGACCGACACGATTGAAAACGGAAAGCCCGGAGATTTCTCTCCGGGCTTTTCCTCATTTCTTTTGTGCTGAACCTTATTCAGCGGCGCTCTTCACGGCGGGAGCCGCGTCGCGCACTTCCGGGTCCACCTTGTCGGCGAACTTTTCGAAATTGGCGATGAACATCTTCACGAGCTTCTGCGCCTGCGCGTCATAGGCGGCCTTGTCGGCCCATGTGTCGCGCGGGTTGAGGATCGCGTCGTCCACGCCCGGTACGCTGACCGGAACCTGGAAGCCGAAGTTCGCATCGGTGCGGAAATAGGCCGTGGCGAGCGAACCGTCGAGCGCGGAAGCAAGCAGCGCGCGCGTCGCCTTGATCGGCATGCGCGAGCCCGTGCCATAGGCGCCGCCCGTCCAGCCCGTGTTGACGAGCCAGCAGTCGACCTTGTGCTCGGCGATGAGCGAACGCAGCAGATTGCCGTAGTCGGTGGGATGGCGCGACATGAAGGGGCCGCCAAAGCATGTCGAGAAGGTGGCTTCCGGCTCCGTCACGCCCTTTTCCGTGCCTGCCACCTTGGCGGTATAGCCCGACAGGAAGTGATACATGGCCTGGCTCGGTGTCAGCTTGGCGATGGGCGGCAGCACACCGAAGGCGTCGGCCGTCAGCATGATGATGTTTTGCGGGTGCGGCGCGCGGCCCGTGTCCGATGCATTGGGGATGAAGGCCAGCGGATAGGCGCCGCGGCTGTTTTCAGCCAGCGCCGCGCTGTCGAGATCGAGTTCGCGGGTCACTTCGTCCATCACGACGTTTTCGAGCACCGTGCCGAAACGCTTGGTGACCGCATAGATTTCAGGCTCGGCCTCGGGCGAGAGCTTGATCATCTTGGCATAGCAGCCGCCTTCGAAGTTGAAGACGCCGTTTTCCGACCAGCCATGCTCGTCGTCGCCGATCAGCGTGCGCGAGGCGACCGCCGAAAGCGTCGTCTTGCCGGTGCCGGACAAGCCGAAGAAGATCGCCGTGTCGCCGTCGGGGCCGACATTGGCCGAGCAATGCATCGGCATGACATGCTTGGCGGGCAAGTCGTAGTTCAGCATCGAGAAGACCGATTTCTTGATTTCACCCGCGTAGGACGTGTTGGCGATCAGCACGATGCGCTTGGCGAAGTTGCAGGCGATGACGGTCGAGGAGCGCACGCCGTATTTCTCGTGGTCGACGACGAAGCTCGGCAGGTCGATGATGGTGAACTTCGGATCGAAGTCCTCCAGTTCTTCGGGCTTCGGTTCGATCAGCAGGTTCTGGATGAAGAGTGAGTGCCAGGCATATTCGGAATAGATGCGGGTCGGCAGGCGGTGGATCTCGTCAGCGCCGCCAAAGAGGTCCTGAATGAACAGTTCCTTGCCTTCGGCGTGTTTGAGCATATCGGCATGGAGAAGATCGAAGGCTTCCGGCGTCATCGCCTTGTTGTTGTCCCACCAGACAGTGTTTTCGGTGGTGGCGTCGCGGACGATGAATTTGTCCTTGGCGGAGCGGCCCGTGTGGACGCCGGTCTTCACGACGAAGGGGCCGTCGGCGGCAATCTGGCCTTCGCCACGGCGCACGGCTTCTTCATAAAGCTCGGCAGGGCGGAGGTTCCAGTATGCGGCAGCAAGGTTCTTGAAGCCGCTCGCTTCCACGCCATGTTTACTGATCTTGGGCCCGCTCTGTTTCACGCCGTCTCTCCTTGGTCTGTGTCGTCGAAGCATGCCCTGTTTGGGAAAAACCTGACCCGCGGCGCTCTTCAATTCGCCGGTTCGTCCATGCTTCTGTGCCTGAATGTACTGTCCTTAGACGATTGCTCGTTCCCTGTTTTTGACGGGGGCTGGCGAGCTCGCCGATCCTATCCGAAACCCCCCACCTGACGGCAGGGGTATTTTCGCGCGCACATTAGTTCCCGCCTCTCCGAAGCGCAACGGGATCGTGACATTTGAGTTAAGAGAATGGCGCTTGGTCGCACCCTTCCCGGCCGGGCAATTTTTCATCAAAGCCCTGGTGCATCCAGATTTTGCATCAGTGATGTGTAAAATGAGACGGCTTCCGCAAGGGAGGCCACCCTTATGCGCTCGTTGGTGGCGTGGAATCCGGCCAATTCGCTGGCATCGACGCGAATGGGAACAAAGCGGAACACATTTTCCGTGAGCGGCAGGTAGTAGCGCGAGTCCGTGCCCGCCACCGTCAGGTTCGGCGTCACCAGCGCGTCGGGGTAGCTGTGGGTGATGCTTTGTCGCAACAGGGCGTAGGATTCGCCCTTGAGATTGGAGATGGCCGAAGCATTGCGCGCGCTTCCCTCCTGCTCGACATCGACCTCGTCATCATTCACCGCCGCCACGACATGGGCCGTCGCGCTCTCGATCGTGTCGCGTTGGTGCAGCCGGAAATTCATGATGCCGCTTGCTTCCGGCGGCAATACGTTTTCCTTGATGCCGGCATTGATCATGGTCGGCGCAATGGTCGTATGAAGCTGGGCGGCAAGCTGCGGGGCTTTTTCCATGGCGCTTTGCACCATCGGCTCAAACAGCCAGAGATTGGCAAAGGCCATGCGCCGCACGAAAGGCATGGCAGGTGCCAGCGCCTGCAGCATGGCGCGCGTGGTTTCGTCGAGCCCGCTTTCGAAGGGCGCATTGCCGGTGGCGGTCATCGCTTCCATCACGCGACCGATGGCGGTCTCGCCCTGCGCGGGCGGCATGGAAGAATGGCCACCCTTCGCATGCGCCGTGAGCTTGAGCGTCATATAACCCTTTTCCGCCACGCCGATCAGCGCCACCGGTTCCTTGACGCCGCTGACGACGCCTTCCGTCATCATGCCCCCTTCATCGGAGACAAAGGCGAGTTTGACGCCTCGTTCCTTCAGCATGGCGGCGATCTTGCGGTTGCCGTTGAGCCCGCTGATTTCCTCGTCATGGCCGAAGGCGAACATGATGCTGCGCTTGGGTTGAAAGCCTTTGGCGGCCAGCGCGTCGGCGGCTTCCAGCATGGCGATCAGCGAACCCTTGCAGTCGATCGCGCCGCGTCCCCACACGATCCCGTCGGCGATCTCGCCCGCAAACGGCGGATGCGTCCAATTGGCTTCCGTGCCCGGCACCACAGGCACCACGTCCATATGCGACATCAGGAGCACGGGCTTCAGGTTCTCATCCGTTCCCTTCCAGGTGAAGAGCAGGCTGTAATCGCTGACGATCTCGCGCGAACTCGCTGCGCTGAAAGCAGGATAGGTCGACGTGATGAAATCGCGGAAGTCACCCAGCGCCTGTGCCGACGCCTCGGCTTTGGGGCCCGTTGCACCGCGTTGCCATGAGATCGTCTTGAGCTGGATCGCTTGCGAGAGATGTTCCGCCGCGCGCTGCGCCGCTTCCGGCGGTATCGTCATGGCGACCGTCGCGCCGTTGATCGTCAGTGGTGGCGGCAACATCAGCGTGCGCGTCACGACAATCGCCGCCAGCACCGCGACGATGGCCGCAACCCCGCCCAGACCCCTCAGGATGATCTTTTTCATTTCGCCCCCCGTTTCCGGCTTTCCGCCAGTCTCTGTTTCTTGCGTGAAAGGTCTCCGCCTTTACTCTGCCTTGTCCACCACGAATTCGTCCACCGCCTCCAGCAGCCGTGTCATCCACATGAAGGACGGCCCGCCATGCATGACGACCGCCTGGAAGCCCGCTTCGATCAACTCACCCTTGGTCGCCCCCAGACGCGCCGCATTCTTTACGTGAAAGGCAATGCACCATTCGCATTGCGCCGCCACCGACATGGCGACATTGATCAGTTCCTTGTGTTTGGCAGAGAGATGTTCGCCGCTCTCTGCGTCCTTCAGAAAGGACAGAAACCCCTCGGTCTCCCTTGGAAATTCTTCCTTGAGCCTGCGCGTCAGCTCGGCGACTTCCTTCATTCGGTCTTTCATCAGAGCCATCTGGTCTTCTCCATTCAACGGTGGGTTTAGAAAAGCTTATCTGAAAATATGTCCGACTATCCGCTTTCGGCCTGCATGGCGACCATTGGCCTCATTTGGGCCTATGGGCAAGGCGGGCATGGCCCAGGGCATGTTCAAGGCATAGTAA
>JBAQNC010000205.1:0-13407 GCA_049303435.1 Parvibaculum sp. | reverse complement strand
CCCCCCATGCGTCCGCGCAAAAGAAAACGGACGGCGCATACACGCCGTCCGCTCGAATACCTGCAGGAAACACTCACAAACCGAGCCAAAACCGAGCCCGGCTCGAGCCGTTTCGTGATGGATTACTTCTTCTTCGCTTTGACCGGGGCGACGCCCTTGGCGACGCTCGGATCGATCTTCTTGCAGGCGGCAACGAGACCGGCGACCGAGTCGACCGACTTCTGGAAGGCCTTCTTTTCAGAGGCATTGAGTTCGATCTCGACGACGCGCTCCACGCCGCCCGCGCCGATCACCACCGGTACGCCGACATAGATGTCCTTCTGGCCGTATTGGCCATTGAGATAGGCGGCGCAAGGCATGACGCGCTTCTGGTCGCCCAGATAGGCTTCCGCCATCGCGATGCCCGAAGCGGCAGGCGCATAGAAAGCCGAACCGGTCTTCAGCAGACCGACGATTTCCGCGCCGCCGTCGCGCGTGCGCTGGATGATCTTGTCGAGCTTTTCCTTCGTCGTCCAACCCATCTTGATGAGGTCGGGAAGCGGGATACCGGCAACGGTGGAATAGCGCGGCAGCGGCACCATCGTGTCGCCATGACCGCCCAGCACGAAGGCCGTCACATCTTCTACCGACACGTTGAATTCTTCCGCAAGGAACAGACGGAAGCGCGCGCTGTCGAGCACGCCGGCCATGCCCACGACCTTGTGGTGCGGCAGGCCGGAGAACTGACGCAACGCCCAGACCATCGCGTCGAGCGGATTGGTGATGCAGATGACGAAAGCGTTGGGCGCATATTTCGCGATGCCCTGACCGACCTGCGACATCACCTTGAGGTTGATGCCGAGCAGATCGTCGCGGCTCATGCCGGGCTTGCGCGGCACGCCAGCCGTCACGATGACGACGTCGGCGCCCTTGATGCCCTTGTAGTCGTTGGCGCCGGAAAGGGCCGCATTGTAACCCTCGACCGGCGACGCCTGCGCCAGATCGAGCGCCTTGCCTTGCGGCAGGCCTTCGGCGATGTCGAAAATGACAACGTCGCCGAGTTCTTTCAAACCAGCGAGAAGAGCGAGCGTACCGCCGATCTGTCCGCCGCCGATGAGTGCAATTTTCTTGCGCGCCATGTGAGAAGCCTTTGTCAGTGATGGGGGGCACTGTGCGACCGGGGTGGACGCGCTCGCGCTCCAATTGAAAATTATGGCCGCGTAATAGCGCGAATCCGCCGGAATCGCAATGAACACTCTGTTAGCGTTAACCAAGAATTACACTCCCGGTTGACCCAGGGGCATTGAGGAGTCACGCTCTCACTTTGATACAGGCCTTTGGCGATCGCGGCCTGATGTTTGTAGCGTACCGCGGGGGCGGTGTACTTGGTTCGGGGGCGTAACCATGTCGGGGCATTTTCGCAATCTTTTCGCGCGACGTCTGATCATCCTGGCGGCACTTCTCGGCCTGACCGGTTGCGCCGGGCCCATCGTTGTCGGCCTTACAGGAGCCCAACTCTTTTCGCTCGCAGGTCTCAGCGCCACCATCATGACCGGTCGCGATCTCACCGAACACGCCGTCTCGACACTTACGGGCAAGGATTGCCGTTTCCTCGAAGCGCTTCTCCGCAACGGGCGTTCCTTCTGCGAAACGCCCGACACGGTCGCCACCAAAGATGATTTCCAGGGCGTCTTTGCTCTCTTGAGAAAAGAACCTGACACGTCGAACGTAAAGGTCGCCAACGCCAGCATGGACCCGCAGCTTCTGGGTTTTGCGCCTGTTGATCGTCGCTCCGCCGAAGATTTCTCTCTGGAAATCGCCCGCAAGCAAAACCAGATCGACGCGCCCATGCTTTCCTTCGGGATGCTCTCGGCAAGCTTCGGCTCTTCGTTCTCCTATTCGCTGACCATGCGCGATACGCAGACAAAAAGGCTCGCCGCCAATGGCGCCGCCTCAGGCGAAACCTTTCAGGCCACCCGCTAACAGGCGGAAATTCCTTATATATTTTCTCCAATCGTCGCTGGACAAGATTTTTGTCTTCAGACCTCTTGATTCCGAGTATCTAAGATATATCTTCATTTTCGATATATTTTAGACACTCGGAGAGATATCTTATGTTTGGAAACTGGAGCGACCATCGTCGCCATCATCACCACCCCAAGGGACCACGCGGTCGACACAGGTCCGGCTTCGGCAGACGCGGCGGACGCCGCCGCGCCTTTGAACAAGGCGACCTGCGCCTTGTCATTCTGAAGCTCATCGCCGACGAACCTCGGCACGGCTATGACGTCATCAAGGCGATCGAGGAAACATTCGGCGGCACCTACCGCCCCAGCCCCGGCATCATCTATCCCACCCTCACCATGCTCGAAGATCTGGGCTTTGCCACGGTCACACCCGAAGGCAGCAAGAAACTCTACACCGCCACCGAAGAAGGCCTCGCCTTTCTCGAAACGAACAAAGCCACCGTCGAGATGCTGTTTGCCCGCATGAACGAGGCGCGCCGCGCCTGGGGCGGCGAACTGGCGCCGGAAATCAAACGCGCACTGGAAAACTTCCGTGCCGCCTTCGAACTGCGTCTCGAACGCGGTGAAATAGATACCAAGGCGGTGTCGACCATCGCCAAGGCGATCGATGACGCGGCCGCCAGCGTCGAAAAGGCCTGAGGCTCGCCTGCAAACGCAGATAACGAGAAAACCTAGTCAGCGGCACGCAGACTGAGGTAATCGGCGCTCTGCATTTCCATGAGCCGCGAAACCGTGCGCTCGAAAGCAAAGGCGCCGTCACCTTCAGGGTAAAGCGCCTGCGGTGCTGCTGCGGCCGACAGGATCACTTTCGTCTTGCCCTCGTAAAGTGCGTCGATCAGCGTCACGAACCGCTTGGCCTCATTGCGTCGTTCGGGCTCCATCAACGGCACATCGTCAATCAGCACCGTGTGAAATACCTGCGCGATCTTGAGATAATCGGCAGCGCCAAGCGGCTTGGTGCAAAGATCGTGAAAGGTGAAACGCGCCACGCCATGCGCCGCCTCCGGCACATGCACGGCACGTCCCTTCAACGCCAGTGTCTGCGGCTCGCCATGTGGCTCATCGGTGAGGCGCGTAAAGGCCGCATCAAGCGCGGCGCGCGCCGCCTCGTCCGCCGGCGTGTAATAGACCGGCAGTCCCCGCATCCGGTCCAGCCGGTAGTCCGTATCGCTGTCGAGATGAACGACATCCATGCGATGCTTCACCAACTCGATGAAGGGCAACAGCCGCTGGCGATTGAGCCCGCCTGCATAGAGATTGTCCGGCGCAATATTGGACGTCGCCACAACCACGACGCCAAGCTTGAAGAGCTGCGTAAAAAGCCGCCCCAGAATAGACGCGTCGGCGATATCCTGAACTTGAAACTCATCGAAGCAGAGAAGAGCCGCCTCGTCCGCAATCGCCTCCGCTACCGGCGGAATGGGATCGCCGCCCTTGACCTCGCCCGCTTTCTCGCGCTGCCGCCAAGTAAAAATCCGCTCATGACAATCCTGCATGAAGGCGTGAAAATGAACGCGCTTCTTCGCGGCCATAGGGGCATGATTGAAAAAGAGGTCCATCAACATGGACTTCCCGCGCCCCACGCCGCCCCAGATGTAGATCCCTTCAGGCGGCGTCACCGGTCGGCCAAAGCCGAAAGCGGAAAAGGCGCCGACCTTCTTGCCGGGCGTCCAGTCGACCAATTCCTCATGCAGGTGCTGAAGCCGCTGGGCCGCACGTTCCTGCGCCGCGTCAGCGGCGATCTCGCCGGACGCGACTTTCGCACGATAGAAATGTAGGGGACCCTGGATCATAAAACCGGTGGCAAAAGACAAAATGAATGACAACAACAGTCACCCACATAGCGCGAAACCCGTCTCTGTTCACCAGCAAATTGGCAGAGGCAGGATTTCTAAGGCCTCACCATCGCTTTCCATCCCCCAAAATAGGGTTCCAGCATAGTGCCCTTGTCGGCCTCGCTCAGCGAGATACCGAAATGCGAAGCGAGCACCTCCGCCATTTCATCGACGCTTTCGAGCTGTCGCGTATCAGCTTTGCCTGCCATGTCGCGAATCGTGAACTCGGTATTGAACAGGATCTTGCGACAGTCCGCTTCGGGACGCGCAGCAATCAGGAACTGAACAAAGATCGATGAAGGGTGCGTCGACGTAAACCAACTCGCCTGCTCATAGTCGACCGGCCCATTGGGCTCCATGGTGAAGCGATAGATCGGCGCCCAGTCTTCCCCGAGCCTTGCCTGCAATTCAAAACCCGTTCCTTGCGCGATCAGGCGACGTGGTTCATGCGGTGTTTCAAGTTCACTGTTGGTCATGAAAGGAATAGGACCTGTCATGGTCAACCCGCCGAAACCGACATCTGCCAGAAATCGCCCTTCCGGCAGATCGACAACCGACAGCATATGCGAGCGATTGGTCTCAAGCTCTTCTGGCGCTTTCCAGCGCACGCGACCAATCAGGGTCGTGACATCGAAACCAAGCGCGCGCAGCGCAGCCACAAAGAGCGCATTGACCTCGAAACAATAGCCGCCACGCTCTTCGGCAATGAGCTTTTCCTGTAGCGACGACAGATCAAGCAGGATCGGTCGGCCCGCCAGAACATTGAGGTTTTCAAAGGGAATAGCGAGCGCATGAGCAAAATGGATCGCCTTCAGGGTTTCGAGCGTCGGCGCGCGCGACCCCTCGTAGCCGATCCGTTTGAAATAGGCGTCCAGATCAATCATGTCGCTCGCGTCACTCATCGTCAGTCTCCTGAATAGAACAAAGAGAAAAACAAATGGCGCTCCCCGAGGGAAGCGCCATTTTTGAAATGCCATTCACCAAAGTTGTTCTATCCGCTTATCCCATCGTGGGAATAACGAAGGAGGAACCTTCCTTGAGGCCTGTCGGCCAGCGCGAGGTGACCGTCTTGACCTTGGTCCAGAACTTCACGCCTTCAGTGCCGTGCTGGTTGGTATCGCCGAATGCGGAGCGCTTCCAGCCGCCAAAGCTGTGATAGGCGAGCGGCACCGGGATCGGCACATTAATGCCGACCATGCCGACCTGTACGCGCGAAGCAAAGCTGCGCGCGGCATCGCCGTCACGCGTGAAAATCGCGACGCCGTTGCCATATTGATGCTTCGTGGGCAATTCGGCGGCTTCCTCGAAAGTCTTGGCGCGAACGATCTGCAACACGGGCCCGAAGATTTCTTCCTGATAGGTCTTCATGTCCGGCGTCACATCGTCAAACAGGCAGCCGCCAAGGAAGAAGCCTCCTTCATAGCCCTGCAGCTTGAAGTCGCGCCCGTCAACGAGGAGCTTCGCGCCTTCCTTCTCGGCAAGATCGATATAATTCCGCACCTTGTCGAGATGGGCGCGGCTGACCAGCGGACCATAGTCGCTGTCGGGATCGGTTGACGTGCCGACCTTGAGCGATTGCACGCGCGGGATAAGCATTTCGATCAGACGATCAGCCGTTTCCTCGCCGACAGGCACCGCGACCGGCAATGCCATGCAGCGTTCGCCCGCCGAACCATAAGCCGAACCGATGAGGTCATTGACCACCTGATCCATATCGGCATCGGGCATGATGATCGCATGGTTCTTCGCACCGCCCATCGCCTGCACGCGCTTGCCGTTGGCCGCGCCCGTTGCATAGATGTACTGCGCAATGTCGGACGAACCGACAAAGCTCACCGCCGAAATTCTCGGATCAGTCAGGATCGCGTCAACCGCTTCCTTGTCGCCATTGACGACGTTGAGAACGCCGGCAGGCGCACCGGCCTCCATGAAGAGTTCGGCAAGACGCAGCGGGACGGAAGGATCTTTTTCCGACGGCTTCAGGATGAACGTATTGCCGACCGCTATAGCGACGCCAAACATCCACATGGGGATCATGGCCGGAAAGTTGAACGGCGTGATGCCCGCGCCGACGCCAAGCGGCTGGCGCATGGAGTACATGTCGATGCCCGGGCCCGCTCCTTCCGTGAATTCGCCCTTCTGAAGATGCGGGATGCCGCAGGCAAATTCGATGACTTCCAGCCCGCGCTGAACGTCGCCACGGCTATCCGCCAGAACCTTACCGTGTTCCGACGACAGAAGATGCGCCAATTCATCCATGTTGGCTTCGAGAAGACGCTTGAACTCGAACATCACACGGGCGCGGCGCTGAGGGTTGGTCGCCGCCCAGCCCGGAAAGGCCTCGGCGGCGACAGCCACTGCGGCGCGCAATTCGTCCGTCGTCGCCAAAGGCGTTCGGGCTGTCACTTCCCCGGTATTGGGGTTCGTCACATCGAGAAATCGTCCGCTTGTACCTTTGACATGGCGACCGCCGATGAAATGCGTCAGTTCCTTGGCCATCCGATTAAATCCTTCGCGCTACCTGTGCTGGCGCCTGTTGCTCGATTTTGATTTCTGGCGCTATTTGAAGGCCTTAGTTAGCGCGAGGGACCCTGCTGGAGCAAGCTTTTGCGCCAGCGACACATAGTCAGCGTTGCATTTTTGCACGTTTCCCCTGTGTCAAACTTGCAAGTTTTGAAAAATCTTAAAATTTGTCCACCTTTGGGAGTGGCACTTGGCCGCCATTCCACTAGCATCAGACTGAGGGGGACCCCAAATTCGTTGGGGAAACTTGACCACGTTGAGGTTCATATTCGGCCCAGGGCAACACGCCCTTGGGAACTCTGGGGAAAGAGGAATTCCAATGTCCAATACTGTCAAACTCATTATCGCCGTCATTGTCATCGCTGGCGTGCTGTTTATCGGCTACCGCATGACCAACAAGGGTGAAGATACGGGCACCATGGCCCCGACAAGCGAAATGGCGCCGACCGACGAAATGGCGCCAGTCGGCGAAGCTGCACCCGCCGAAGAATCCAGCGAAGCCGCTCCGGCGGACTCCTCCATGATGGATGACGCCAAGGCCGCAGCCGACGACGCCGCTGACGCCGTGGGCGAAGCCGCCAGCGATGTGGGCGACGCCATGTCGAAGGCCGCCGACGATGTGAAAGACGCAGGATCTGACGACATGTCCAAGACGAATGACGATCAGATGTCAAAAGACGGTGCAGAAACCCCGGCTCAGTAATCTGGACGGATAAACACTGGGGCCCGCGCATCAGGAAACTGGGGCGCGGGCTTTCTTTTTTCAAAAAGAAAGCCAAATAAGCGAGCGAGAAAATGATCATCATCACGGGTCGCATGACAATACCGGATGAAAACAAAGATCAATTCTTTACTATCTCAAAACGACAGGTTGACCTTTCGCGCCTTGAGGAAGGCTGCCTCAACTACTGGCTTTACGAAGATTCTTTCGAGCCCGGAAAATTCTTCTTCTATGAAGAATGGGAGAGCCGCGACGCGGTAGATTTTCATTTCAAGCAGAGCTATTGCCTCGAATTCGTCGAGGCCCTGCGAAAATTGACGCAAGGCAAACCAGCAATGCATATCCGCACGATCGCCGAAAGGCCCAAAAAGTAGGTTATTCCGACAACTGACCGGCAAGGTGACAGACAAAACCTTTACCTCCATGAAGGGGTTGTTTACCCGCCATTCAACTTTCCGTGTCTAAATTCGCCATACGCTTTTATTTCGGCGTAGTACAAAGTCAGATCGCGATATCCGCAATCGATTGCGTAATGGCAGAGCCCCGTGAAGCCTGAACCGGCCCCGGCACATCTCTCGCCAGAATTTGAAAGGCTCGCGACAAACACCGTCGCGAGCCTTTTTCATGATGCGATTTTTTTCAATTGCACGACCCGCAAAGGGAATGCAGCATTATGCACATCTTCGCGTGGAGGTTTCCCCGATGCTGTCCGTCAGGTCGTTAATCCTGCTTGCCGTTGCCGTCCTGCTTTCAGGCTGTTTCGTGTCGACCAAGCCGCTATTTGTCCCCACCGACGCCGATATGCCATTAGCCAATGGCGCCAGGCTGATGTCCTTCTCACTCGACGAGAAGGGCGCACGCACGACGGAAACCCCTTCGCACATCACAGCGACACGCAAGGCCCACAGCTATATCTTCACGCCGGACGACGACGAAGCTCTCGGCGCCATGTTCGACGATATCGGACAAGGCTATTTTGTCGGTCTGACCATAGAGGACGATCCCGGCAATCCACCGCTTTACGGGCTCTTCCATCGGATAGGTGACCGTTGGTTCGCCTACTCGCCGGTCTGCTCCGATTTCAAGAAACTCGCAGGAACACATGGGAAATCACTCGCCGACTTTCATATCGCGACAAGCGGCGGTGATTGTCAGTTCACATCCTATGACGACCTGAAGAACGCATTGATGTTTCTTGCTGCCTACAGCCACCCGGAAACGGAATATGTAATCGAGGAATAGCCCCCCAGAAATGCAAAGAGCCGCCCTTGAAGGACGGCCCTTCGACATTCATCGAACCTGAAATCAGGCCTGACGCTCGACCATCATCTTCTTGATTTCGGCAATGGCCTTGGCCGGGTTCAGACCCTTAGGGCAAGTGCGCGCGCAATTCATGATGGTGTGGCAGCGATAAAGTCGGAACGGATCTTCGAGATTGTCGAGACGCTCGCCCTTGGCTTCGTCGCGACTGTCTGCGAGCCAGCGATAGGCCTGCAACAGTGTCGCCGGACCGAGATAGCGGTCGCCATTCCACCAATAGGACGGGCAGGAGGTCGTGCAGCAAGCGCATAGAATGCACTCGTAGAGACCGTCGAGCTTTTCGCGATCTTCATGGGATTGCCGCCATTCCTTTTCGGGCGTGGCGGTTTTTGTCTGCAGCCAGGGCTCGATCGAGGCATGCTGCGCATAGAAGCCCGTGAGATCCGGCACAAGGTCTTTCACAACGCCCATACTCGGCAGTGGATAAATTTTGACATCGCCCTTGCACTCATCAATACCCTTGGTGCAAGCAAGCGTGTTCTGGCCATCGATATTCATGGCGCAGGAACCGCAGATACCTTCGCGACAAGAACGACGGAAAGTCAGCGTCTGATCGATCTCGTTCTTGATCTTGATGAGCGCATCGAGAACCATCGGCCCGCATTTGTCGAGATCGACTTCATATGTGTCGATGCGCGGGTTCTGATCATCATCCGGCGACCAGCGATAGACGCGGAAATTCTTGACGCGCGTCGCACCTTCGGCCTTAAAGGTCTTGCCCTCAATGGGACGTGAATTCTTTGGCAGATTAAACTGAACCATCTCTCAACCCTTTAGCGCGCCAATCAACGCGTGCTTAATAAACGCGTGCCTTTGGTTTGATATAAT
The DNA here is from genome assembly GCA_049303435.1 of Parvibaculum sp. Lineage (GTDB taxonomy): Bacteria > Pseudomonadota > Alphaproteobacteria > Parvibaculales > Parvibaculaceae > Parvibaculum. The sequence continues at coordinate 4,174 of JBAQNC010000205.1, read as the reverse complement.
CGATATCGCTCGACATTGTGTAAGCGTGGACCGGACGATAATCGACCATCGGCTTGCCCGTCTGGCCATCAACCCAGCACAAGGTGTGCTTCATCCAGTTTTCGTCGTCGCGATCGGGGAAGTCTTCACGCGCATGCGCGCCACGGCTTTCCTGGCGACCCACCGCGCCCTCGACGGTTGCGACTGCCTGCACGATCAGATTGTCGAACTCAAGCGTCTCGATGAGATCGGAGTTCCAGACGAGCGAACGATCCGACACGCGAATATCAGGAATTTCGGAGAAAACATCCGCAATACGCTTGCGGCCTTGCTCCAGCGTTTCGCCAGTGCGGAACACGGCAACATCGTCCTGCATGGCGCGCTGCATCTTGCCGCGCAGCACCGAGGTTGGCGTCGAACCATTGGCGTGACGGAAATGATCAAGACGGGCAATCACGTTCTCGCCGACATTCTTGGCAAATTCCGGCTGACGCGCACCGGGCGTGACCAGCTCGGCGGCCTTGAGGCCAGCCGCGCGCCCAAACACCACAAGGTCGATCAGCGAGTTGGAGCCAAGACGATTGGCACCATGGACCGACACGCAAGCCGCTTCGCCAATGGCCATGAGGCCCGGCACGACCGTATCAGGATTGCCGTCTTTCAACGTCAGCACTTCGCCATGATAATTGGTGGGAATGCCGCCCATATTGTAATGAACGGTCGGCAGAACCGGGATCGGTTCCTTGGTCACATCGACACCAGCGAAAATGCGCGCCGATTCCGAAATGCCAGGCAGACGTTCGGCCAGAATTTTCGGATCGAGATGGTCAAGATGAAGGAAGATGTGATCCTTGTCCGGACCGACACCGCGACCTTCACGAATTTCGATCGTCATGGCGCGACTAACGACGTCACGCGAGGCAAGATCCTTGGCCGAAGGTGCATACCGCTCCATGAAACGCTCGCCTTCGGAATTGACGAGATAGCCGCCTTCGCCGCGCGATCCTTCGGTGATGAGACAGCCTGAGCCATAAATGCCTGTCGGATGGAACTGTACGAATTCCATATCCTGCAGCGGCAGGCCGGCGCGCAGAACCATCGCATTGCCATCGCCTGTGCAGGTATGGGCAGACGTTGCCGAGAAGAAGGCGCGGCCATAGCCACCAGTTGCAAGGATCACCAGCGAAGACCGGAAGCGATGAATATCGCCGGTCGCCATATCGATGGCGACAACGCCGCGACAAACACCTTCCTCATCCATGATGAGATCGATGGCAAAATATTCGATGTAAAACTCAGCGTTGTGGCGCAGTGACTGGCCATAGAGCGTGTGCAGCATCGCATGGCCGGTACGGTCGGCAGCCGCGCAAGTACGCTGGGCGATGCCTTCACCGAAATTCGTCGTCATGCCGCCGAAGGGACGCTGATAAATCTTGCCTTCTTCAGTGCGGCTGAAGGGCACGCCGAAATGTTCAAGCTCATAAACCGCTGTCGGCGCATGACGGCAGAGATACTCAATGGCGTCCTGATCGCCGAGCCAGTCGGAACCCTTGACAGTGTCATACATATGCCAGCGCCAGTCATCCGGCCCCATGTTGCCGAGCGAAGCGGCAACGCCGCCTTGGGCGGCAACCGTATGACTACGCGTCGGGAAAACCTTGGTGATATTCGCGGTCTTCAGGCCCTTCTCAACGCAACCCAATGTAGCGCGAAGACCGGCGCCACCCGCCCCGACGACGACCGCGTCGAAGGTATGGTCTATGAACGTATAGGCTTGCGATGCTGACATGATCTTGTCTCGACGCGTTATATCAGGAACTGAAGCTGATCTTGAGCACTGCATAGATGCAGGCAAGACCGATGGCATAGGAAAAGAAGCTATTGGCGATCAGCGTGAAATGCCTGAGCGTATCGCCGTGCACATAGTCTTCGATGACGATCTTGACGCCGATGCGCATGTGGATGACGCCAGTGCCGATCAGTGCAATGAAGAGAATCGAGACCAGCGGATTGGCAAGATAGGCCCGCGCCGTTTCATATTCCGCGCCAGCAAGCGCCACCACCGAAACGATGAAGAAAACGGCAAGCGGTGCGATGGCCAACGCTGTCATGCGTTGAAGCGCATGATCGCTCGTACCCGACCGCGCGGATCCGAGATGGGAGATTTTCGCCTTGGGCGTGCGCATATCATTCGTGGACATTACATCACCCCCCTGAGAACGATGGCAGCCACCCAGACCAGCACCGTAAGAACCAGACCGCCAATTGCAGCCAGCCAGCTCATCGCATCAGCGCTCTTCAGATCGAAAGCCTTGGCCTCGTCCCAGAAGAAATAGCGGATGCCGCTCAACAAATGATGGATCAGCGCCCAGGTGAAACCGAAAAGAATGAGCTTGCCGAGCCATGAAGCGGCAACGCCGAGGAATACCGCATAGGCATCGGGCCCCGTCGCGGCGGCAAGAAGCCACCAGGCAAGCAAGACCGTGCCGAGGTAGAGCCCGACACCGGTGATGCGGTGGATGATCGACATCGCCATGGTAATGGTGAAGCGATAAATTTGAAGATGCGGCGAAAGCGGACGCTCGACCTGTCGCGGTGCAGCCATGATGTTTTTCCCGGGAATACAACGGGCGGATGGAATAATGTTGTTTATCCCGCGTCGCCGGTGAAGGCAAATGTCCTTATTGATAAAAATTTTCCCATGTGAGAACGATTCGCAAAATTTAGGTCGACCATTGAAAACGCTGCGTCAAAACGGGGGCCAAATCAGACCTCGATTTCAGGCAGCCCAAAACCCAGATCGATCCATTGCCACACTGTTGAATGATGAACGCGCTCGATCGTCGGCACAGCAGCATCCCGTCGCTTTTCGCGCGTCACAAAAACCAGAATATGGTCCGGCCCGGCACCTGATTTGGAAATTGGGAAAATCGTGAGCTCAAAATGCAAGGTATCACCGCCGTCAACTTGGGTAGGCGTACTCTGCCACAAGCCACATGGCGTATCGAGACAGGCAATGACACTGTTAAAAGCATTTTCCTTGATGGCGGGGTCTACAAGGTCAAGATAGTCCCTACCCGTCAAATCAAAACCAAGAAGATCGAAGAACCCCGAGCCGCAAAGTCGGAAGGGCAAGGACCGTGAACGCATATCGACTTCGATAATGGCCATCAATGGCGCAAAGCGTGCGAAGCTCTTCAACTCGATAGCCTGCCGCGAAGGACATGGCTCATCGCCTCTGGCCAACAACCAAGCATCCTGAAACTCAAGGCTCTCGGAAGTTCGCACAAGACTTTGACCCACGACATTGGCGTCTTGATCTGATTGCGAAGAAATCATAACACACCCGAATTGTCACCTGCTCCCGACTCCGGCAACAAGCATAAACCCAATAGCAGCCTTTTGCTAACGTCGCGGCATCAAGGCCCAATAATCAAGATCAAGGATGACGCCATCGACATAACCTTTTTCCAGCGCGCCCGGAAAATCGCCACATGGCAGATTCTTCGTCGCAATGGTGCGAAGGCGAAGCGCACCGAGATCGGCGCGACCCTTGACTTCAGCCTTGTCGACAACTTCCGACCAGGCAAAGATCGTGTCGCCCGCAAAGCAGGGAGCGACATGGCGACCGCCATTGATCGCGGTCACGAGTTGCGCATTACCCAACCCATTGAAGGAAAGCGAACGGGCCAGCGAAATGACGTGACCGCCATAAATCAACCGACGACCGAAACGGCCCTGCCCTTCGGTAAACTGGTTGAAATGCACCTTGGCGGTATTCTGATAGAGGCGCGTCGCCATCATGTGCTCGGCTTCCTCGATCGTCACGCCATCCACATGATCAATCTTCTCGCCAACCGCATAATCGTCCCAAAGATGGACGCTACCAGAAGCCGCAAGATCGAATTTTGAAAAATCCGTACCAACCGGCGCTTCCAGGTAAGCCGCATCAACCGCCTTGGGGAGCGTCGGCACATCTGTTTCAGGCGCAGGCGACGCCTTGTCGCGCTTGCGCACCATCACCCAGCGCACATATTCAAGCACGATATCGCCATGCTGGTTACGTCCGATAGAGCGGACATAAACAACGCCCGTCGCGCCGTCTGAATTTTCCTTGAGACCAATGACCTTGGACACGGTCGACAGCGTGTCGCCAGGGAAAACCGGTTTCAGAAAACGACAATCGGCATAGCCA
>JBAQNC010000204.1:0-4240 GCA_049303435.1 Parvibaculum sp. | reverse complement strand
GGCCATTGATCACGATCTTGCCGGAGCCGGGCTTGAGCCAGACGCGGGCGACCGCATTCTTGCGCTTGCCTGTAGCATAGGCGCGACCGAATTTGTCGAGCTTCTGCACGCGGGGTTCGGGGGCATCGACCGGTTCGACAATGTCTTTCAGGTCTTCAAGCGAATGGGTTTCCGACATTATGCCACCTTCACATTCTTGCGGTTCTTGGAAGCGAAATCGATCACTTCCGGCTGCTGCGCTTCATGCGGATGCTCGGCGCCAGCATAGATGTGCAGGTTGCCCATCTGCTTGCGAGCCAGCGGCCCACGCGAGATCATGCGCTTCACAGCCAGTTCGACGACACGCTCGGGGAAACGGCCTTCAAGCAGACGCTTGGGCGAGGTTTCCTTGATACCGCCGGGATAACCCGTGTGGCGGTAGTAGCGCTTGTCGTCGTATTTCTTGCCCGTGAAGGCAACCTTGCCAGCGTTCACGACGATCACATGATCGCCATCGTCCATATGCGGCGTGAAAGTCGGCTTGTGCTTGCCACGCAGTCGGTTCGCAATGAACGACGCAAGGCGGCCAACCACGACGCCTTCGGCGTCGATCACGATCCACTTCTTTTCGATTTCGCTGGCTTTCGCGGAATAGGTGGTCATGCGAAAAGTCCTAATTCAACTTGGTGGTCCATAGTTGGCGCGTATTTAAGGTAGAACAGGCAGGCTGTCAACGCCCAAAAACACGTTCTGCCGCCGAAAAAGCCTGCCAAAACAGCACTTTACATTTGAGGTATTATAATACCGCAAAAATCAGGCGGAATCCCTCAATTTCCCTTTCGACGTCAGCCGAAGTGCGCTCAGCACCATCGCCACAAGGGCGAGCAAAGTGGCCAGACCGAGGGCCACATGCGCCCCGTTGACGCCATTCAGATTGAAAATCAGCGCCACCAGAGCCGCCCCCAGCGTCTGGCCGGTGAGACGCGCCGTGCCCAACATGCCGCTGGCCCCACCCACCCGATGCGGCGGCGCGGAGGACAGCATGGTGCGATTATTCGGAGATTGGAAAAGTCCGAACCCCGCCCCGCACAGCGCCATGCGCCAGACGATGTTGAGCGCCGAGGGATCGGCTGGCAGCATGGCCAGCGAAAACAGACCGGCAGCAAAAACCGCCATGCCGATGCCGCCAAGCAGGCCAGAGGAATGGCGATCCGCCAGACGGCCTGAAAGCGGCGCGACGATAACGAGGATCGCGGGCCAGGGCGTCATGAGCAGGCCCGTCTCGACCGCGCCGCGATGAAGCGTGTTCTGCAGGAAGAATGGCAGCGTGACGAAGGTGAGCGTCTGGGCGCAGAAGGCGCAGATCGAAGTCATGATCGACAGCGCGAAAACCGGGATGCGCAAGAGATCGATCGGAAACAATGGCGCCGCGCGCGACAATTGCCGCCGCACCAGCATGACGCCACTGACCAGCGCGACGGCGAAAGCAACGCCGACACGCCAGAGACTGGCGAGCCCGTGGCCCAATTGCTCGACGCCGATGACAAGGCCGCCAAAGGCGAAGGCATTCAAAAGCGCGCTCACCCAGTCGAAGCGATGCGAAGCGCGGTCGGTGAGCGGCAGGCTGCCCGCAATCAGGATCGTCAGAATGCTGATGGGGACATTGACCGCAAAGACCCAATGCCAGGTCGCAACCGAAAGAATGGCGGACGCCACCGTCGGCCCCGTCGCCGCCGCTGCCGCCACCACAAGCGCGATGACGCCAATGCCCTTACCAAGCTCGGCGCGCGGATAGCAAAAGCGAATGAGCGCCGAATTGACGCTCATGATGCAGGCAGCCCCCACGCCTTGCAGCACGCGTGCGCCGACAAGCTGGGGCAGCGAGGTCGACAAGGCACAGGCAAGCGAGGCGACGCCGAAAATGACGACGCCAATGCGATAAACGCGCGCATAGCCGATGATCTCGCCGAGCGAGGACAAGGCGAGCAGCGAAACCACGACGACCAGCTGATAGGCGTTGACGACCCAGACGGAGTCCGCCGCCGTGGCGTTCAACTCGCGCGCGATGGTGGGCAGCGCGATATTGGCGATCGATCCGTCGAGCACCGCCATCGTGATCGCCAGCGCAATGGAAAGCACCGCGAGACGCCGCTGCGGGAGCGGCAAACCGTCAGAATAGATCGTGGTGTCTTTCAATCCAGTCATATCCTCAATCAGATTTTGTCCGGGGTGGAATCGAATAGGTGGAAGTGACATGCGCGACCGGACCGTCAAGCCCATCCTGCGTGATGGTCACTTCGCCGACCGCGAGACGCTTGCCGAGCTTCAGCAATTTCGCGTCGGCGAAAAGATCGGCGGGTCCTGGCTTGCGCAGGAAATTGATGTTGAGATTGGTCGTGACCGCCAGAGCCACCGGCCCGATATGGGCGAGGATGACGGCATACATGGCATAGTCCGCCAGCGCCATCATGGAAGGCCCCGACAGCGTGCCGCCGGGACGCAGATTGCGGTCGGAATAGAGGAGACGCATCCGCGCCGTCATGGGCCCGAGGCCCTCAATATGATTGAGTTTGCCACCTTCATGCATCTGAGGAAAATTGCCTTCCATGAAGGCCTCAAGCTCGGCAACACTCATTATCGGTTCTTGCATGGGTGATCCCCGGTAAATTCCTGTTGCCGTCTTCATGGCAGGCAATGCGAAGGACGCCAACACGAAAATTTTCTAAAATGCCCCCTCATGCAACAAGGGATTGGAAATGACATCCACAACACTCAAGACCGAACGCCTGATCCTGCGTCCCTGGCGCGCGGCGGATCGCGAGGCCTTCGCGGCCATGTCGGCGGACCCGGAGGTGATGCAATTCCTTTCCCCCCTCATCGACCGCGCCGCGAGCGACGCAATTGTGGACAGGCTTTCCAAACATATCGAGGAACACGGCTTCGGCTTCTGGGCGCTGGAAGCGCCGGGCGTTGCGCCCTTCGTCGGCTTTACGGGCCTCATCCATGTGGGCGACGACATGCCCTTTGCACCAGCCGTTGAAGTGGGCTGGCGACTGGCTAGAGAACATTGGGGCAATGGCTATGCCTCGGAAGCGGCTCGCGCCGCCCTCGCCTTCGGCTTCGACGAGCTGAAGCTTGACGAGATCGTGGCGCTGACCGTGCCCGCCAATCTGCGCTCGCAGGCTGTGATGAAGCGGATCGGCATGAGCCACGACAAGTCAGACGACTTTGAGCATCCGCGCCTCAAGGCAGGCGATCCGCTGAAATCCCATGTCCTCTACCGCGCCAAACGGGACGCCTTTCGGCCCTGACTTTGCGTCAATGAGCAGCTATGATTGAAAACGCCCCGTTTTAGAGAGCCTGTAAAGGCCAAGGGGGACGAGGAAAGGATGAGGGAATGAGCAAAGCCGCTGAAAAGCCGACGAGCGCCGAACCATTGCTCCTGCGCGCCGACAGAAATGGCGTCGCAACGTTGACGCTCAACCGTCCGGCGCAGCGCAACAGCCTGTCGGAAGGCCTGATGGTGGCCCTGACAGAAGCACTGACGGAAATCGCCGAGGATGCCTCCGTGCGCTGCGTCGTGCTGGCGGGCAGCGGGCCGATGTTCTGTTCCGGCCATGACCTCAAGGAACTGACGGCTGCCCGCGCCGACGCTGACCGGGGCCGCGCCTATTATCAAAAGATCATGAAGCTTTGCAGCACCATGATGCAGGCGATCGTCAAACTGCCCAAGCCCGTGATCGCCCGCGTGCATGGCATCGCCACGGCGGCGGGCTGCCAGCTTGTCGCGAGTTGCGATCTCGCCATCGCCGCGGAAGACACAAGGTTTGCGACGCCCGGCGTCAACATCGGTCTCTTCTGCTCGACGCCCATGGTGGCGCTGTCGCGCAATGTCTCGCGCAAACATGCGATGGAAATGCTGCTGACCGGCGACATGATCGACGCCGATCGCGCCGCCGATATGGGCCTCGTCAACGAAGCTGTTCCTGCCGACGATCTCGACCGCGTGGTGACCGAATTGGCCGAAAAGATCGCCAGCAAGTCATCGCTGACGCTCGCCATCGGCAAGGAAGCCTTTTACCAGCAACTCGAAAAGCCGCTGGGCGAGGCTTACGATTTCGCCAGCGAAGTGATGGTCAAGAACATGCTGGCGCGCGACGCGGAAGAAGGCATCGGCGCCTTCATCGAGAAACGCGCGCCCGAATGGCAAGACAAGTGAGGGCGCGCGCATGAAACCATTGGAACATGAACGCTACAGCCG
>JBAQNC010000203.1:0-3080 GCA_049303435.1 Parvibaculum sp. | reverse complement strand
CTTGATGACGTCGCCATGTTCGCCCGACGAAAAGCAATGCCAGAATTGCTTGTCGTCATTGACGGTGAAGCTGGGCGACTTCTCGTTGTTGAAAGGCGAAAGCCCCACGAACTCGCGGCCCCGCCGGGTGAGCTTCACCTTGCGCCCAACGACATCGGAGACGCGAATACGCGCCTTCAACTCGTCGAGAAAGGATTTCGGGAAGCTCATCTACTTACGGCCTGGGTTTGGTGAAATATGCAAAACGCATAACGAATTGTTACACGAGTCCATCGGCAAAAAGAATGAAAGCCCACGCCGACACGCAAATTTTCCATGATAAACGCGGGTCCCGGGATCAAGTCCCGGGACGACACCGCATTTTTGGCGGCATTTCAACAAATATCGAGTGTCATCCCGGGGCTTGACCCCGGGATCCAAGGCGGCGACCCCCTAGCCCAGCACGGCCTTGACCACCGCGCCGGCCTTGCCGAAGTCCATCTGGCCGGCGTATCTGGCTTTCAGCGCGCCCATGACCTTGCCCATGTCCTTGACGGAGGTGGCGCCGAGTTCGGCGACCACGGCCTCGACGGCGGCTTTGGTTTCGGCCTCATCCATCTGTTTGGGCATGAATTCCTCGAGCACGGCGATCTCGGCCTGCTCTTTTTCGACGAGATCGGGACGGTCGCCTTTTTCGTAAAGCTCGGCGCTTTCGCGGCGCTGCTTCACCATCTTGGAGAAGAGTTCGAGGATTTCCGCGTCCGGGATGCCTTCGTTGCGCCCGTCGGTGCGGGACGCAATGTCCTTGTCCTTGATGGCCGATTGCATGAGGCGCACGGTCGAAAGCCGCGCCTTGTCGCCCGACTTCATCGCATCCTTCATCGCCTGCATAACCTGCGCGCGCAAACCATCACTCATTGAAAACTCTCCTGTTCAATCAAGGCCACAAGCTAAACCAGCCGCCGCGCTCGCGCAAATTTGTCACGTCGCGACGCAACCCTCATAACATGTTGAAATCACTCGTTTAATTTTGCCGCAGCGCAACTTGACGCGCGCGCACCCATCCTTTAGTTTCCGCGAAATTCGACGGGACACTGAGTCTGCCTGACGGGGTTCGCCAACCCCGACAGATTTTGGCGGGCTCATCCTCCCCTGGAGTATCAATATGAAGGTGACGACAAAGGCCGCCACGGAACGGCGCGGGCAGAGAGCCACGCTAAGTTCCGAGGAAGAATCTGCGCGCGCCATGAGGTTTCACCCATGACAAAATCGAACAAAGCCACCGCCCTTCTCGTGCTGAAGGACGGCACCGTCATCGAGGGTCTGGGCCTTGGCGCGACAGGGCAAGCGGTCGGCGAAGTCTGCTTCAACACCTCCATCACCGGCTATCAGGAAATCCTCACCGATCCTTCCTATGCCGGTCAGATCATCACCTTCACCTTCCCCCATATCGGCAATGTCGGCGCGAACGACGAGGACATCGAAACCTCGAACCTTGCGGCCACCTCCGGCGTGCAGGGCTGCGTGCTGAAGGCCGATATCACCAACCCCTCGAACTATCGCGCCGCCAAACATTTTGATCGCTGGCTGCGCGCCCGCGGCATCATCGGCATCGCGGGCGTCGACACCCGCGCGCTGACGCGCCTCATCCGCGAAAAGGGCATGCCCGACGGCATCATCGCCCATGACCCGGATGGCAATTTCGACATTCCCGCGCTTGTGAAAAAGGCCAACGCCTGGCCGGGGCTGCTCGGCCTCGATCTGGCGAAGGACGTGACCTGCGCGCAATCCTACGGCTGGCGCGAAGGCCAGTGGAAATGGGGCGAAGGCTTCACCACCACGCCCGCAAAATATAAAGTCGTCGCGCTCGACTTCGGCATCAAGCGCAACATCCTGCGCTGCCTGACGAGCGTCGGCTGCGACGTCACCGTCGTCCCGGCTTCCACCAAGGCCGAAGACGTGCTGGCGATGAACCCCGACGGCGTCTTCCTCTCGAACGGTCCCGGCGATCCGGCGGCGACGGGCGCATATGCGGTGCCCGAAATCCAGAAACTCGTGGCCAGCGGCAAACCGGTCTTCGGCATCTGCCTCGGCCACCAGATGCTCGCCATCGCGCTGGGCGCGAAAACGGAAAAGATGCATCAGGGCCACCACGGCGCCAATCATCCGGTCAAGGATCATACGACCAACAAGGTCGAGATCACCTCGATGAACCACGGCTTCACGGTGTCACGCGAAAGCCTGCCCGCCAATGTCGAGGAAACCCACGTCTCGCTTTTCGACGGCACCAATTGCGGCATCCGCCTGAAAGACAAGCCCGTCTTCTCCGTCCAGTATCACCCCGAAGCCTCTCCCGGCCCGATGGACAGCCACTATCTGTTCGAGCGGTTTGTGAAGATGATCGAGGAGGGGAGATGATGGCGCGTTCTGTCGCCACAACTCTTTCTTACCCCTCCCCCCTAGAGGGGGAGGCGAGAACGCGTAGCGTTCCGGGAGGGGGGGCTTCTTCAAGAGACTCTTCACTTCGCGGCGCCACCCCCTCCCAACCCTCCCCCCTCACATTGCGCGTAGGCGCAAAAAGAGTTGGGGGGGAGGGCTATAGGATAGAGGTCTTGAATTTCTTCTCCCCTCCCCCCTTGAGGGGGAGGGTTAGGGAGGGGGGTACCCTTTCATGGCAAATGAGCGCGCCCGCGCGCTTCGGCGCAACCTCACCGACGCGGAACGCAAACACTGGTACGCGCTGCGGCGCGATGCGCTGGGCGTCAACTTCCGCCGTCAACACGCCATCGGAAAATATATCGTCGATTTCGTCTGCCTCGATCACAAGCTCATCATCGAAGCCGATGGCGGGCAACATGCGGAAGAACAGGCAGAGCATGACGCGGCGCGTACCGCATGGCTCGAGAGCCAAGGCTATGAAGTCCTTCGTTTCTGGAACAACGACATCCTCACCAATATCGAAGGTGTTCTGGAAGTCATCAGACAAAAGCTCTCTTGATCTCACCTCCCCCTCGTGGGGAGGTCGAAACGCAATCGCGTTTCGGGTGGGGGGCCTTCCTTCGTTGAGCTCATCACTTCGCGGCTTCACCCCCTCCCAACCC
>JBAQNC010000202.1:0-22119 GCA_049303435.1 Parvibaculum sp. | reverse complement strand
TCTGCCAGTAGCTCGAAATCTGCAGGATGGCCGGACCGGACAGGCCGCGATGCCTTTTATGCCGGGTTCTCGATAGTGGGAGCCGCGAAAAAGGCGCAAGCGTTGATATGAGATTTCCGCTGTGCGCGAGACACGCGCATCGGCATGACAGGTTTCGAAGGCAAGTTTCGAAGGCAAGTTTCGAAGATAAAGGTCGAAGAGAATGGCGAATACAAAGTCCGCGAAAAAGGCAGTCCGCAAGATTGAAACGCGCACCGCGGTCAACAAGGATCGTCGCTCGCGTATGCGCGGTTTCATCCGCAAGGTTGAAGAAGCGATTGCTTCTGGCAACAAGGACGCAGCAACGGTTGCACTGAAGGCGGCTGAGCCCGAAATCATGCGCGCCGCGCAGAAGGGCGTCACGCACAAGAACACGGCGTCGCGTAAAGTTTCGCGTTTGTCGTCTCGCGTGAAAGCGCTTTCAGCCTGATCTTCGCTGACAGCGTATGATCTGCAGACGAGAATTTTTCGTCGTGCAGAAATCGAAAAAGTTCAAGCCCGCGTGCATTTTAGCCGCGGGCTTTTTCGTGTGAAATGACCCAAAAAAATACGCAACAAATTTTTGCGCAGGCATCATGCGTTGTTGTGCGCGAGTAAAAGAACTCTTCGCGTTTGCAATGCAAGTTGTGATGGCTCAACGGAAAAGAGCAAGCGATTGCGCCAGTTATTTTCTTTTCACACGTGTGCAATGCAGTGCATGTCTGGTTTCACTTTTTGCACGCGGTGTTTTTGATGTAGCAGAAGCGCGTCAACGTGAACTTTTTTTTGCGTTCCTGATTCTTCCGCTTGCGTGGGCATGGTCCAGCGAGTATGTTTAATCTCATCAATGAGGCCAACGAATACTGTTGTTATTCAGTAGTAAGACAACAAAATAAAGTATTCGATAGTTTTCACTGATCGATCAAAAAGTACCCAGACAGTTTTCGGTGTGATGCCGAGAAGGCCTATAAGGGCTTCTCACGGTCAGCAGATCTGTCTTTAGCTGTTTGATGTGGGGCCATTGTTTAAGAGCGGCGGGGTTTGCAAGCATGTCGGGCGAAAAAGGCGGAACAGTGTTGCCTGAGCTATTGGGTGCAAAACCCGATGACTACGCAGGCGATGTATCTCCGCAGGAAGCCTGGCGGGTTCTTTCGATAAATTCCGATGCGGTTCTGGTGGACGTGCGGACGTTGCCGGAATGGAATTTTGTCGGCGTGAGCGATCTCGCTTCCATCTCCAAGGAGCCTGTTTTCGAAGAGTGGCAGTGCTACCCGACGATGAAGGTGAATGAGAATTTTGTCGTCGATGTTTCGGCGAAGGTCGGCGGCAAGAATACGCCGATCCTGTTTCTTTGCCGTTCCGGCGCGCGCAGTAAGGCTGCGGCCATTGCCTTCACCGCGCAGGGCTACGCGCATGCCTATAATATTTCCGGTGGCTTTGAAGGCGACCTGGATGAGGCGCGTCACCGCGGCAATCGCAATGGATGGAAAGCGTCGGATCTACCCTGGAAGCAGGGCTGATCCGTCATTTGATTATGGGGCCTGAGCATGGCGATGTTCAGGGGCCCGTCTGAGTTGAATTGCGGAAACTAATCCGCGGGGTCGAATAAAAGCGGTATGGGGGCAAGGCTCGTTTGTCTGTGCGGGGCAGGTTGAGCCGATATTCCGGGGTGGGGCCGGAATAAATCCAAGGGGTCATGAAATCGTGAACGAAAACAAGATGGGTTCGATACCAAAGCCCGTTTATCGTGCCAATGGAGACGCCGTCGCCTCAACGGGAGAGGTGGCGCAAGGTTCTGTCCGGGACCAGTTGGACCGCACTGAAGCGCGGCTCGCCGCGCGTGAGGCCGCCCAGCATGAGCAATCCCAGAACGATCTCGCTTCCGAGCCCGGCCTTGCCGCGCAGTGGCGTCGTGTGCGCGCGCGCCTGCTCGCCGAACTTGGCGAAGCTACATTCAACAGCTGGTTCAAGCAGATCGAACTGATCGGTCTGGGCGATGGTCGCGTCATTCTGGCTGTGCCGACGCGTTTTATCCGCAATTGGCTCCAGTCTCATTATGCCGAACGCATGGCGACACTGTGGAGCGAAGAAGATCCCAACCTGACGCGTGTTGAAATTCTTGTGCAGGCGCATGTTTCGCCCCATGTCTCGCAAAGCGTGCAGAATGCTGCCGCCAGGGCTGCCGCCCCGCGTACCGAGAGCGCGGCGCCCGCTGCACGTACCGACAGTGCCTCGACAATGCGCCGTGTGACACCCCCAGCGGTCACTCTACCCAGATCGAGCGCTGCCCCCGCGTCGCGCGATGCCGTGCCGCCGGGATTTGAAGACGCCGGCGTCGGCGCGCCGCTCGACCCGCGTTTCACATTTGAGAATTTCATTGTCGGCAAGTCCAATGAGCTGGCCCATGCCGCCGCTCATCGCGTGGCCGATGCAACCGACGTCACCTTCAATCCGCTCTTCCTCTATGGCGGCGTTGGCCTTGGCAAAACGCATCTGATGCACGCCATCGCCTGGGAAATCCGCCGTCGTCAGCCCGAGCGCAAGGTGCTCTACCTCTCGGCCGAGAAATTCATGTACCAGTTCGTTCGTGCCTTGCGCTTCAAGGACACGATGGCTTTCAAGCAGCAGTTCCGCACGGTCGACGTACTGATGATTGATGATGTGCAGTTCATCTCGGGCAAGGAATCCACGCAGGAAGAATTCTTCCATACATTCAACGCCTTGATTGACCACAACCGTCAGGTGATTATTTCCGCCGACCGCTCCCCCTCGGACCTTGAAGGTATCGAGGAGCGTATCCGTTCGCGCCTCGGCTGGGGGCTGGCCGCCGACATTCACCCGACCGACTATGAATTGCGCCTCGGCATTCTTCAGGCTAAATGCGAGGAGATGCTTGGTCGTAACGGGCCGATCACCATGCCCGCCGGGGTGCTCGAGTTTCTTGCCCATCGCATTGTCTCCAATGTACGCGAGCTTGAAGGGGCGCTGAAGCGCGTCGTCGCCTATGCCTCGCTGGTGGGGCGCCCCATCACGCTTGAGATGAGCCAGGATGTGCTGCGCGATCTCCTGCGCTGCAACGACCGCAAGGTGACCATCGAGGAAATCCAGCGTCGCGTGGCCGAATATTACAACGTTCGCCTGGCCGATATGCTCTCGGCCCGCCGCGCCCGTGCCGTCGCCCGGCCCCGTCAGGTCGCCATGTGGTTGTCGAAACAGCTCACCACCCGTTCGCTGCCCGAAATCGGTCGTAAATTCGGGGGGCGCGACCACACCACCGTCATTCACGCGGTCCGCAAGATCGATGAATTGCGTCAGGCCGATAGCGGCATGGACGAGGATGTCGATCTGCTGAAGCGGATGCTGGAAGGCGGCAGCGGCGCCTAATAGTGCGCTGTGGCTGATTCGAGGGTCAGCGGGGCGATTTCGCCCCCGAAAAGACCTTTCAAAAGGCTTGGCAAATCAGGCCTCTATCGCGAAATATCGCGGTCATTTCCCGTGCTGAAAAACGTGCATCGCGCGGACGATCTGCTATACTCCAGCCTGAGATTTTCTACGGAAATCCGGCGTTCGCCGGGCCACTTCCCGGCAGGGGTCCCAATTGTAGTTTGAGCCCCCTGTCAGGCGTATTTCCGACCCCCTGGTTTTGTGGGTTGAGCGAGGATCGGCTGTTCAGGCGTGATATGTCCCGGACGCGATCCTTTCAGAAACCGACTGCATTTCAGGGGTCAAAAATGGACAGGCATGACGCCTGTTTAACATGGCTGACAGGGGTGGGCTTTTGCCTGCATCCCGAAATGTCCAAACGGGGGACTGAAGAGAGAGCATGAAGATCACGATCGAACGGGGCGCACTCCTCAAGTCTCTCAATCACGTGCAATCAGTTGTCGAGCGTCGCAACACGATCCCGATCCTCTCCAATGTGCTGCTCCGCGCTGCCGATGGTCAGTTGAGCCTGACGGCGACGGATCTCGACATTGAGGTGGTGGAAGCGATCGACGCCGACGTGGCCCAGCCTGGCGGCACCACGGCCTCGGCGCATACGCTTTACGACATCGTGCGCAAGCTGCCTGACGGCGCCCAGGTGGAGCTTTCCACCGGGCCAGACGAAGGCCGCCTGCAATTGACCTCAGGCCGTTCGCGCTTTGCTCTTCAGGTGTTGCCGCAGGAAGATTTCCCGGCCATGGCCGCAGGACAGTTGCCGCATCATTTCGAGCTTACCGCCGAAGCCATGCGTCGAATGATCGACAAGACGCGCTTTGCCATCTCGACGGAAGAAACCCGCTACTATCTCAATGGTATCTATCTCCACGCTGTTGACGATGGTAAGATCAAGGCGCTGCGCGCTGTGGCGACCGACGGGCATCGTCTTGCTCAGGTCGATCACGAGCTGCCTGAGGGCGCTGCGGGCATGCCCGGCGTCATCG
Source organism: Parvibaculum sp. (assembly GCA_049303435.1). Taxonomy (GTDB): domain Bacteria; phylum Pseudomonadota; class Alphaproteobacteria; order Parvibaculales; family Parvibaculaceae; genus Parvibaculum. The sequence continues at coordinate 17,677 of JBAQNC010000202.1, read as the reverse complement.
TGCCCCGCAAGACCGTGGTTGAGTTGCAGAAGCTTCTTGAAGGCGACGGCGGCACGATCTCCGTCGGCGTGTCGGACACGAAAATCCGTTTCGAATTCGGCGGCGTCGTGCTGACTTCCAAACTGATCGACGGCACTTTCCCTGACTATGGCCGCGTTATCCCCGCCGACAATGACAAGATCATGCAGGTCGACGGCAAGCGCTTTGCCGAAGCTGTGGATCGCGTCTCGACCATCTCGACGGAAAAATCCCGCGCGGTGAAACTCAATCTCGACGAAGGCAAGCTGACGCTTTCGGTCACCAACCCGGATTCGGGCAGCGCAACGGAAGAGCTTTCGGTTTCCTATAACAGCGCGCCCATCGAAATCGGGTTCAACGCTCGCTACCTGCTCGATATCACAGGTCAGCTGGATGGCGCGGAAGCCACATTCGCTCTGGCCGACAGCGGCTCGCCCACGCTGGTGCGCGACGCTGACGACGACAAGGCGATCTATGTGCTGATGCCCATGCGCGTGTAGATGCGCGAAAGATAGTGCGCGTGTAACGCACAAGGGTCGATTTTGCGCTGAGTTGGGTAAACAGAATTCCGTGTGTCGGACACGCAAGGAAGTCGTTGTGGATTCAGAAATCCACACATCAGATAAAGGCATTAAGATTTGGCCCGAACGGGTGAAGTGCTGGCAATGAATGAGGGGTCTCCGCTGGGGGCGGCATTTGTGCGCCCTCAAGCGCATCTCTCGCGCCTTGTCGTCACCGACTTCCGTTCCTATGCCCGCACGGAGCTCGCACTCGATGGTCGTTCCGTCGTCTTTGTTGGCGACAATGGCGCAGGCAAGACCAATCTGCTCGAAGCCATTTCATTGCTCTCACCCGGTCGCGGCATGCGCGGCGTTCCCTTTTCCGACGTCGCGCGCGATATGGGCGAAGGTGGATGGGCGGTTGCCGCCACACTCGAAACGTCCGATGGCCAGACCCGTATCGGAACAGGGCTTGAGGCGGGCGACAATAGCAAGGCACGCACCCGTGCTGTGCGCATCGATGGTGAACCGGCCTCCAGCGCCGGTGTTCTCGCGCAATATGTGCGGATCGTCTGGCTGACGCCTGCGATGGATCGCTTGTTCGTTGAGGGCGCCTCCGAGCGTCGCCGGTTTTTCGATCGTCTCGTCATGGGCTTCGATCCGGCTCATGGCACCCGCGTCAACGCTTATGAGCGCGCCCTTCGCGAACGTAACCGATTGCTTGCTGATGAAGTCGCAGACAAGAGCTGGCTTGCCGCGCTGGAAGACCAGATGGCGACGCATGGCGTGGCGGTCGCCGCCGCGCGCAACGAAACCCTGGCGCGGCTGCGCGGCGCGATCGACGTGTCGAGCGATACGCATTTCCCCCGTGCTGATATCGCCATCGAAGGCGAGCTTGAGATGATGCTGCTGTCTGCCGCCGCCGTCGATGTGGAAGAACAGTTCCGCGCCGCACTTGCCGCCATGCGCGGTCGCGACGCTGTTGCCGGGCGTGCGCTCAACGGGCCGCACCGCATCGATCTGCTGGTACGCCACCTCGCCAAGGATCGTGAAGCGCGCGCCTGCTCGACCGGCGAGCAGAAGGCGCTGCTCATCGGCATCATGCTGGCTAACGCGAGGCTTCTGGCAGGCCGCGGCGAGCCGCCGCTTCTGCTGCTTGATGAAATTGCCGCGCATCTCGACGAGGATCGCCGTCGGGCGCTGTTCGATGAAATTCTGGGCCTGAACCTTCAGGCCTTCATGACCGGCACCGAGCCTGCTCTTTTCGAGGCTCTGGGCGCACGGGCGCAAACCTTTCGCATCGCGCAGGGCGCGGTGCAGCAAACTGGATGAGGACATTTTTCTTGATGACAACATCACCTGTAAAACTCGAAAACGACGAACCGAAGATGCCTAAGATCGACTTCAACCCGATGGTTGAGGCAAGCCTTTTCAAGTCGCGCACTATCCTCATTACCGGCGAAGTGAATGACCGTATGGCTCGCGGCGTCACCGAACGCCTGTTGGCGATGGCGGCCGAGAATGACGACCCGATCACGATGATCATTTCGTCCCCCGGCGGTCACGTCGAAAGTGGCGACATGATTCATGACGTCGCAAAATTCGTGAAGCCGCGCGTGCGCGTTCTCGGCACGGGTTGGGTGGCGTCTGCTGGCGCCCTCATCTATGTGACGGCGGCCAAGGAAGATCGTTACTGCCTGCCCAATACGCGCTTCCTGCTGCATGAACCGCGCGGTGGTATCGGCGGCTCGGCAAGCGAAATCGACATTCAGGCCAAGGAAGTCCTGAAAATGCGCGAACGTCTCAACCGCATTTTTGCCGAGGCCACCGGCCAGACCTACGAAAAGATTGTTGCCGACACGCATCGCGATCATTGGATGAGCGCGGAAGAGGCCATCGCCTATGGCGTGGCCGGCAAGATCATCCGCTCGTCCGACGAAATGAAATAACGTCTTTCGCCATGACTGGAATTGATCCGGCCATGGCGAGTCACGTTTTCAATACGAATAGCTGAACACGACGACCAATCAGGAATATCCGACATGTCCGACCAACCGGAAGATTACGGCGCAGATTCGATCAAGGTTCTCAAAGGCCTCGACGCGGTTCGCAAACGCCCCGGCATGTATATCGGCGATACTGACGACGGCTCGGGCCTGCATCACATGGTCTATGAAGTCGTGGACAATGCCATCGACGAGGCGCTGGCTGGTCACGCCGACATCGTCAATGTGCGACTGAACCCGGATGGTTCCGTCACCGTCAATGACAATGGTCGCGGCATCCCCACTGACATCCACAAGGGTGAGGGCGTTTCGGCGGCTGAGGTCATAATGACCCAGCTTCACGCGGGCGGTAAGTTCGACCAAAATTCCTACAAGGTTTCCGGCGGTCTGCATGGCGTGGGCGTGTCGGTGGTGAACGCGCTTTCTGACTGGCTCGAAATGCGTATCTGGCGCAATGGTCAGGAGCATTTCATGCGTTTCCAGCATGGCGTCCCTGTCGCGCCGCTCCAGACGGTGGGTGACGCGGGCCTTGTCGAAAATGGCAAGCCGCGTTCGGGCACCGAGATCACGTTCCATCCCTCTTCCGAGACCTTCACAAAAACGGATTTCGATTTCGCTACATTGGAACATCGTCTGCGCGAACTCGCCTTTCTCAATTCCGGCGCGCGTATTGCGCTTACCGATGCGCGTAGTGTCGAGCCCAAGACCGTCAACATGATGTATGAGGGCGGGCTGGCCGAGTTCGTCCGCTTTCTCGATCGCGCCAAGTCGCCGCTCATCGCCGCGCCGATCTATCTAAAGGCCGAGCGCGACGGCATAACGGTCGAACTCGCGACCTGGTGGAACGACAGCTATCACGAGAACATGCTTTGTTTTACGAACAACATTCCCCAGCGCGACGGCGGCACGCATCTGGCCGGTTTCCGTGCCGCGCTGACCCGCGTCGTCAACAATTACGCCAGCAGTTCAGGCATCGCCAAGCGCGAGAAGGTGTCGCTCACGGGCGACGATGCGCGCGAAGGTCTCACCTGTGTTCTTTCCGTCAAAGTGCCCGATCCCAAGTTCTCGTCGCAGACCAAGGACAAGCTTGTCTCATCCGAAGTGCGTCCCGTGGTCGAAAGCCTTGTCAACGAAACACTGACGACATGGTTTGAAGAACACCCCGCCGACGCCAAGATCGTCGTGAGCAAGGTTGTCGAAGCGGCAGCCGCTCGCGAAGCCGCCCGCAAGGCGCGCGAATTGACGCGTCGCAAGGGCGCGCTGGATATTTCGAGCCTGCCCGGCAAGCTTGCCGATTGTCAGGAACGCGATCCGTCGAAATCCGAAATTTTCATCGTCGAGGGCGACAGCGCCGGTGGCTCAGCCAAACAGGCGCGCGACCGTTCCAATCAGGCGGTGTTGCCCTTGCGCGGCAAGATTCTCAATGTTGAGCGTGCGCGTTTCGACAAGATGCTCGGTTCGGCCGAAATCGGTACGCTCATCACCGCCCTTGGCACAGGCATTGGTCGTGATGATTTCAATGTGGACAAGCTGCGCTACCACAAGATCATCATCATGACCGACGCCGACGTGGACGGTGCGCATATCCGCACGCTGCTCCTCACCTTCTTTTATCGGCAGATGCCGGAAATCATCGAGCGCGGTCACCTCTATATCGCCCAGCCGCCGCTCTACAAGGTGCGTCGCGGGTCGTCGGAAACCTATCTCAAGAACGAACAGGCGCTGGAAGATTATCTCGTCTCTACCGGCCTTGAGGAAATGGTGCTGACGCTTCATGACGGCACGCAGCGCTCCGGCCCAGATCTCGCTGAGATCGTCAACAAGGCGCGCGCCATTCGCGCCATCCTGCGTGGCCTGCCGCCCAAATATCCGCATTTCGTGATCGAGCAGGCCGCCATCGCTCACGCCTTGTCGCCTCAGGCTCTGGCGGACGAGGCGCAGGCGAACGAAGCGGTCAACCGCATTGCCGAACGTCTCGATATGTTGTCGGATGAAACGGAACGCGGCTGGTCCGGCGAGATGACGACGGAAGGCGGTTTCCGCTTCCAGCGTGTGCTGCGCGGCGTCAAGGAGGAAGTGTCGATCGATGCGCCCTTGATCGACAGCGCCGATGCGCGTCGCCTTAATACCTATGCCGATCATCTGAAGGAAATCTACGGCTTTGCCGCTACGCTGCGCCGCAAGGACGATGCGCATGAAATCCGTTCGCCTTCCCAGCTTCTCGATGCGGTTTTCGATGCTGGTTCCAAAGGCGTCTCGATGCAGCGCTACAAGGGTCTTGGCGAAATGAATCCCGAACAGCTCTGGGAAACGACACTCGACCGCGAAGTCCGTTCGCTCCTTCAGGTCAAGGTGCGCGAGCTGGACGAGGCCGACGATCTCTTCGTCAAGCTGATGGGCGATGTGGTGGAGCCCCGCCGCGACTTCATCCGCGACAACGCCCTGAGCGTAGCAAACCTGGATATTTAAGGCGGGGTCACGTGACTATGCATCGGGAGGGCAAGGGCTTGATGTGCTTGCCCTTTTTGTCATGCGAATCGGGCCGTCCCCCGTGTTAACTTCTGTTGAGCTTTTATTAACTATGTCTCAATAGCGTGCGGACAAAGGCGCAAGGCGCGCTTTTCCCCTTAGGCACGTCAAGACGGCGCAAGGTTGACATGGCATCCCCCCGAGGCACGGGCAATCGTGGCAGGCGCGATCGAAGCGGTCGTAAGTCGGATGGCTCCGATGATGACTGGACGACGCGCCGTCTGAACGGGATGCATCCGGTGCGTGTCGGTGTCGGCGTCAATCGTGTGCCAGACGATGACGAGGACGAAATCGAGCCGGTCGCCAATGCAAGGGTCAAATCACCCAACATGCCGCCGCGTTCCTGGTTTGCGCGTGTCGCCGGTGAAATGCGCCGCCCCGGTTCGACAAAGTCAAAACAGGCGCCAACAAAGAAAACGACCAAGGGCATGGTCCTTCGCGCCGATGCATCCTCGCGCTCAGTTCCGCCGCTCTCTTCGCTTGAAGATTATGAGGACATGAGAAGCGAAAAGCACGATACCCGCAAAAAACGCGGCACAGGCAAACAGATCAAGCGCACGGCTCCCGCCGCGAAGGCGGGAGGTCAACGCAGCCATTCGTCCTCCGGCGGCGGTCGTGGCGGCAATGGTGGTGGGGGTGGCCGACGGCCCTCTCATTCGGACCGCGCGCACAAGGGAGGAGGCGCGGGCTTCTTCAACGAGATTTTCTATTGGGGTGCGGTTGTCTGTCTGTGGTTTGCCATCGGCGTCGGTGGTTTGCTTTTTTATTATGCCATGACCCTGCCTGATACGTCGGGTCTCTGGAATGTCGCGCATGCGCCGTCGCTTTCCATTCTGGCCGATGATGGCGAGATGCTCAGCCATCGAGGCGATTTGCAGGGCGGCATGGTGCTGACTTCCGATATGCCTCCATACGTGCCCGAGGCTGTGATCGCGACGGAAGACCAGCGTTTCTATTGGCATTTCGGCGTCGATCCGATCGGTCTGGCGCGCGCCGCCTGGGCCAATCTCCGCGCGGGTACTATCGTGCAGGGTGGCTCGACCATCACGCAGCAATTGGCGAAGAATGTCTTCCTGAATTCCGACCGCACGATGCGCCGGAAAATTCAGGAGATGCTTCTCGCGATATGGCTGGAGGCGCGCTACACCAAACAGCAGATCCTGACGATCTATCTCAACCGCGTCTATTTCGGCGGCGGCGCCTACGGCATCGAAGGCGCGTCGGAACGCTTTTTCAAGAAATCCGCGCGCGATCTGACCCTGCCTGAAGCCGCCATGCTGGCCGGCCTTCTGAAAGCGCCTTCGCATTATTCGCCGACCAATAATCTTGAGCGCGCGCGCCAGCGCGCATCCATCGTGCTCGACAATATGCAGCGCGAAGGATTCATCAGCGCCAACGACAAGCAATATGCGCTTGTCCACCCCGCATCTCTGGAAGGCTATTCGGCGTCAGGTTCCATCAATTATTTCGTAGACTGGGTGGCCGACGTCCTGCCAGCCTACACGGGCGAGACCAACAGCGACCTCGTCGTGCGCACCACGATCGATCCCGCCATGCAGAAAGCGGCCGAAGAGATCGTTGCCGATGTGCTTGCCCGCAATGGTCAGAAAGATAATGTGAGCCAGGCCGCCCTCGTCGCCATGACGCCCGACGGGGCAGTGCGCGCGATGGTTGGTGGGCGTTCCTATGCGCAAAGCCAGTTCAATCGCGCCGTGCAGGCCGTCCGCCAGCCCGGCTCCGCCTTCAAGCCGTTCGTCTATCTGACAGCAATGGAAAAGGGTCTGACGCCCGAGACGGTCCGCATAGACCGTCCTGTTACCTATGGGAGCTGGTCGCCGTCGAACTATTCCGACAAGTTCAAGGGCGCGATGACATTGACCGCCGCGCTTGCGGACTCGGTCAATACGGTCGCCGTGCAGGTGGCGCAGGAAGTCGGTATCCGCAATGTGGTGCGCACTGCGCAGCGTCTCGGCATTCAGGAAACGCTTCCCGCCAATCTCACGCTGGCGCTCGGCACATGCGACGTCAATCTGCTGGAACTGACCGGCGCTTATGCAGCTTTCGCCAATGGCGGAACGGGCGTGCTGCCGCATGGTATCGAGGAAGTGCATGACCGCGACGGCGGCGAAGTCTATCGCCGCGAGGGCTCCGGCCTCGGTCCCGTCATGAGCAAGAAGGCCATGAGCGAAATGAACTATATGCTGCAACAGGTAATGACCAATGGCACAGGTCATAATGCGGCGGTACCCGGTCGGCAATTGGCGGGCAAGACCGGCACAAGTCAGGATTGGCGTGACGCATGGTTTGTCGGCTACAGCGCCGATCTTGTGGTTGGTGTCTGGGTCGGCAACGACAATCGTGCGCCCATGAAGAAGGTCACGGGCGGTGGGCTTCCCGCCACCATCTGGCATGATTTCATGACGCGGACGGAAACAAGCCGGATCGCGACCGCGTTGCCGGGCAATTATCCTGAATTGACCGTCGGAGACATGACGCTGGGAGAAACGTTACCCGATCAGATACAGGATGATGAGGCTCCACGCGAATGGGAGCAACCGGGTTTCTTCGAACGTCTTTTCGGGGCTGGGTCGAACGACACAGCACCGCGCAATTTGCGGACGGGCCATGACTATGGCCGTTAGGCGGAATGCCTAGTCTTCATCGCTCGAATTGTCGAACGGATCGACACCATACCGGTGCAGCCCCGGCCCGTTGACTTCGAGCCAGTATTTCGACGTTTCATAGTTCGGGATCGCGCGCCGCACCAGCGCCCAGAAACGCGCGCCGTGGTTCATGTGGCGCAGATGCGCCACCTCATGGGCGGCGACATAATCGAGCACATGCGGCGGCGCCATGATAAGACGCCACGAAAAGGAAAGCGCGCGCGTCGACGAGCACGAGCCCCAGCGGCTTGTCTGGTCGCGCAGCGTGATCCGCGAGGGACGCACTTCGAATTCCTGCGAATAGGCCAGCGCGCAGTCGTTGAGTTGCTCGCGTGCCTGCGCTTTCAGCCAGTCGGTGATGCGCCTTTGCACGAAGGACGCATGTCCTGTGACGCAGATTTCGGGCAGGTCCAGGGTTTCGGCGGAAGGGCGTCGCCACACCGGCCCGCGCAAGCCTTCGATGCCGCGGGGCCGCGCCACATGGCGGATCAGATGGTCACGTCCCCGATAGGGAATGAGCGCGCCATCCTTAAAGGGCACGGGAGGCGGCACGCGTTCGAGCCGCTCTGCAATCCAGTCGCGTTGCTCATGGGCGAATTCCAGCGCCTTGGCCATGCCGCGCTTTGACGGCGAAGTCACCTGCACCGAACCGGCTGTCAGATCGACGCGCACGATGATGCGGCGCGCGCGCGGATTATGCTGCGCGGTAACGGGCACCTGACGGCCTCCAATATCCAGATAGTCGATATGGAGGGGCGCAGGCTTCACCTTGGGTCGAACGGCGAGAGCAGGCTTGGCGCGTATTGACATGGATGGCGAACTTTCTGGACCGAAATTGAACCCGGCTTCACCGATCTGATATGCGAAACGGCGTCCGCCGAATGGCGACCGCCGAGCGGACCGGAACACAATTCAGGTCTGAGGCGACCCGCTTGCGTTTCGAATCATCTTAAGCATGACACGAAATGGGAAGTTCGACTTCCATCATGAAGTCGCCCCCTGAAGATTTTTGTCGCTGTTGCAGCCCCGACACCCTGGGGGCAGGCGCCCGAGGGCTCTCGAAATGAAAAGGCCGGGGTATGACGACCCCGGCCTTCCTGTTTTTCGGGAGCGACCCGAACGGTCACGCGCCGCCGAAAAGCGCCCTCTGCTCGTCGGCCGTGTGCCGCTTGGCGCAGCGGTTGGCGGCGCTCACCACGGCCTTGAAGGAAGCTGTGATGATATTGGGATCGATGCCCACGCCAAAGACGTCGCCGGGCTGGCCCTCTTGGGAGACTTCGACATAGGCGACCGCGCGGGCGTCAGCCCCCGAGCCCAGCGAATGCTCGTCATAATGACGGACCTGCACGGGCACATTGAGCGCATGCATGAAGGCGTCGATGGGGCCATTGCCCGTGCCTGTCAGTTCCTCGTCCTTGCCGAAGCGGCGTATGCGGAGCTTGACCCCCTGCTTGCCCGCCTCGTCGAACAGCGTGTGGCTGACATATTCCAAGGGCGTGACCGACTTGAAATACTCGTCCTGGAAGATCGACCAGATCTCGGCCGCCGTCACTTCCTTGCCTGTATCATCCGTCACTTTCTGGACGGCGGACGAGAATTCGACTTGCAGGCGCCGCGGCAGCGCAAGCCCGTATTCGGCTTCCAGCAGATAGGAAATGCCGCCCTTGCCGGACTGGCTGTTGACACGAATGATCGATTCATAGGTGCGCCCGACGTCGGCCGGATCGATCGGCAGATAGGGTACTTCCCAGATCTCGCCTTTCTTGCGCGCCGCAAGTCCCTTCTTGATCGCGTCCTGATGCGAGCCTGAAAAAGCGGTAAAGACCAGATCACCGACATAAGGGTGACGCGGATGGATCGGCAGTTGCGTGCAATATTCGACCGTGCGCGCAACCTCGTTGATCTCGGAAAAATCGAGGCCGGGGTTGATGCCTTGCGAATAGAGATTGAGCGCCAGCGTCACGAGATCGACATTGCCTGTGCGCTCGCCGTGGCCGAACAGACAGCCTTCGACGCGGTCGGCGCCTGCCATGATGCCGAGTTCGGTGGCGGCCACCGCTGTGCCGCGGTCATTGTGCGGGTGGAGCGAAATGATGATGCCATCGCGGCGTTTGAGGTTGCGATGCATCCATTCGATCTGGTCGGCATAGATGTTCGGTGTCGCCATTTCCACCGTCGCCGGCAGGTTGATGATGACTTTGTTTTCAGGGTTCGCGTCCCAGACTTCGGTTACCGCATCGACGACTTCCTTGGCGAATTCCAGTTCCGTGCCGGAAAAGACTTCCGGGCTGTACTGGAAGGTCCAGTTGGTCTCCGGCTGATCGGCCGCCAGTTCCTTGATCTGTCGGGCGCTTTCGGTGGCGATTGCCTTCACGCCCTGCTTGCCCTGATTGAACACGATCTCGCGGAAATTGGGCGCGGTCGCATTGTAGAAATGCAGAATGGCGTTTTTCGAGCCCCGCAGGGAGTCCATTGTGCGCGTGATGAGTTCGGGCCGCGCCTGCGTCAGGACTTCTATATGCACGTCGTCGGGCACGCGCTTTTCTTCAATCAGCTTGCGGATGAAGCCGAAATCGGTGTCGGAGGCGGCCGGAAAGCCTGCCTCGATATGTTTGAAGCCGATGCGCACCAGCATTTCGAACATGCGCATCTTGCGTTCGGCGTTCATCGGTTCGAACAGCGCCTGATTGCCGTCGCGAAGATCGGTGCTCATCCAGATCGGCGGCGCGGTAATCACCTTGTTCGGCCATTGCCGGTCGGGCAGGTCGATGGGCGGAAAGGCGCGGTACTTGGTCGAGGGTGTTTTTAACATGTATGTCTCCTGAAATTCGGGAATGTGGCGGAGACGTGTGTCTCAAACGGCAGGCTCCGGACGGCCACGGGTGCTAGGTCCGAAAGCCGGGTTTAAGTCGCAGGCTGGCCGTCCGCGCGACGGAGGGCGCGACAGAGATCAAAGACAGGCTGGGTTCAAATATCGTCATCATCTCAGCGTCATTTCAGGCCATTGCGATTACCCCTGAACAGGGCGTCGCGGAGGCAAATAGCACAAAACAATTGATTAAGGGTGAGGTGGATCAACGCTCTGCGCTTCAGGCGCAGAGTAGCCCAAGCTCCGTAAGGAGCTTGCCTGTAAGCACAAAGAATGTGGCTTTCTGATCCATAGGTTAAAAATAGGCCCGCAGACCCGAAGCGTCAAGCCTGAGGCCGGGCGACAGAAGCGCCCAGTCCCGTCACTTTATGAAGGTCTTGATCTTTTCGGCCATCTTTTCGGGGCTCGTACCGGGCGGGAAGAAGCTGAGGAAGCCTCCATCCGGGCCCATCAGATAAATGATGGAGGAATGGTCCATCGAATAGTCGTCACTGGAACTGTCGTCCTTCACCTTTTCATAATAGACCCGATATTCCTTGGCGATTGCTGCAATGTCCTGGGCTGAGCCCGTGAGCCCGATCAGCCGCGGGTTGAATTGTTTGACATAGCGCGCCAGCACTTCCGGCGTGTCGCGTTCGGGATCGACCGTGACAAAGATGGGCTGCACCCTGGCCGCATTGGCGCCCAGCTCGTCCAGCGCTCCTGACATGACCTGCAATTCCGTCGGGCAGACATCGGGGCAGAAGGTGAAGCCGAAATAGATCAGCATGTATTTACCCGCAAAATCCTTGTCAGTCACCCGCCTGCCGGTCTGGTCGGTCATCGTGAAGGGGCCGCCGATTGATGGCGTGCCGGTGCCGCTGGCCTGTCCCGTCTGCCCCGCCTCACTCTGAACCGTCACCTTGTCGCCCGCGCTCCAGAGCCAGACGGCGGCACCCGCCGCGACGGCGAGAAGGAATAGGAGGACAAGTGTGGGAGAGAAAGAACTGAGCCGTTTCATACTGCCTTCACCGTTTTGATTTGGGGGCCAGCAGGCTTTCAAGCGGCTCGACATAGGCTGGTCGCCGTTTGTTTTGCCCTGCAATTGTCATGATGATACAGGATAAGTTGAAGAACCTTACACTACAGGCTTGAGGAACGCATTTATGGGTGACCAAATGACACGGGGGCATGAAACGGCAGAAACATGCCCCTTAGCTGCCCTGTCGGTCATTCTCGCCGTTTTCGCGTTGATCCTCGCTGTCGCTCTGCCGGGCCTTGCGACCGAGGCCCGCGCCGCCTCCGAAATCATGCCGGGGCAGGACGTGCAGTTGCCCGACAATGACCTCATCGAAGCTGCCCGCGATGGCGACGTCGATGGTGTTGACAGGGCGATCAGGGCGGGCATTTCGCCCGATGATACTGGCATTGGCCATGTTCCCGCGATTGTGGTGGCCGCTGAACGTAACCATCTGGAGGTGGTGAAATTCCTGCTGGAGAAGGGTGCAAACCCGAATCGTCCCGCAAGAGATGGCCGCACTGCCTTGAGCGTGGCGGCGCAGGGCGGCAGAGAGCGGATCGTCACCGCTTTGCTCGATCATGGCGCGGACCCGAACCTTCTTGCCGATCATGGCGACACGGCCCTTTTCATCGCCGTGCGCGCGCATCGCACCACCATCGTCCAGATGTTGCTTGAGCATCATGCCGATGTCAGTGATACGGATGTGACAGGGCGCACGGTGCTCGACCTTGCCGAAGAACGTCACTTTGACGATATCGCCGAGTTGTTGCGTGATGCAGGCGCTTGAGTCGCCAGCGCCCCTTTTCCTTCGATGAGCGGCGTCCTATATCCACAATATCATGGTGACATCAAAAGAGCCTCCCCGCTCAAGGTCCGCAAAACCCGCTTCCTCGCGTTCGAGAGGCGCCAATCTCAAACACCGCCTGCATAAGGCCGGTGCGAAGATTGCTGGCGCTGATGCGCCCGGTTCACATGAAAGCGTGCATGCACATGCCGACGATCATACGCATGTGATGGCGGGCACGGCCTTTGGCAACGAAGGCACGCCGCCTTGGCATCACATGGCCGATGGCACCTTCCGCAATCCGCGCGGCAGCCCTAGACGCTCATTGGGCCGCATGAAACACGCCGGTCCCTTTTTCTTTGAAATGCTCAAACGCGGCGCGCGCAAGGTCGAGATTCCCGACGGCCATGTCCTGCCGCGCGATCTGGCGACCCGCTCGCTGGAAGCCCATCTTGTTGAATCCGATGACTTCCTCACCTGGCTCGGTCATGCGGCATTCCTCATTCGCATTGGCGGATTGACGGTGCTGACCGATCCCTATCTCACCTCCAATGCTGGCCCCGCCGGTCTCGGTCCCAAGCGCTTCGTCAAATGCGGCGTGCCGATGTCGGATCTGCCGCGCATTGATGTGCTGGTGGTAAGCCACAATCACTACGATCATCTCGACGAGCGCGCTCTGGCGCGACTGCCGCACAAGTCGCATGTGACGGTGATCGTGCCATTGAAGCTGGGCGATTTCTTTCGCGAGCGTGGTTTTTCCCGTGTCGTCGAACTTGACTGGCACCAGACCCATGAGATCAATGGCGTCGAATTTTCCGCTCTGCCGGTGGTCCATTGGTCGCGCCGTTCCGGTTTCGACACCAACAAGACGCTTTGGGCCGGATTCAAGATCACGACCAAGGATCACAATCTCTTCTTTGGCGGCGACAGCGGCTACGGCCCGGTCTTTAAGGAGATCGGCGAGCAATATGGGCCTTTTGATACCGCGCTGCTTGGCATCGGCGCCTACGAGCCGCGCGACATGATGAAGGCCTCGCATGCGACGCCCGAAGAAGCGGTACAGATGGCGGTGGACCTCAAGGCGCGCTGCGTCGTCGGCATGCATTGGGGGACCGTGCTTCTCACCGTCGAACCCCCCTTCGAGCCGCCGGAGCGCTTTCGCATAGCGGGCGACGAGCAGGGTTTTGCGCGCGAAGATGTCTGGATCATGGCCATTGGCGAAACCCGCCCGCTGCGCGGTTGGCCCTCTAATCGATAATTTCCAAACAGGCTTCTGACGGACCCATAATCCGGGCTACACTTCAGTCCTCAATATGACTGGAGAGGAATCCTGAAATGGCGGTTGTCGAGGATGATCATGGCGGTATGCGCTGGGTACGCCGTCGCCTGCTCAGTCCGGAAATGCGCCTGGGTGATGTCGAGTCCGGTCGCGTGCGCCTGCAAACCCTCGTTTTGCTGCGCTGGCTCGCCATCGCCGGTCAGCTGGTAGCGGTTCTGCTGGTCAGTATCGGCTTCAATTTTCCTCTGCCGCTCGGTCTATGTCTTCTCGCCATTCTGGCATCCGCCGGTCTCAACATCTTTTTGACGCTGCGCTATCGCACCACGGTGCGCCTGCCCGACTGGCAGGCAGCAGTCTATTTCGCGATCGATCTGGCGCAACTCGCGGTCCTGCTGTTTCTCACGGGCGGCCTGCAAAATCCCTTTGCGCTTCTCTTCATGGCGCCGGTGACGATTTCGGCAACCACCCTGTCCTTGCGCAGCACGATCGCGCTGCTTGTTCTTTCTTTCATCTATGTGACCCTCCTTGCCTTCTTTCACATGCCCTTGCCCTGGTGGCCGCAGGAGGCGTTTGTGGTGCCCGACCTTTATCTGATGGGCAATTGGGCGGCGATCTCGCTCGGCCTTGCCTTCATGGCAGCTTATGCCTGGCGAATTTCGCAAGAGTCGAAGCGCATGTCGGCGGCGCTTTCGGCGACGCAATTCGTGTTGGCGCGCGCGCAGCGTCTCTCCGCCCTTGACGGCTTGGCCGCCGCCGCCGCCCATGAGCTTGGCACACCGCTAGGCACTATCTCGTTGGTCGCCAAGGAACTGAAGCGTGGCGGTCTGACGCCTGAGGAAATGCAGGAAGACCTCGACCTGCTCGCCAGTCAGGCCGAACGTTGCAAGGAAATCCTCGGTCGCCTGTCGCGCGAACCAGAAGGCGAAGATGCGCTTTATTCGCGCCTGCCGCTCCACGTGTTGCTTGATGAAGTTATCAACCCGCACCGTGACCTGGACGTGAATTTCACCGTTTCGGTTGTGGCGGGCGACGAGGAGGCCACCGAGCCTGAAATCTGGCGGCGTCCCGAAATCCTCTATGGGCTTGGCAACTTCATCGAGAATGCGGCTGATTTCGCCAAATCCGAAGTGTCGCTGATTGTTGTCTACAGCACGTCCCAGATCATGCTCTCCATCATCGACGACGGACCGGGCTTTGCACCTGATGTGATCGAGCGATTGGGCGAGCCCTATGTCACGACGCGGCCCCGTACTCAGGCCCGCAATGTCGATCAGCAAGGTCGGCATGAAGGCATGGGGCTTGGCTTCTTCATCGCCAAGACCCTGCTGGAGCGCACCAAGGCGCGGGTCGAGATCAATAATCGTCAGGACGGGCAGGTCGGCGCGCAGGTTACCGTCATTTGGCCGCGTGAGGCGATTGAGTCGGGCTCCGCGTTCCCGCATTCTGCTTGATTCATCATTTATTTCAATATGTTGGCCTTCCGGTGTCTTTCGTTCTAAAATCCAGCCACCGATTTTCGAACAAGCCCTCGCCTGAGAGGCAATGAAGTGCAAAAAATGAACGACAAAGTTGAGGAAGCAGCGCGTCCCTTCATCCCCGAAGACAGGACATTGCTTCTTTGCGATGACGATGCGCCCTTTCTGACCCGCCTCGCGCGTGCCATGGAGTCGCGCGGATTTGAGGTGACGATCGCCAATACGGTGAAGGAGGGCAAGGAGCAGGCACGCGCCAGAAAACCCGCTTTCGCCGTCGTCGATCTTCGCCTTGAAGATGGTAACGGGCTTGATGTGGTCGCTACCATTCAGGATGCTCGTCCCGAGGCCCGTATCGTGGTGCTGACCGGCTATGGCAATATCGCGACCGCGGTTGCCGCCGTAAAGCTCGGCGCGGTCGACTATCTCGCCAAGCCGTCGGACGCCGATGCGATTGAGGCAGCCCTGCTTGCCAAGGAAGGCGACAAGGCCGACCCGCCGGAAAACCCGATGTCGGCCGACCGCGTGCGTTGGGAACATATCCAGCGCGTCTATGAACTTTGCGATCGCAATGTTTCGGAGACCGCTCGCCGCCTCAACATGCACCGTCGCACGCTCCAGCGCATCCTCGCCAAACGCGCTCCGCGCTAAGGCAGCCTCACTCCGGATCGAGAAACCGCATCACGCGGCGCGCCGCCATGCGAGCAAATAACAGCGTAACGGCCTTGCGACGCGCGGGCGCGAGTTTGCCGTCATGCGTTCCTTCGCGCAGGATTTCCGCGCCATATTTGTCGGCGACGATATAGCCGACGTCGTCGGGCAGCAGGTCTTGCGCCGGAAATTCCGGCGGCACGGCAAAGAAGAAGCGGTCGCAATAGTCGAGGTAGTCTTCCCATTTGTTGTCCGCCATATAATCGGCGACCGAGGATTTGATCTCTATGATGATGATCTCGCCCTTGGTCCCCAGCGCCATCATGTCGGCGCGACGTCCCGTGGCAAGCGTGAGTTCCGTCACCGGCGAGAAATTCATGTTCGCCAGAAGTCGCGCACAGCCGCGCTGTACGGCTGCGGCAGTGGGTGATTGGCGTCCGTCGAAAAGCTGGAAGCTGTCCTCGGGCTCGCTCGTGTCATTGCCGCTCATGCTGCAAGCCCCGCCTCGGCAAGACAATGACGTAACAATCCGCTGCGCCGCATCTGGTCGCGTGGATGGCCTGCATTGCCTTGAATGGCGATTGTCATCAGGGCGTCCGCCGCCGAGGCCAGATAATAGGCTTGCAGGTCGGGGCCTTGCCCACGTCGCGCCGTCAATCCGCGAAACGCCATATCGCGCAATGCGCCCAGCGGTTCGAAATGGCGAAACTCGGTTTCGACGAGGCTCCACCCGCTTTCGGCAAAATCGATGAGACCCAGCGGGCCCGTGCCGCCATTGTCAATGAGATTGTCGGGATTGATGTCGCCATGCACAAAGACAAGCGGACCCCTCGCGCGTCGTACTTCCCATGCTTGCGCGACGGCGTCTGCGGCGCGGTGCAATTCGGCGCTGCCCAGTTGCGTGCGCGCGAGCATAAGGCTGCGTATGATCGTGTCGGCGAGTTTTGTGCCCGCTGCTTCCGCACGCCGCGTCGCCTCGACGCCAAAATCGGCAATCGCTATGCCGATGCGCTCGCCGAGCATTTCGCGTGCGCGCGCGGGCATGGTCAGCACCTTGTCGCTTGAAAGGCGTATGCCTTTGAGCGCTTCGATGCGCAGCCAGCCAGCCAGAGGCGGTGCGGAACCGATATAGTTATTCGTGAAGGCCTGCCCTGCGAGGAGGCGCGGCACCTGCACATAGTCAGTGGCAAGCCCGTCAAGAAGTGTAAGCGCCTCCATCTCGCGGTGATGCAGCGCCTCTCCGTTGCCAAGGCCGCCTTGTCGGCATACCAGCTTGAGCATGGTGCCATCGCCAAGGTCGAACACCGATCCCCAGACACCTTCGCCCGCCAGACGCCATTGATCGGCCGCGGTGAGGGTTTCGGTGTGAGGAGCGACTTGCCTGTGGATTGCCTGAAGTGTTGCCGGATCGAACATGGATCAAGGATAGAGTGGTTTCGCCCAGCCGTCGAACGGCCTGCGAGACAAAAAAGGGCGACCCGATCGGGGCCGCCCTTAAGTGCGAGGGATACTCTGCGGAGACGCTACTACTGCTTACTCGGCCGCGGCGATGGTCACATTCTTGAGGGCGTCCACATTGGCGCCGAAGTTGATCTTCTGGAGATAGCGAATGCCGTCTTCGGCAATGTCGTCACCAACCATCCGGTCGCCTTCGGCCTTCAACTCGTTCATGTCCACATAGGTCGAGTAGAAAGCCTTGGTGCGCTCGGTAATGATACCGGCCTTCAGAAGCGTCTTGATGAGCACACGGAAGATGTTGGTGGCGTCCTTCATGTCTTCGCGGCGCTTATCGTCGGTCACGGCTTCAATCATTTCGGCCGTCACCTGTTCCCAGGAAATGTCGAATTCCTTGTAGAGAATCTGCTTCTGCTCGGGGTTCACCAGGTTGAAGAGCAGCGTCTGGAAG
>JBAQNC010000201.1:0-2035 GCA_049303435.1 Parvibaculum sp. | reverse complement strand
CTAAAAAATATCAGGGAGGAAATGAGATGGTTGCCGAGGGCTTCAAGATACGGCTCGCTCCGGAGGACGAATATACGCATATCCCGGATGCGGCATCGAATTATAACGAGAGCATGTATTTCAACATGTTCGATCCGGCGCGCAAGATTGGCGGCTGGTTTCGTATCGGCAATCGTCACAATGAAGGCTATGCCGAGATGACGACATGCCTTTATCTGCCGGGCGGTCGGGTCGCTTTCATGTATGTCAAACCGAAGATCAGCGACAACAAGCAGCTGGCGGCGGGCGGTATGAAAATCGAGGTGGTTGAGCCTTTCAAGAAGTTGCGCGTCACCTATGATGGCAAGGTGGTCGTTCTGGATGATCCTTTCGACATGGCCGAACCGTCGAAAGCATTCCAGGACAATCCGGTTCTGCCTTGCAAGGTGGAACTCGACTGTGAAGGCGTTTCGCCGATGTTTGGTGGCGAGACGGTCAAGGAAGACGGATCGGCGCTCGATATTGATCCAGAGAAGTCATTTGCCAAGGCACATTACGAGCAACATGTGGCGGCCAAGGGCCGTTTCACTGTCGGCGATGAGGTCTTCGAGGTTTCAGGGTTCGGCCTTCGCGACAAGAGTTGGGGGCCAAGGTGAAGACGGTGTCTGGTGCGGAATATGACGTCGAAGGCAAAGTGCTTTCCTTGATTCCGCTGCGCAACCGGCGCAAGGCTCCCGACGGCACGGAGCTCAATACACGGATTACTGAGGCCATGACCGAGTATCGCTGCAACGGCATGGTCGGCTATGGTATGTTGGAATATCTTGATCAGATCGTCGATGGCGTTCCCGTGAGTGTGAGTGAGAAGGTATGAGCGACGAGACGAATTCGATTGCCGTTCCACTAGCCTCCATCGTCGCACGTCATATCGCGGGAGTGAGCGGCATAGAGAATCTGCGACGTCTTTCGGGCGGCGCCAGTCAGGAGACCTGGGCATTTGACGTCGTTGGCGATGGAAAGACAGTGCCGCTCATTCTGCGACGATCGCCGGGCGGCGCGCGCGCTGCCAGTGAGACGGCGGCCGGTCTTGAGACCGAGGCGGAGCTTATCAAGATCGCCGGTGCGTTGGGTGTGCCGGTGCCGCCGGTGCGGCTTGTGCTGAGCGAATTGGACGGTGTCGGTCGTGGTTTTGTGATGGACCGCGTCGAGGGCGAAACGATTGCGCGCAAGATTTTGCGTGACGACGAATTTGCCGATGCGCGTCCAAAGCTGGCGCGGCAATGCGGTGAAATTCTCGCCCGGCTGCATAAGGCCGATATGAGCAAACTGCCCAAGCTCAGAACATCCGCTGCGTGCGACGAAATCGAGCAATATGCCAAGATCTACAAGACGCATGATCATCCGCATCCGGTTTTCGATCTCGCCTTTCGCTGGCTGCGGGACAATGCGCCATCCGACGAGACAAAACTCACGCTTGTTCATGGCGACTTCCGCAATGGCAATCTGATGATCGGGCCCGACGGTGTGCGCGCCGTACTTGACTGGGAACTGGCGCATATCGGGGATCCGATGGAGGATATCGCCTGGATATGCGTCAATTCATGGCGGTTCGGTAATATCGATAATCCAGTCGGTGGTTTTGGCACGCGGGAAGATATGTTTGCCGGCTATGAAGCAGCAGGAGGCGGCAAGGTCGATCCGGAGCGCGTCAAGTTCTGGGAGGTACTGGGCACGCTCAAATGGGGCGTCATGTGCACGACCATGGTGATGGCGTTCAAGGCCGGGGACCGCTCTGTCGAGCGCGCCACGATTGGTCGCCGTTCGTCCGAAACTGAAGTCGATCTTATGCGTTTACTCGCACCACGACGGAAAGGCTGAAAAGATGCAGGACCAGCCCACAGCCATTGAGCTTGTCGATATCGTTGCCGAGTTCATTCGCGTTCATGCCATGCCGCAACTGACGGGACATGCGGCGTTTCATGCGCGCGTGGCCGCCAATGCGCTCGATATCGTAAAGCGCGAGTTGTTGATTGCGCCGAAGGCGGAAGCCGAGGAG
>JBAQNC010000200.1:0-9909 GCA_049303435.1 Parvibaculum sp. | reverse complement strand
ATGCTAGGGTGTCCGACAGGAGGCCGAAATGGCATCGAAGTCAGCACCAAGAAAGCGCGTTTTACTACGCCCCGCCTGGCCGGATGAAGGTCCGGCGCTTTCGGCGCTCGCCCTGGAGTCCAAGGCTTATTGGGGCTATGACGCGGCCTTTATCGATCAGTGTCGTGACGAATTGACGATCACCCGTGAACGTATCGGGCGCGAGCGCATTCGCGTGGCCGAAATCGACGGCAAGGTTGTCGGCTTTTCATCCGTTGAAGTCAGCGTTGGCAAAGCCGAGGTCTGCGATCTCTTCGTTCTACCGAGCCACATCAACCGGGGTGTGGGCCAGCTTCTCGCCAATGAGATGCTGCTCTATATCTGCCGCCACGGCATTCCGCTGGTTCATGTCGAGGCCGACCCCAACGCCATGGCCTTCTATGCGCGACAGGGCTTCATCCAATGCGGCGAAGTGCCCTCGCACTCCATTCCCGGCCGCAAGCTGCCGCTGATGGAAATGCGCTTCTAGTTTTCGCTCTCGTCCAGACGCAATGTATGCGCGTGGTAAAGCGGCCCGTGGCCCTTGCCGAATCCGGGCGCGGAACGGATCGCTTCCTCGACATAGTCGCGCGCCATCTCGACGGCATCGCGAAGCGGCGCGCCCTGCGCCATGAGCGCGGCGATGGCCGAGGCCAGGGTGCAGCCCGTGCCATGCGTATGGCGCGTGTCGATACGCGGACCTGACATGACCTCTATCGTCTCCTGCGTCGCCAGCACATCGTAGATCGTCTCGCCCGGCATGTGCCCGCCCTTGAGCAGCACGGCGTCGCAGCCCAGACCGAGAAGCGCGTCCGCTGCCGCCTTTTGCTGGTCGAGCGTCATGATCGTGCGGCCCGTCAGGGCTTCCGCTTCCGGCACATTGGGCGTAATGAGCGTGGCGAAGGGCATGAGCGCGCGCTTGTAGGCATCGACGGTTTCACCGCCTGCGAGCACCGCCCCGCCCTTGGCGACCATCACCGGATCGACGATCAACACCGCATTGGGCGCCAGAGTGGAAATGTCTTCGGCCACCGCCTCGATGATCTCGACGGAATGCAGCATGCCGGTCTTGATGGCATCCGTGCCGATGTCTTCCAGCACGACCCTGATCTGGCCGCGAATGATATCGAGCGGGATTTCGTGAATGGCGTGAACGCCAAGCGTGTCCTGCACGGTGACCGCGGTGACCGCCGTCGTCGCATAACCGCCAAGCGCGGTGACCGTCTTGATGTCGGCCTGAAGCCCCGCGCCGCCGCCACTATCGGATCCGGCAATGATGAGAACGCGGCCTCTGGGATCGACCACATGAAAATCGGAGGACATCAGGCAGCACAGCTTTCGATGGCCGAGCAAATATCGCCCACGACAGCGCGCACCAGCTTTTCGTCGTCGCCTTCGCCCATGACGCGAATGAGCGGCTCGGTGCCGGACTTGCGAATGACAAGACGACCGGTCTTGCCGAGACGCGCCTCACCGTCCCTGATTGCAGCTTCGACGTCTTTTTCCTTCAGGGGTTCGCCCTTCTTGAAGCGCACATTCTTGAGAAGTTGCGGCAGGGGATCGAACAGATGGCAAAGCTCCGACACCGGCTTGTTCTTGGCCTTCAGCACGGCAAGCACCTGCAACGCGGCAATCATCCCGTCGCCCGTCGTCGAGAAGTCCTTCAGAACGATGTGGCCAGACTGCTCGCCGCCGACATTGAAGCCGTGCGTGCGCATATGTTCGACCACATAGCGATCG
Source organism: Parvibaculum sp. (assembly GCA_049303435.1). Lineage (GTDB taxonomy): Bacteria > Pseudomonadota > Alphaproteobacteria > Parvibaculales > Parvibaculaceae > Parvibaculum. The sequence goes on along the minus strand of JBAQNC010000200.1, from coordinate 8,151 downwards.
CCGACCTGCGTGCGCACGAGATCGAGACCGAGGCCGTTGAGATAGCGCTCCAGACCGAGATTGGACATGACCGTAGAAACGATGCCGGGCGCAGAAAGCTTGCCCGCCGCCTTCCATGAGCGCGCGATGAGCGCCATGATCTGGTCGCCGTCGACGATATGCCCGCTCTCGTCGCAGATGATGAGACGGTCCGCATCGCCATCGAGCGCAATGCCGATATCGGCGCGGCGCTCGCGCACGGTGGCGCACATGCGCTGCGGCGCGGTGGAGCCGCATTCCTTGTTGATGTTGAACCCGTCGGGCTCGGTACCGATGGTCACGACTTCCGCGCCAAGTTCATAAAGCACGGCGGGCGCCACCTTGTAGGCCGCGCCATTGGCGCAATCGATGACGATGCGCAGGCCCTCGAGCGTCAGGTCGCGCGGGAAACTGTGCTTCACATGTTCGATATAGCGCGCCTGCGCGTCGTCGATACGTTTGGCGCGGCCAAGCTCGCGCGGTCCTGCAAGCTCGTTGGAAAGGCCGTTATCGATATGATGTTCGATCTCCATCTCGATCTCGTCCGACAGCTTGAACCCGTCGGGACCGAAGAGCTTGATGCCATTGTCCTCGAACGAATTATGCGAAGCGGAAATCATCACGCCGAGATCGGCGCGCAGAGAGCGCGTCAGCATGGCCACCGCAGGCGTGGGCAAGGGACCGAACAGAAAGACATCCATGCCCATCGACGTGAAACCGGCGGTGAGCGCCGGTTCGAGCATATAGCCCGACAGGCGGGTATCCTTGCCGATCACGACGCGATGGCGATGGTCACCGCGACGAAAGACGCGGCCCGCCGCCATGCCGACACGCAACGCCGTTTCCGCGGTCATCGCGCCTTCATTGGCCGTGCCACGAATGCCGTCAGTGCCAAAATATTTCCGCATTATGTCGTCCTGTGATCTCGCAGATATTGCGAGGCAATATAGAACGGATATGGCAAAGGCCGGGTTAACGAATTCTTGCTGAATCTTTCAAAGCATCCAGAACGGCGAGACCATCGCGCAAGGCAGTCGGCTCATGGGTCCGGATAAAGTCCACACCCGCTTCAATAGCCTTCAATTCCGCCGCCAATGTGGCAGGCCCCGCCTCGCCCGGCGCACGGCCTGTGACCTTGCGCAGGAAGGATTTGCGCGAGACCGACAGAAGGACCGGCAGGCCGAAACGCACCTTCAACTCGCCGAACCGCGCCAGAACCTCGAATGACGTCCGGGGTGAAGACCCCAGAAAAAAGCCCATGCCGGGATCGAGAATGATCCGCTCGAAGGCCACGCCCGCCCCGGTCAAGTCCGCGATGCGCGCTTCGAAGAAACGGGCGATATGATCGATGATGTCGCCCTCCGGCGCGTCGCGGCGGTCCGCCTGTCCATCCTGAATGGAATGCATGACGACAAGCGGCGTCTCGACCTCCGCCAGACGTGGATAGAACGCGGGATCGGGAAAGCCGCGAATGTCATTCAAATAGGCGACGCCGCGCGACAAGGCATAGGCCTGCGTCTCTGGCTGGTAGCTGTCGAGCGAGACCTTGACGCCATCGACAAGCAGCGCGTCGAGCACAGGCGCGATGCGCGCGATCTCGGTGGCCGTGCTGACGGGCGCGGCATCGGGATTGCTGGAGGCAGGCCCGAGATCGATCACATCCGCGCCATCGGCGATCAGCTTGCGCGCATGACCGATCGCCGCCTCGGGCGTCAGAAATTTGCCGCCATCGGAAAAGCTGTCGGATGTGATGTTGACGATGCCGAAAATGATGGGCGCATGGGTCATGCCTGACCGAAACCCATCGCGCTCGCCACGACATGTTCGTTGACAAGATCGACCTCGCACTTGCTGACGTCGGCAAATTGCATCAGGGCAATCGTGTGTCCGTTGCCGATATAGAGCCGCGCAGCCGCCTTGACGTTCAGCTTCTCCGCCACCTCGCCTTCGCGCTTGCCGCGCGCAAGAAGCTTTTCAGCCGCCGCGTTGAACCGGTCATTCAGTTTCACATAGCGAGGCCAGAGATCGGCGCGCACGCCGGTGCTCCAGTCGAGCCAGACCTTGATCATGTCGGGGTCGACACGGGCGGCTCTGGTAAATTGCGTCGCCAGCGCCATCAGACAATCGCGCGCAGTTCCCTCCCCGCCCAGACTGCCGAGCACCATTTCAAGAAGACTGGCCTCGACCTCGTCCAGCACTGCTTCCACCAGATCCTCGCGGGTCCGGAAATAGGAATGCACCGCGGAAACAGAAATCCCCGCGCGCTCGGCAACATGCGAATGGGTGGCGCGCGCGACGCCATGCTCGGCGAAGGCTGAAACGGCGCAGGCGACAAGCTGGGCGCGGCGCTCGAGCGGCTGCAATCGGGTGCGTTTGGGTTTGGTCACCGGCGACAAGAGCAAGACCTTCAATCAGTGGAATCGAGAGAAACAAGCCGTTTTCAACAACCTACAGGCTGTCGCGCCCGCCCCCAATAGGGATATTCAACCTATCTTGACTCCCGGTCGGATTGTTATTGATAATATACTCAATAGAAGATCATCAATCCTAGGAGGAGAAAATGAGCACCGCAACACTTGAGGCCAATGCCGCCCAGTCGGTCCCGCTCGACAAGATCGACGTGAGCAATCCGGATCTCTATCTGACCAATACGGTCGGCGACTATTTCGCCCGGCTGCGCAAGGAAGACCCCGTGCACTACTGCACGGACAGCGCCTATGGCCCCTATTGGTCGATCACGAAATATCACGACATCATGCATGTCGACACCAACCATCAGATATTCTCTTCCGAGGCGAGCCTCGGCGGCATTACGATTGACAATGCTCTTTCGATTGCGGAAGAAGGCGGCGTCGACCTGCCGAACTTCATCGCCATGGACCCGCCCCGTCACGACGAACAGCGCAAGGCCGTGAGCCCCATTGTGGCGCCCGCCAATCTCGCCAGGCTCGAAGGCACGATCCGCGAGCGCGTCTGCCGCGTGCTCGACAATCTGCCCATGGGTGAGGAATTCGACTGGGTGGATCGCGTCTCCATCGAACTGACGACGCAGATGCTGGCGACGCTCTTCGACTTTCCTTTCGAGGAACGCCGCAAGCTGACACGCTGGTCCGATGTCACCACCGCAGAGCCTGGCGGCGGTATCATCCACAGCTGGGAACAACGCACACAGGAATTGATGGAATGCGCCGGCTATTTCCAGAACCTCTGGAACCAGCGCGTCAACACCAGCGAACCCGGCAACGATCTCATCTCCATGCTGGCCCATTCGCCCGCCACGCGAAACATGACCCAGGTAGAATATCTGGCGAATGTGTTGCTGCTGATCGTCGGCGGCAATGATACGACGCGCAACTCGATGACGGGCGGCGTTTACGCGATGCACAAGAACCCCGACCAGTTCGAAAAGCTGAAAGCGAACCCTGCCCTCATCGAAAGCATGGTGCCGGAAATCATCCGCTGGCAGACGCCACTTTCCCACATGCGCCGCACGGCGCTGGAAGACCACGAAGTCGGCGGCAAGACGATCAAAAAAGGTGACAAGGTCGTCATGTGGTACATTTCCGGCAATCGCGACGACGAGGTGATCGACAAGCCCGAGGAATTTATCATTGATCGCGCCCGTCCCCGCCAGCATCTTTCCTTCGGTTTCGGCGTCCATCGTTGCGTCGGCAACCGCTTGGCGGAAATGCAGTTGAGAATTCTCTGGGAAGAAATCCTCGCCCGCTTCTCGCGCATTGAAGTGATGCAGGAGCCCGAACGCGTAAGATCAAATTTCGTGCGTGGCTACGCCTCTATGCCCGTTCGCCTGCACGCCTGACCCAGGGAGAAAAGCAAGAATGACGACGATCAACTATGTCGAACCGGACGGACAGACGATCACGGTCTCGGTCGAAAACGGCATCTCGGCGATGGAAGCCGCCGTGCGCAACAATGTACCCGGCATCGACGGCGATTGCGGCGGAGCCGCCGCCTGCGCCACCTGTCATGTCTATGTCGATCCCGCCTGGATCGCAAAGACCGGCGCGGCGAGCAGCGACATGGAAAAGAGCATGCTCGATTTCGCCGAGGAGGTGCGCGACAACAGTCGCCTCGCCTGCCAGATTTCGATCACCGACGACCTCGACGGACTGGTCCTCAAGCTGCCGGAAAAACAGCATTAGAAGCAGCAAGAAGGATCGCGCTGACAGATACGGGAGGCGCCCGACGGGAAAAAGGGAGGCTTGAAAAGGCCTCCCTTTTTATTTGTCAGAATACCGATCGAATAAGGAAATTCCGCGTTTTAACGCCCCCAGGACTACAAACCTTATATTGACAGCAAGCCCTTGGAGCAGCGCTAATAAACTTAATAATAATAGCGAAAATCTATGGGAGAGAGAAATGAGCACTGCAACGCTTGAGGCAAGCCCCGCCCGGTCCGTTCCCCTCGACAAGATCGACGTGAGCAACCCGGAGCTTTTCCTGAACGATACGGTGGGCGACTATTTCGCAAGACTGCGCAAGGAAGACCCTGTGCATTACTGCGCGGAAAGCGCGTACGGCCCCTATTGGTCGATCACCAAATATAACGACATCATGGCGGTCGACACCAACCACAAGGTTTTTTCGTCGGAAGCTGGCGTCGGCGGCATCATCATCGACGACAATAATGTGCGCAGCGAAGGCCTGCCGCTGCGCAGCTTCATCACCATGGACCCACCGGAACATGACGCCCAGCGCAAGACGGTGAGCCCCATCGTCGCGCCCGCCAATCTCATGATGCTGGAAAAGACGATCCGTGAGCGGATGCAGAACATTCTCGACCGTCTACCGGTCGGCGAGGAATTCGACTGGGTGGATCGCGTCTCCATCGAACTGACGACACAGATGCTGGCGACGCTCTTCGAATTTCCCTTCGCCGAACGCCGCAAGCTGACGCGCTGGTCCGACGTCACGACGGCCGAACCCGGCAGCGGCATCATCGACAGCTGGGAACAGCGCGCGACCGAACTGCAGGAATGCGCTCAATTTCGTGAGCCTGCAAAAACAAGAGAGTTGATTTTGGTATTGGCGGAATGGGACGACCAGCAATCTCAGCATCTATCGCTAAATGTAAGTATTGAATTTCAAGCTGCGCGAGAGTCGGGTTCTTGTGGGCCTTCTTAGATTTAGACTTCGCTCGCGTCTTTTTCTTTTTACGTCGCTTCTCGACACCTCCAGATTTTATACCGAGCTGAAAAAGCCCCCAGTTCCTTTTGTTCGCAAAGCCCGTCTTCAACCCCGACATCATTCATCGTCCTGGGCCAGATGATCTGAAAGGGCGACTATTAATGGCGACCACTGAGTACCTTTGAGGCGCACAATGAACCTCCTGTCGGCGGTCACGAGCCGGGCGTCGCGCATTTCGGCGAGTGCCAGATAGAAGCAATCGTAAGCCGGATGCCCGAGCTCGCTCGCCATCGCGAAAGCGCGTCGGGACAGTTCGATAGACGGCAGGATCGCGTCGAAAAAATCTCCGATCCGCTCGACCATGGCCGCCGCTTGCTCCGCCGCGATTTCACCGCGCCTGAGTTTGGTCGCCGCCAGATTGCAGATTTCGGGCACGATGAGATCGGGCGCCAGAAAAACATGGTCCGCGGATAGCAGCCTCTCCGCCGCCTCCGAGCCCGTTTCGGCGACGAACCACTTACAAGCGACGCTTGCGTCAACAACCAGATTCATCGCGCGCCCGATCCTGACGAAGGAGATCGACGCTGTCGCTTTGTCCGACCGTGGCGGGCGTCATGGCTCGAATGCGCTGCGCAACGCGGAGACGATCCTCGGGCGTCAGACGCGCCGCTTCGGTCAATGTCTCTCTCAACATCTGCTCAAGCGAACACCCCTGCATTTCCGCTTTCCGTTTCAGGGCTGCAATCACCTGCTCATCGATGTTTCTCACAAGAACTTGCGCCATCCCGGTCGCCTCCAAATGTGATGCTATCATAATTGATATCACTTGAAGTGTTTGTCAATGTCGCCAATGCCAAAAAAAGGGAGGCTCAAAAGCCTCCCCTTCAATTCATTCAACGGCCAATCACGTGCCAAGCGGTTCCGGCGTGATACCCGGACCCTGATCGGGACGTTCGGGGCCGGTCTTGGGCACCGAGGAGATCGGACCGCTATCCGGCTTCACCGTGTCGCCATGATCGCGAACCGGCGGCACGCCCTTGAGCAGACCCTTGATCTCGTCGCCCGAAAGCGTCTCATATTCGAGGAGGCCCTTGGCGATGATATGCAACTCATCGATGTCATCGGTCAGAATCGTCTTGGCGGTGTCGTAACCTTCCTCGACGATGCGGCGCACTTCGCTATCGATCAGGCGCTGCGTCTCTTCCGACATGTTCTGATGGCGGGCGACGGAATGACCGAGGAAAACCTCTTCCTCGTTTTCCGCATAGGCGAGCGGACCGAGCTTGTCGCTCATGCCCCAGCGCGTGACCATCGCCTTGGCCATCTTGGTCGCCATCGAAATATCGGACGAGGCGCCCGACGTGACCTTATCGTGGCCGAAGATCAGTTCTTCGGCGATACGACCGCCCATGGCGACGGCGAGGTCGGCCTGGAGCTTCTCGCGCGTCACCGAAATCTGGTCGCGTTCGGGCAGACGCATCACCATGCCGAGCGCACGACCGCGCGGAATGATGGTCGCCTTGTGAACGGGATCGGAGGCCGCCATCTTGAGCGCGACCAACGCGTGGCCGCCTTCATGATAGGCGGTGAGCTTCTTTTCTTCTTCCGTCATGACCATGGAGCGACGTTCGGCGCCCATCATGACCTTGTCCTTGGCCGCTTCGAATTCCGACATGGTGACCAGACGCTTGCCGCGACGCGCCGCGAGCAGCGCCGCTTCGTTGACAAGGTTGGCGAGATCGGCGCCGGAGAAACCCGGCGTGCCGCGCGCCAGCGTGCGGGCGTCGACATCCGGTGACAGCGGCACCTTCTTCATGTGGACCTTGAGGATCTTTTCGCGACCGACGACGTCGGGGTTCGGCACGACGACCTGACGGTCGAAACGACCGGGACGCAGCAACGCGGGATCGAGAACGTCGGGACGGTTGGTCGCCGCGATGAGGATGATGCCTTCATTGGGTTCGAAGCCGTCCATCTCGACCAGCAACTGGTTGAGCGTCTGCTCGCGTTCGTCATTGCCGCCGCCAAGACCGGCGCCGCGATGACGACCGACCGCATCGATTTCGTCGATGAAGATGATGCAGGGCGCGTTCTTCTTGGCCTGTTCGAACATGTCGCGCACACGGCTCGCGCCGACGCCGACGAACATTTCGACGAAATCGGAACCCGAGATCGTGAAGAAAGGCACATTGGCCTCGCCCGCAATGGCGCGCGCCAGAAGCGTCTTACCCGTGCCGGGAGGACCAACGAGGAGTACACCCTTGGGGATGCGGCCACCGAGACGCTGGAACTTGGACGGGTCGCGCAGGAACTCGACGATCTCTTCAAGGTCATCCTTGGCTTCGTCGATGCCGGCGACATCGTCAAAGGTGACGCGGCCATGACGTTCGGTCAGCAGCTTCGCCTTGGACTTGCCAAAGCCCATCGCCTTGCCGCCGCCGCCCTGCATCTGGCGCATGAAAAAAATCCACACGCCGATGAGCAGAAGCATCGGGAACCAGGATACCAGCACGCCAAGGAAGGAAGGTACGCCCTCGTCAGACGGTTTGGCGGAAATCGAAACGCCCTTGTCATAGAGGCGATTGACCAGCGAAGGATCACTCGGCGCATAGGTGCGGAAGGCGCGACCGTCGCTGTAGTGACCGGTGATCGTGTCACCCGCGATCGTCACGTCACGCACACTGCCATTATCCACCTGCGTCAGCAGTTGCGAAAAATTGATCTCGCTGGAGGAGGTTTGCGGCGTCGGATTCTGGAACAGGCTGTAAAGCGCAACGACAAGCAGCGCTATGATCACCCACAATGCGAAATTCTTGATATTGGACAACGATTTGACCTTCTGTCGCTTGGCGAAATGCAGCGTCGGAAACCTTGCAGGAGACATGCCATAAAGGCCTCGTCTCACATCTACTTCCTTCAGGTTCCGCGAGCCACACCATCTTGTTAAAGAGAAGATAAGGTCCATCCAGCCAATAACCAATGGCC
>JBAQNC010000199.1:0-1901 GCA_049303435.1 Parvibaculum sp. | reverse complement strand
TGGTCGGGTAGTTTTCTTCCTGCCGACCGCCGCGGGCGAAATCGTATTTGTACTGCATGACGTGGGCGGCGCCCGCCTGATGGAACTTCGTGAAGTCGAGACCGACAGCCTCGAAGGTCCAGCCCGGCGCGCCATCGCCGCCGGTCATGCGGCTCCAGACGTCCTGATGGAAATCGACGAAGACATACATGCCGTAGTCGTCGGCCATGCGGCAGAGCGTGGCGAAATAATCAAGGTATGCCTCGTCATATTGACCGGGGCCGGCGTGTTCGACCGCTTCCCATGTCGTCAACAGACGCAGGCAGTTGAAGCCCCATGCCTTGAGGCGGGCGAAATGCTCATGCGCCTCGACGAGCGGAAAGGGACGCCCGATGAAGGAGACGGTGCGGTGATCGGAGAAGTCGGTGGGGAGGTTGGTATGGCCATTGGGCGTGAAAGGCAGTTTGCAATCGCCGCCGAGATTGACCCCGCGCAGGATGCGGGCATGGCCGCTCTCGTCCGTGAACCATTCGCCCTCGATCTGCAACCGCTGCAAGGCCATGTGCCGCTCCCCTTTATGTTCGTTTCTTGGCAACAAGCTTAGCGGGATGGCGCAGAAGGGCAATGGGAGAACGGAGCGAAGACCGCAAGACCGACAAGTCGTTTTCGATGCGCTATAAAGAGAGGCTTGCCATTTCAATACCTACAGGAGACCCGATGACCCGCGCGACGGATTTGCCTGCCCTGCCCCGGCAACCTGCCGACACGCCCTGGCCGACGAAGGGCTGGCCGCTGGGGGAAATTTCGCGGCATGTGGACAGGGCAAAGCTTGAAGCGCTGCTCGACCACGCCTTTGCCGAGACGCCGCCGGAGGATATGGGCGAGACGCATGCGCTGGTGATCGTGCAGGGCGGCAGGCTGATCGCGGAACGCTATGCGGCGGGCTTCGGGCCGGAGGTGACCTGTCCATCATGGTCGAAAGCGAAAAGCATCACGCAGGCGCTGGTGGGCATCCTCGTCGGCGACGGGAAGATCGATATTCATGCGCCTGCCGATGTGCCGGAATGGCGCGAGCGCGCGGGCGATCCGCGCGCGGCCATCACGCTCGATCTGTTGCTGCGCATGTCGAGCGGGCTCGCATTCCGCGAAGACTATGTGGATGGCGAGGCGTCCGACGTCATGGAGATGCTGTGGGGCGCGGGCAAGGACGATGCGGGGCATTTCGCGGCGAGCTTTCCGCTGGCGCATGAGCCGGGCAGCTTCTTCTCCTATTCGTCAGGCACCACCAATATCGTGTCGCGTTGCGCAGCGAAGGCGGCGGGCCTCTACGGTTCCGACTTCGAGACATTCATGCGCGAGCGTTTGCTCGATCCGATCGGCATGACGAGCGCGCAACCGAAGTTCGACAAGGCAGGAACCTTCATCGGTTCGTCCTTCTGCTATGCGACGCCACGGGATTTTGCCAAGTTCGGATTGCTCTATCTGCGCGACGGGGTCTGGGACGGGAGACGCATTCTGCCGGAGCGCTGGGTGGACTATGCGCGGACGCCGACGTGGCAGCAGGAAGGCGTGGTGGAAGACCGCTATGGCGCGCATTGGTGGATCGGCATGGGCGGACCGGGGAGCTTTTCGGCCAATGGCTATCTGGGGCAGTTCACTGTGGTTATCCCCGATCTCGATATGGTGATCGTGCGCCACGGCAAGACGGACGCCAGCATCGGGCCGAACGTCAAGGCCTGGATCAGGCAGATTGCGGATTGTTTTCGGCGGTGAGCGGGCCTCGTCCTTCGAGACGCGGCTTCGCCGCTCATCAGGACGAGGGTCGGATTTTTGCGCTGCTTCGCCCCCCCTCGTCATCGCCCGACTTGATCGGGCGATCCATCTTTAAGGCATCAAAGCAAGCTGGATGCCCCGGTCAAGCC
>JBAQNC010000198.1:0-3645 GCA_049303435.1 Parvibaculum sp. | reverse complement strand
GTCTACGGACGAGACATATGCTGGTTCGAGTGTTTGAAGGCTCTCCGTTCCGTACCAGTTGAAAAAGTGGCCTTTGAACCGCGAGAGCTTCTGCATGGTAGCGAGCGTTGCTTCGAGCCGTTCAACGGTTTCCATCGTGCCAGCCCAGCCGAAGTCGCGGGCTGCGACCGCAGAGAGAAGATACAGGCCCATGTTGGTCGGCGACGTGCGGTGCGCAATGATCGGCTTCGGCTCTTCCTGAAAATTATCCGGCGGCAACATATTGTCCGCTGGTGTTACGAAGGTCTCGAAGAAGCGCCAGGTCCGACGTGCAATGAGGCGCAGGTCGCGCCTATCCGCTTCCGAGACGGGAGGCCGACGGGTGGCTGTTGATGTCCTGCTGGTCCACAGGGCCAGTGTCGGCGCGGTCAGCCACAGCCCCGTAAAAGGGAGGATCAACGGCCAGTTTGACGGAGCGAGGGCGAGTGCGCCGACCGTCACGATGAGTCCGAGCAAAGTGCCCCCGGCCATCTGCCGATAGAAGCCGCGAAGAGACAGTCGCGGGCTTCCTGACGTTTGGGCGGCCGTCGTCCATTCGAGAAGGCGGCGATGGGTGACCAGCAGACGAACCAGCGTTCTCACGATGGCATCGCCCATGCGCCATGCCTGATCGGCGAGGAAGAAGACCGAAAGCAGGGTCTGTATCGCGGCGAGCCGCAGGTCGGCGGCCACCATGCGAACATGGTTACGAAGCCGATTGCTGGCGTGGCGTGGCAGGATGGAGAAAAAGGTCGGAAGGAAGGCCGGGATTGCAATGGCGAAGAGGAGAAACAGGTTGCCGATGATGGCCAAGCGCAAGGGCTGCAGCCAGCACAGCGCGAGTGCCAGCAATGTGAGCGGAGCAAGCAGCGATCGCCTGAGATTGTCCAGCATCTTCCCGCGACCGACCGGCGGAACGGACCGTTCCCCGCGGCGGCGGAATATCCACGCCAGGAGCTGCCAGTCTCCTCGCGTCCAGCGATGCTGCCGTTTGGCGGCGACATCGTAGCGCGCCGGGAACTCCTCCACGACCTCGATGTCGGAGGCCAGACCTGCACGCGCGAAAATGCCCTCGAAGAGGTCGTGGCTGAGCAGCGTATTTTCGGGAATGCGATCAGCCAGAGCGGCTTCGAAAGCATCGATGTCGTAGATGCCTTTGCCGGTATAGGAGCCTTCGCCGAAGAGGTCCTGATAGACATCGGAAACGGCTGCGGCATAGGGATCCATGCCGCCGGGGCTCGAGAAGACCCTTTGATAGAGAGAGCCCTCGCCGCGGATCGACAGAGACGGTGTGACGCGCGGCTGAAGAATGGCATAGCCATCTACGACGCGCTGTTTGACGTCGTCGAATTTGGGCCGGTTCAGAGGATGGGCCATCTTACCGATCAGCCGGAGCGCGGCATCTCTGGGCAATTTTGTGTCGGCGTCGAGCGTGATGACGTAACGCACTTTGGCTGGCACGTGCGGTGTATGCCCGTCGGCGGTCATAAAGCTCGTATCGGTGGCGCCGCGCAGAAGCCGGTTGAGTTCGTGCAGCTTGCCTCTCTTGCGCTCCCATCCCATCCATTTGCCTTCGCTGGCATTGAAGACGCGTCGCCGATACAGGAAGAGGAAACGGTCACCGCTGGGGCCTGGCCCATACCGCCGGTTCAATTCTCCGATTGCCTCGTCCGCCACGGCAAGCATGTGGGCGTCACTGGCGAGAACCTCCTGGTCGGCGTCGATCCCGTCTGCCAGCAGGGCGAAGACGAGATCGCCGGTGGCGCCGGCAAGATGATGTACTTCCAGCCGCTCGATCTGCTCCAGAAGCACTGCTTTGCTCGTCAGCAAAGTCGGCACGGCGATGAGCGTGCGCATCGACTGCGGAACGCCGGCCTTGAGTTCAAGACCCGGCAGGGTCGTGGCGCCAAAACCCCAGGTGATCGCGCGGTCGATAAGGGCGGTCGCCGCGCCCGTCACCGGGAGAAACGCAATCACGGCAAACAGAGCGAGCCAGCCGCCGGCACCTCCCGGTACGGCAAGCATCCACATAGCGAGGCCCAACAGCAGCGTCGTGACGAGCAGGATGGCGCCCACATAGCCGCCGATACCGAGACGGATAATGGCGCGGCGGATCCTCAACCGGTAAGGCGGCCGAAAATGGATCGTGCGCTCGAGTGCGCGTCGGCCTTTGGAAATCAGATGATAGCCCGGATCGTCAATGCGCTGTGCCTCTGCGACATCGATCGCCGCGGACGCGCTGTTACGGGACGCCTTCAGCGCTTGATCGGCGATATCGAGTTCCGAAAACGACGATCCACGGGCTAGTTGTTCGATCGCACTCCGATATAGATTGCGCGTCGGAAAATCCATCGCCGCGAAATTGCTGGCGGCGCCCAGTCGCTCGTCGACAAGGCTGACGCTCTCGAACAGTTTGGCCCACTCGATATCGGAAATGAGCCGCATGCTGGTGATGATGTTGCGCACAGTCAGGTTGGACGCGCCCTGACTTTGCTGTTCAAGCTGCACCACGTCGTCGATTGCAACGCCCTGAAGGCCAAGCCGCTCCTCCAGCCAGTCAAGTGCCGGCGTCGTTTTGGGATCCTGGCCCCGTAGTCGCTTTGCAAGCTGAGCCGCGAAGGACTCGGACAAGCGGCCGCCTGCGCGCGCGGCAATATCGGTGTCGAGCGCAGATCGGAAGGAGCCGGGAATGAGAAGTTGGTTGGCGAGCGTATCGGCGTCCGCGCGCGCGGCACGGCCTGCCGTCATCTGATCGGCCAGACGGCGCAAATTTTCGATGAGCACGATGCGCAGCGTGATTGCGACCGCCCATAACTCGCCGATGGTAAGTGGCTGAATGCGTTGATAAGCAGCAATAAATCGCTGTAGCATTTCGGGATCGAGGTGGCTGTCGGTATGGGCGATGAATGCCCATGCCAGACCGAATACTCTCGGATAGCCAGCGAACGGCCCTTCTGCCAGCTTCGGTAACTGTCGGTAAAAGTCAACGGGAAGGTCGTCGCGAATTTCGCGAATCTGCTCCTCGACGATGTGATAATTATCGAGCAACCATTCTGCGGCGGGAACGACGGTGCGACCGCTTTCCAGCACAGCTGCACTCGCCCGATAGGCTGCGAGTAACACTGCGGCATTATCATCGAGTCTCGTATGTAAAGAGAGCACGGCTGCCGGTCGCGTCGTTACCGATTGCGCGGCGGCAAGGCTCTCCGCGTGCTGCTCGAGCCGCTCGATGCTGAACAGTTCCTCCCTTACGGGGGCACTGTCGTTCCAGGGCGGCGTCGGAGAGCGAGGACGTCTGAAAGCATAACGCAGGATCGAGTTCATGAGGGCCTTTCCGGACAGCGTCGGCACGCAGGGATGCAGATTGATTCATTCAGAGGGATAGGGCCCGCCCGGCGTATCTGCTTTTGAGGCTTTCGTCATGTTCGCGAAATTCGATCAGAATCCGGCGGCCACATGGTTTTATTTCTCAGGCTCCTTGCGGATTGCATGTAACTCCCTCCGGCGCTTTGCGTCCGTTTTTGGATAGGCCATGTCAAGTCCTTCAAGCGTATCGATGATAATCTGGGAAATGATAAGTCGCGCGGTCTTCTTGTCGTCTGCCGGGACGACGTACCAGGGCGTATC
>JBAQNC010000197.1:0-6901 GCA_049303435.1 Parvibaculum sp. | reverse complement strand
CCTTCATGCCGGTCGGAACGGCGGCAACCGTCAAGGCGCTCTATATGGATCAGGTGCGCGATGCGGGCGCTGACGTGATCCTTGGCAATACCTACCATCTCATGTTGCGGCCCGGCGCCGAAGAAATCCACGTTATGGGTGGCCTTCACAAATTCGCCAACTGGCCCTATCCGATCCTGACTGACAGCGGTGGCTTTCAGGTCATGTCCTTGACGAGCCTACGCAAGATGACAGAGGAGGGCGTCACTTTCTCGTCTCACCTCGATGGTTCAAAGCACATGCTCACACCCGAACGCAGCATTGAAATCCAGTGCCTTCTCGGTTCCGACATCCAGATGCAGCTTGATGAATGCACCCCTTTTCCTGCAACACACGAAGAAGCTGAAAAATCGATGGAGCTTTCGCTGCGATGGGCCAAGCGCTCGCGCGAGGCCTTCATCACCCAGCCTCTTCACAAAGAGGGCCAGGCGCTCTTCGGCATCGTGCAAGGCAGCATCTATCCCGACCTGCGGGCCCGTTCCATCGAAGGTCTGACCAAGATCGGTTTTGAAGGCTATTCCATCGGCGGCCTTGCCGTTGGCGAAGGACAGGAGGCCATGCTCCGCGTTCTGGAGAGCACAACACCTCTGATGCCCGAGGACCGCCCTCGCTATCTTATGGGCGTAGGCACACCGGACGATCTGGTCGAATCGGTGGCGCGCGGCGTCGATATGTTCGATTGTGTCATGCCCACCCGCAACGGGCGCCATGGGCTTGCCTTCACGCGATTCGGCAAGATCAATCTGAAAAACGCACGCCATGCGAAGGACACAAGACCACTCGACGAAACGAGCGATTGCCCCGCCGCGCGCGACTACTCCCGAGCCTATCTCCACCACCTCATCAAGTCCGGCGAAATGCTCGGCTCTATGCTCGTGAGTTGGATCAATATTGCCTACTATCAGGCGCTCATGGGCAATATGCGCACCGCCATCGCCAAACAGCGTTTCGACGCCTTTGTGCGGCAGTTCAAGGAAGAGCAGTCAGCTGGCGATATCCCGCCATTATGACCGGATAGGCCTAAAAGAGGATGCAGCCGATGGCCTTCGTCGCCTCTCCTTTTAGGCATCATATCCGGTTGACCCAGAGAGCGGTCGCCGCTAGTTTCCGCCCAACTTAAGGAGGGTCTGTAGCTCAGCTGGTAGAGCACTCGACTTTTAATCGAGTTGTCCCGGGTTCGAGCCCCGGCGGACCCACCACCTCCCCGAAAAAAAGAAAAAACCAGCTTGGTCGCGACCTAAGCCGCGTCCGAAACATCCCTGAACTCATCAACCTCGGGGTCATAAATCGACAATACGCCCGAGGCGATGCCATAGAACCAACCGTGCAAGCGCAACGCGCCAGCCGCTTCGCGTTCACGCACGAAGGGGAATGTCCGCAATTGCTCGAGCGAGGAAATGACCGAACGCATTTCCATCATTCGCACGAGCTTCTCCGGCGGCAATTTTGGGTGGGTCTTACGTATATCCTCAGCGACGCCATTGGCCAGAGACATCCAGTCGGCCACAAACTCGCCGCCGGGCGGGTTGCCCTGGCCGCTTTCATAGAGTGCCCGGATACCGCCGCAACGGGCATGGCCCATCACGATGATATCCTTGATATCGAGGCCAGTGACACCGAACTCGATAGCCGCACTCGTGCCATGATAATGACTGTCCGGCTCATAGGGCGGAACGAGATTTGCCACATTGCGAACAACAAAAAGCTCACCGGGATCGGCTGAAAACACCATAGCGGGATCGGCGCGGCTATCGCAGCAGGCGATTATCAACGCCTTGGGCTTTTGATCCCGTTCACCAAGTTCGCGATAGCGCTCGACATTTTGCTTATACGTTCCTGTTCGAAAGTCTCTGTAGCCTTCGATCAAACTGTCAATCGGATCCATGAATACCTGTACTGGTCAGGCCGCGTGCGGCTTCACATCGGGTCGATAAAATATGCGGGAGGCAAGGCGAGCTGGTCCCATCGCATATTTCATCGAATCGAAAGGTACCCAATTTGCCTTGTCTTCGGCAAGCCTGTCGGCGACAGCAAGAAGCACCAGCGGATTGACGCCCATACCGCAATGAGAACAGACAATTTCGATATTTTCGCGAGGGGCTTCATTCACCGCGTTCAGGTAACGCACCGGAATTTTCGTGGTTGAAAGCGGTGCGATCCCGTCATAGCGGCTATAAATAGAAACGAGAGGGACGCCGACCGGCGGCTCGGACAAATCGAGGTTCAGTTCCTCAACTTCCGCGAGCAATTCGGTAACCGCACGACCGGTATAGAACGACATGACGCGGGCAACCATCGCATTGACGTTCTTGGTGCCTTCGCCGAAATGCGCCGGGCTGCCGAGCGTAATGACCCGATCAATGAGATCGGGGCAGCGGCGCGCCAACTCGCGCGCAAACACCCCACCCAAGCTTTGCCCCACCAGCGACACTTTGCGATTGTGCTTGTTGGCCATGATTTGCACATTGGTTTCAAGCAGAGCCGCAATGGTTTCCATATGCTCCATGTCCCGCACGCCGCGATTGGAGCCCAGCCCCCAGGAATTGGCGACATAGCCATTGGCGTTCAGAAAGGCGTTGAGCGGCTGAAGGGACACTTCAGGTCCGGTGAAACCAGGCAGTGTCATGACAGGTGCATTGCCGTCGCCTTTCCGGGTCACCATGCGCAGATAGGGTTCGCTGAAAATCTTGGCCGTAAATTCGGCACCCGCCCATATCACGTCGCCCTGGACGCGCAGCAGATCAATACCGGATTCAAACAACATCAAAATCACCTGTCCCACCCGAAGGTGAGCCTTTCATTTCGAGTAGCTCGGCACGAGCGACTCGCCCCGCCTACACATCTGGGCAACAAGTCTGCCCCAATTCAAAAACCGTCACACCCGCAAATATGCTTTGACAGGGCGGTTTCTGGATCACTCAATACTCCGTGGACTGGAGAAACGATGTTTGCCCCTACATCGGGCAAGCGCTGTAGATTGCCTGAAATTTGAGCATCTGCTTTCGATTTGGTCGCCAAATGGGGTGCTGAATCGACGATTTTGTGCCAATTCTGGCCAATAGCTGCGGCTCCCAACTAAGGCCTGAAAACTGCAAAGGCCCGAACATTGAACACTTGAAAGCGCCTTTTGGGGGAATTCATGACCATTGCTGAATATTTCGAAAGCCTCTCCGTCGAGAGCCTCATATTGCTCCTCGGATTTTGCGGGCTTATGGCAATTGTTATTGGCCTTCACGTCCGGAATTTGCGTTGGGTGCGCGAAATCAACAATGCACAAGCCTCCACTGAGGCGCGGAAACGTATTGAAACGCTCATCTCCAAGGTCGAAAAGCTGGCGGAAAAGCCCAACGGCGGAGCCAATCGCGCCAAGCCTGTGGGCAAGGGCCGCAAATTTGTGCCGGCGGCGCGAACAACAAAAACCTCTATACCGGTCCTTCGCTCGCGCTGACAAAGTCTTGTCGAGATTTTTCTTGGCATGTCCTGCTATTTTGGACCTTGCATTAGCCTCTGCTCGCCTATAAATCACATGCAAACGTGGGGTTTGAAATTTAAACCCAAATTTATTGTGTAATATCGCGCGGCAGACAGGTTTGTCATGCCACGGAAAGGCTACCATGGACCGTTTGGACCAGCTTGAAAGTCAGAGCATCTACATCTTTCGCGAAGCCTTCAACCGCATCGAAAATATTGCGATGCTTTGGTCGCTTGGAAAAGACTCTAACGTCATGATCTGGCTCGCCCGAAAAGCGTTTCTTGGCCATGTACCGTTTCCCGTGATGCATGTGGATACCGAGCGCAAATTCCCCGAGATGTATGAATTCCGCGACCGCTATGCGGAAGAGTGGGGCCTCAATTTCATTCGCGAACTTTGCCCGCCGATTGAATCGACCGACGAAACCTTGCCGCCTGCCGCACGATCGGCCGCGCGCAAGACGGAGGGGCTCAAGCTCGCCATCAAGAAGCACGGCTTCAACGCTCTCTTTGCAGGCATCCGACGCGACGAAGAAGCGACGCGCGCCAAGGAACGTGTATTCAGCCCGCGCGGCGTTACAGGCCAATGGGACTTCAAGGACCAGCCGCCGGAATTCTGGGACCAGTACAAGACCGACTTCCCGCCGGGAACGCATATCCGCGTGCATCCTCTGCTGCACTGGACCGAAATCGACATCTGGCTTTACACGCATCGTGAACGGATCCCGACCATCCCGCTTTATTTCTCGCAGAACGGTCTGCGTTATCGCTCGCTGGGTGACAAGGACATCACCAACCCGGTGAAAAGCATCGCATCGAATATTCCCGAGATCATCGAGGAATTGCGGACGACGAAAATTTCCGAACGCTCCGGTCGCGCCATGGACCATGAGTCCGAAGACGCATTCGAGCGCCTTCGCGCCGATGGTTACCTGTGAGGATTGAACGATGACTGAAGCAACCGCCAAGCTGACCCTCGCAGTACCACAGGACGACGCGTCGCTGCGCGACTTGATGCGTATCGTCATCGTCGGCCATGTCGACCACGGCAAATCCACGCTGGTCGGTCGCCTGTTCCACGACACCGGGTCGTTACCCGATGGCCGCTACGAAGCCATCAAGGCACAGTCCGAAAAGCGCGGTGTCCCGTTCGAATGGGCCTTCCTCATGGATGCGCTCCAAGCCGAGCGCGACCAGGGCATCACCATCGATACGAGCCAGATCTGGTTCAAGACCGATGCGCGCGATTACACGATCATCGACGCGCCCGGCCACAAGGAATTCCTGAAGAACATGATCACGGGCGCAGCGCAATCGGATGCCGCCCTGCTCATCATCGACGCCGCCGAAGGCGTCAAGGAACAGTCCAAACGACACGGCTATCTTTTGCATTTGATGGGCGTGAAACAGGTCGCGGTCGCGGTCAACAAGATGGATCTGGCGGACTACGATCAGGCAAAATTCGACGCCATCGAACGTGAATACCGCGACTATCTGACATCGATCGGCGTGACGCCTACATTCGTCATCCCGGTTTCCGCCCGCGAAGGCGACAATATCGTCACGCCGTCAAAAGCCATGATCTGGTACAAGGGCCCGACGGTCGTCAAGGCGCTCGACAGCTTCACCAGCAGTGCGCCTGCCACAGAACACCCGCTTCGCCTGCCGGTACAGGATGTCTACAAATTCGATCAACGCCGCATTATTGCAGGCCGCATAGAAGCCGGTCGAATTGCCGTTGGCGATCAGATCATCTTCTCGCCCTCGAACAAGACCGCCCGCATCAAGACTATCGAATATTGGTCCACCATTCCTGGCGCCAAGCGGCCGACGCAAAGCGAAGCAGGCTATTCGGTTGGCATCACCCTTGACGAGCAAATCTTCGTTGAACGCGGCGAATTGATCAGCCATCTGGATACGGCCCCCATCGAGACAGATGTTTTCAGGGCCCGCATCTTCTGGCTCGGCCACGAACCGATGACCGTTGGCAAGGCCTACAAGCTCAAGCTTGGAACGCTGGAAGCACAGGTCACAGTTCAGTCAATTGAACGGATCATTGATACGTCCGATTTGTCGAACGCCGCCTCCGTTCAGGTAGAACGCAATCAGGTTGCCGAAGTCGTTCTTCGTTCGCGGCGCATGCTGGCGCTCGACAATTTCATCGAGTTCCCCAACACGGGTCGCTTCGTGCTGGTCGAGAAGTTTGACATTGGAGGCGGCGGCATCATCTCGATGGAAGGCTATGCCGACCAACGCGATGCCATCACGGCGCGCGGCACCAATATCACGATGGCCAAACATACGATTGCGGACGAAGATCGTGCGTTCCGCAATGGCCACAAGGGCGGGGTACTGTGGTTCACCGGTCTTTCCGGTGCGGGCAAATCCACGCTCGCCATGGCGCTGGAGAAACGTCTGTTCGAAAAGGGCTATCATGTCTATGTGCTTGATGGCGACAATGTGCGCCATGGCCTCAACGCCAATCTGAGCTTCTCACCAGAAGACCGCGCCGAAAATATTCGCCGCGTCGGAGAGGTTGCCGCACTGTTTGAACGCGCCGGCATGCTGGTTATCACAGCGTTTATTTCGCCTTACCGCTCGGACCGCGACCGTGCTCGTCAGGCGGCAGGCGCCGGATATCATGAAATCTACGTGAAAGCCGATGTCGCCACCTGCGAAAGCCGTGACCCCAAAGGTCTCTATGCCAAGGCGCGTGCGGGTGAAATCAAGGATTTCACTGGCATTTCAGCGCCTTACGAGGCACCTGAAAACCCGCAACTGGTTCTCGACACGGCTGCCTCCAATCTTGAGGAATGTCTCGACGAGCTTGTTAGCTATGTGGAAGCAAAGTTCAGAGTATAAGAGTCGCACACTAATTCGAGCGATTCTGGAGCTTTGATATGAGCATTCTTGTCACCGGCGGCGCTGGCTATATCGGCAGCCACATGGTGATTGACCTGTTGAGTGCAGGCGAGGAAGTCGTTGTCATCGACAACCTCTCGACTGGCTTTGAGTGGGCCGTTCAGGTTCCGGACAAATTGATTGTCGGCGATATTGCTGACGAGACGCTGGTTGCCCGCATCCTTGCCGAGCATGAGGTCGAAGCCGTCATTCATTTTGCAGGGTCGATTATCGTTCCTGAATCTGTTGTGGACCCGCTCAAATATTATCTTAACAATACCGCCAAATCGCGCAGCCTCATCGAAACTTGCGTCAAGGGCGGCGTCAAGCATTTCATCTTCTCGTCGACAGCAGCCGTCTATGGCATGCCGGACGCCGCCGCCATCAATGAGGACGTGCCGCTCAATCCCATGTCGCCTTATGGCCGTTCCAAGCTGATGACCGAGTGGATGCTGCGCGACGTCGCCGCTGCTCACGACCTGACCTATGC
>JBAQNC010000196.1:0-17675 GCA_049303435.1 Parvibaculum sp. | reverse complement strand
TCAGCGTGTTGAATGCCGTATAGATCGCCAGCACCGCGACGACGGCCAGCACCGAAACGACATAGTCGAGCCATCCCAGAGGCCTTGCCGCAACCGGCCATGAAACCAGCAGCGAGCAAACCACCAGCACGAGATTGCGCACCACAAGGGCAGGGTGGAGCGCCTGCTTGCCGTCCGGGTCCCCGCAACCGCAATCGATATCGCGTCGCCCCCGTGCCAGATTGATCGTCATCGCCGCGCCATAGATGAAGAAGATCGCCGCCGCCGTCAGCGAGGCATGCGCCGAGCGCATCAGCAGGAACAGCGCGGCGGCAAGTTCGATCAGCGGTATCGCGCGCGATGCCCCGTGTATCAGTGTCTCGGGCAGCAGATCGTAAGCCGCCAGCTGCCCCATGAATGTCGTCCGGTCGCGCAGCTTGTGGATCGCGGCGAGGACAAGGATCGCCGCCAGCCCGCCGCGCAGCATGAAATCGACAATCGGGTCCAGCATCGCCTTACAGTTCGATCGAGCGCTGGAACGCGGGCCGCGCTTCCAGCCGCTTCAGATAGGCTTCCGTATTGGGCTTGAATCCACCGCGCAGCCCCAGCGTGTCGGCAAGATAAAGCGCATAGCCCACCGCAATATCGGCAATCGTGAAACGCCCCGCGCAGAGAAATTCATTGTCGCCCGTCGCCTGTTCCACGCTGCGAAGCCGCGCGAAGAACCACTGCGTATAATCGTCGACCACCTGTTTGACGCGGCGTTCTTCGGGCTCAAGCTGCGTATAGCGCAGCACCAGCGTCTGCGGGAATGTCAGCGTCGCATCCGAGCGATAGAGCCAGTTGAGATAGGCGCCATAGTCCTTGTCCTTTGGGCTAAGGCCCAGCGGGCTCGGCCCATGCACATCCACGAGATACTGGCAGATGCCGGTCGATTCCGTCATCAGCACGTCGCCATCCGTCATCGCAGGCACGGTGCCCAGCGGATTGATGTCGAGATAGCCTTCGCGGAAAAACCGCGGCGGAAATTTCATGCTCTCAAGCTCGTAAGGGATGCCCATTTCCTCCAGCGTCCAGAGGGGACGCACTGAGCGCGCGCCTTTGCAGTGATAGAGCTTGATCGTCATGGTCATTCCTCGTTGGATAAAACGGTCTCGAATTTAATACGGCGCTTTTTCTTCAAGCGCCTCGATGAGCTGCGCTCGCGTCGCCACCACATCGGGCAGTTGATGCGCGCGCAGCGCTTTCACTTCCTCGCCCGTATAGGGCGCGAAATCCTTCGGCATATGTGCGGCGTCGAAATGCGGCAGCAGCCAGTTCAGCAGATCGGCCACGCGCTGATCGTCGAGCGGCGTCTGCCGCGTGCCCGGCACCTTGACGAGATAGGCGCGTCCGCCCTCGACGTTCAGAAACCGCGCCACACTGTCTTTCAGCGCCGGCACCTTGCCCACCACCTCCGCGCCGTCTGGCCCGTGGCAGCCCATGCATTTCAGCATGTAGTCGGTGCGCGGCGAGGCGCTTGCCGCCGTCGTCAAAACGATGAAGCCAAACACCAGAGCGCAAATACGCAAACCGGACTTGAACATCAATCCGTGCTCACGCCCACGACGACCGCCGTCGAGCAATTATAGATGATGTCCGCCGTGCTCCCCGCACACCAGTTGATGTCGTTCGACGCATCGGTGCGATAGAGCGGTCGGTCGCCTTCGTCGCGCTGGCAGCCGCAACGCCCGCAGGAGCTGCGTCCGCAGCAATCATTGTAGGAAATGATGTAGTCCTTGCCGTCGTTCGGGTTGCGGCAGGTGCCGACCCAGGTGACGATGGAAGCTACCGTGCCCGGTGGGCAGGAGCTTGGGCTGCCGCCGCAGCAGCCGCAGAGGAACCCGTCGATCGCGCAGTAGCGCCAATAGTCGCAAGAGGTTGCATCACCATCGTCAGGCATTGCCGCTTGCACGCGCGCCACCGGCAAGAGCGGCACAGCCGCCGCGCCCAGCAACACGGCGCTCGCCGAAGCCAGAAAGCCGCGACGCGATGTGCCCCGCGCCAGCTTGCGCGCGCGCTCTTCCATCCATTTGTCGAGCCGTCCCATCAGTGGCCTCCCCGCGTGCCATCGGCCTTCGCCATCATGTAATCCTGGATCGAGGCGACCCCCTCGCGCTCGGCCTCCAGCAGGCTTTCGATATGTTCGCGATTATTGACGAGCCCATGCGCCCGCAACACGCCCGCCGCATCGATCAGCACGCCATAGGGCAGCTTCCCGACACCGAAGCTCTGCCCCAGTTCCATCGACAAAACATAAGGCAGATCGCCAAGCCCCTTGCGCTCGATAAAGGCGCGGTGTTCCGCTTCCTCGCCGTCGCTTGCCAGTACCAATCGCAGGTTCGGCGTCTGTTTGACGAGCGAGCGCAATGTCGGCAGCAGCGAGGCGCAGACCGGGCAGGTCGGCGAGACGAAGAAGACGAGCGTGCTCGCGCCATCCTTGTGTGTCCCACCAACCGTGACGGGTTCGCCATTGAGATTGCCGAGATGGAACTCGCGCGAGGCCTCGCCCACCTTCACGCCCCTGGCCGTCATCAACGCGCCCACCGGCGTGATGCGTTCATGCAGCACGCCGATCTGGCGGCTGAGCAGGATCACCGTGCCTGCAAGCCCCAGCACCATGAGCCACAGCAGCACATTGGAGACGATGAGTGTTTCGGTCATGTCTCGCCCCTCACGGTTGCTGCAATGAAGTGGCGAATTGCGCGACGTGATCGACAGTCCGCAGATGCTCGCCACTTGCGGCGTCATAAACGTCCAGCGCAGGCTTCACGATATCGAGTTCCTCGAAATGAATCCCGATGATCGACATCACCGCCAGCGTCCAGTAGGGCACAACGGTTTTCAGCGACGCCGCATAGACGATAGGCTTGGCGTCCTGGCTCACCTCGATGGCGAGCGTCGTGTTTTCCAGTGTGATCTTCTCGACGCGCTCATGGCTGGCGATGTCATAGACCCAGATCTCGTCGCCCGGCTGTTCGTAGGTGTCCTCCGGCCCCTTGCGCATCAGCGCATAAAGCCGGTTCTGTGATTTCTGCACCGCCAGCGATTGATAGCCCGCCGTGCGCCAGCCCGCCTTGCGTTCGCTGTCGCTCAGCAGCGACCATTTCTCGCGCAGGCTGGTTTCAGGCTTCGAGGCATCGATCTGATAGATGTAACCGGCGAAAGAAGCAAACAGCCAGTCGTCGCCCGCCCGCACCGCATGGATGATGACGGGATCGCCAAAGGGATCGAAGAAGGGCTTGCCGTCGACTTGGTCGATCACATGGCCGGTGTCGTCCAGCATCAGCGAGCGCAAGGTTGCATCGCCGCAAAGCGTCAGCAGACGGCGCGGTCCCGCCGGATAGATCTGCCCGCAGCCTGCCATGTTCACTTCTTCCACGAACTTGTTGGTCTGAAGATCGACGATGCTGATCGTCTGCGCGGGCGTGAAATTCGTCACCGCCACAAAATGGTCGTCGTCGGTCAATCCGCCCATGCGGCTCTGTATGAGCGCCGTCATGCGACGCGGCGGAATTTCGATCTCGTGGAGGGGCTTCAGCGTCTGCGGGTCATAGACCACCACATAGTCGTGCCGCTTCCCGCGTGTCCCATGCTCGAAATAGGTTTCCAGCGACACCACATCGCCCGTCGATTTCGGCAGCAGGATCACCGAGCCCCAATAGCCCGTGGACAGCATGCCGAGCATCTTGCCCTTGTCCGCGTCATAGAGCATGGCGCGCGTATCGACATTGCTCATGGGGTTGACGTCGCCGACCCAGATCCAGTGGTCGCGCGGCCCTGCTGGGATTTTTTCCACATGGAGTTTTTCGGGCGCAAGCTCGTCGGCGGCTTTCACCGCATTTGCCCCGACCGTCGAACCCGCCGCGATCAGAAGCAAGACGCTCGCAAAATTTGTCAGCTTCCCCATCAAAGCCCCCCGTTTCTTATTGGTGCGATTCTATCTCGAAAATCCCTCGCGTGCTATTTATCTGAGTGCGGCGAGGTCATTGCTTCATTGGAATGAGAGTAATTGGATGAACATCTGGCGCAGACGGATTCCGGGTTTGGCGATGGCGTGTCTCGCGCTGGCTCTTGCGCCTTTCGCATCGGCCTCCGCAAATGACGATCGCACCCTCGTCTTCGCCGCCGCCTCGCTCACCGATGCGCTTTCGACCATCGCCAAAAATTATGAAGCCGGGACGGGCCGCAAGGTCGTGGTCTCCTTTGCAGGCTCCTCCGTCCTCGCCCGCCAGATCGAGGCGGGCTCGCCGGCCGATATGTTCATCTCCGCCGACGAAGCCTGGATGGACGAGCTTGCCAGACGCAATCTCATCAAACCGGACAGCCGCAGCGATCTGCTGAGCAATCGCCTCGTGCTGATCGCGCCAGTCTCTTCGGCAACCACGCTCAAGGTTGTGCCGGACTTTCCCTTGGCTCAGGCGCTGGAAGGCGGCCGCCTCGCACTCGCCGATCCCGAGGCCGTGCCCGCAGGCCGCTATGCCCGCGCCGCGCTCACCTCGCTCGGCGTCTGGCCCTCTGTGAAGGATCATCTGGCGCAGGCCCAGAACGTGCGCGTCGCGCTTGCCTATGTCGCGCGCGGCGAAGCGCCCTTCGGCGTCGTCTATGAGACAGACGCCATCTCCGAAAAGAGAGTGCGCGTGGTCGATGCCTTTCCCGCCGCCTCGCATCCGCCCATTGTCTATCCCGTGGCGCTGACGAACAGGGCGGGTGAGGGTGCGAGAAATTTCCTCGCCTATCTCGAAAGCGAAAAGGCCAGAGCCGTCTTCGCCCGATTGGGTTTTTCCGGCTCTGGCCAATAGTCGCTTGTCGTCGCTTTGCGTGCGTTACGCGCCCAGTTCAAAGCCTTCATAGTCAGCGCCCGCCACTTCCGCGAGCTTCTCGCCATAGAGGTCGAGCCCGCCCGGATAGGGCATGAAGACCTGCGGCTTGCCGGGAATATTCGCGCCCATATACCAGCTGTTCGCCTGCGGATAGAGCGTCATGCTGGCGACTTCATTGACATGCGCCACCCATTCGTCTTCCGCGTCGCGGCTGGCTTCGATGGAGCGGATATTGCCTTTGGTCAGGCGTCCGATGCAGTCGGTAATCCAGTCCACATGCTGCTCGATCGAGACGATCATGTTTGTCAGCACCGAGGGGCTGCCGGGGCCTGTGATGAAGAACAGGTTCGGAAAGCCCGCCGAGCCGAGGCCGAGATAGGTGCGCGGACCCGCCGCCCATTTGTCGGTCAGCTTCTCGCCCTTGCGGCCGGTGATGTTGACGTTGGTGATCGCGCCGGTCATCGCATCAAAACCCGTCGCAAAGACGATGGCGTCGACTTCATATTCCTTACCGCCTGCAACAACGCCTTTTTCGGTAATGCGCTCGATCGGATTTTTACGCACGTCGACGAGATCGACATGGTCCTGATTATAGGTTTCCAGATAATTCGTATCGAGGCAGAGCCGCTTCACGCCGATGGGATGATCGTTTGGCAGAAGTTTGTCGACAAGCCCCGGCTTTTTGATGACGGCGGCCATGCGTTCGCGCGCATAGTCGGCGGCATAGTCGTTGGAGGGCTTTTCCAGCATCACATCGGCATAAGCGCCGAGGAAGGCGAAGCCGCCAAGCTCCCAGCGCCGCTTCAGTTCCGCTTTCCGTTCTTCCGGCGTCAATTCCGCGGCCAGCTTTTCATTATATTCAAAGCAGGTGATGCCCGCGGGTGCTTTCAGCGCCTGTTGCCGGTTCTCCAGCAGGATTTCCTTCGACCTGGCGATCTCTTCCTGTTTCAGCGGACGGTTGCAGGCCGGCAGGGTAAAATTCGCCGTGCGCTGGAACACGGTCACATGGTCGGCCTGCGAGGCGATGATCGGAATGCTCTGCACGCCCGACGAGCCCGTGCCGATCACGCCGACCTTGAGGCCGGTGAAGTCAACGCCTTCATGCGGCCAGCCGCCCGTGTGATAGGTCGGACCCTTGAAATCGTCCTTGCCCTTGAAGTCCGGCACGCGCGCGGCGGAAAGACACCCCGTCGCCATGACGCAGAAACGCGCCTGCAACGTGTCGCCCCCGCTGCCGTCCACCTTGTCGGTCTGGATGGTCCACAGCGCATTGGGCTCGTCATAGGTCGCCGAGGTTACGCGCGTGCTGAAAGTGATGTCCTTGCGCAGATCGAGCTTGTCGGCGACATAGTTCTGATAGCGCAGGATTTCGGGCTGCGCCGAATAGCGCTCGCTCCATTTCCAGCCCTTCTGGATTTCATCGGAAAAGCCATATTGATATTCGAGGCTTTCCACGTCGCAGCGCGCGCCGGGATAGCGGTTCCAGTACCATGTGCCGCCGACGCCGTCGCCCGCCTCGATCACGCGCACCTTCTGGCCCAGTCCGCGCAGCTTGTGCAGCATATACATGCCGGCAAAACCCGCGCCGACAATTACCACATCGTAGTCAGCTCCTTTTACAGCAGTAGCCATGTCCATCCTCCCAGATAGCCGTCTCTCGATATTGCTTGCGGCGCCTCTCTCCCGGAGCGTCCGCATATGCGCCTATTTGACGATGAATTGCCCGTTCACCCAAGCCCCGGAACGCAAAAGGGGCAACAAAATTAGGGTGTGCGCCGCATCAAGCCTTCAGGCGGCGCTCATACATGTCGAAGACAATCGTCCAGACCTTCTCTGCCGCGTCCTTATTGTAAGCCGCACGCTGCGGAAAGCAGAAGCCGTGGTCCGTTTCCGGCCATGTCTCCAGCTTGTAGCTGACATGATTGTCATCCAGCGCTTTTTCGAGCGTGGGGATCACATTGTCGGGCACGTAAATGTCCTTTTCGGCAAAGCCGAGGTAAAGCTCGCCCTTGATCTTCGGCGCGAGCAGATGCGGCGAGTCGGCCTGCTCGGTGACGATCCCGACGCCATAGAGCGAGGCGGTAGCCGCGAAATCATCGGGAAAAGTGCCCGCCGCCGAGACGACATATTGCCCGCTCATGCAATAGCCCAGGCAGCCGCGCGGGCCGGGGGCGGCTTGTGGATGGGTCTTGAGGAAGGCGAGCATGCCCTTCGTGTCGTCCATCACGAGCTTGTTGTTGAGCCCGTTCATCGAGACGAACATGCGCTTGATTTCCTCTTTGCCCTTGTCGATGTCGAGACGCACCTTGCCTTCGCGGTAATACATGTCCGGCAGCAGCACGAAATAGCCCTGTCCCGCAATGCGCCGCGCGAAATCGTAAAGCTCCTCGCGAATACCCGGCGCATCCATATAGAGGATGACGGGCGGATAGGCCTTGTCGCCCGGTGCGACAGTGAAGGTCTCCATCGTTCCCGCGTCTGTTTCGATCCCGACGATTTCCTCGTTCATTGCCTGTCCTCCCCTTGGTGTCTTCTTTTATATCGTCATGACCCGGCCCACCTTTAATCAAAGGAGGCGGGTCATGACGAAGTGATTGTTTTGATTTTCTGTTTCACCGACCCTCAAGAAACCAGTCCATGATGCGCGGGTTCTCGTCGCGCGGATAGGTATGCGAAAGATCGGCGACCTCGCGATAGGTCACATTCGCGCCTGCGCCGGTGAAGGCCCGGTTCGCCATCCGCGCCATATCGGCATCGAACATCCAGTCGAGCGCCCCATGCGTGATATGGATCGGCAGACCTTCCATCCGCTCCGGGGCCGCCATTTCCACGAGGAAGGGATGGAAGCTCGCCGCGATGGGCGCGAGATGCGTGAAGGGCGCGCCCGATTGCAGACCCAGCACATAGGAGAAGGTGCCGCCGTCGCTCATGCCGGTCAGCAATATGCGGCGCCGGTCCACTTTCCAGTTCTCCGCCACATGGGCGATCATCCGCATGATGTTCTGATGATCGATCTCCGGCTCCATCAGCGACCATGTCGGCCCCATTGAAGTTGGCGACATCAATATCGCGCCCCGCGTCCGCGCGCTGGCGATCCACGTCCACAGCATGTCGCGTCCGTGTCCGCTGCCGCCATGCATGGCGATGATGAGCGGCGCGGGCGTCGCCTCGTCATAGGTCTCCGGCACATAAAGCGAAAAGCCGCCGCGCTGATGTTTTTCATTGCTCATGTGGCGCACGCCGACATTATCGCGGCCCATGTCGGCGCTCGCGAGCTTCGCGGCGAGCTCCTTGTCGCTCCGCGCCTGCGGTTCGAGAAAGTAAGGGCTCACCGGCGGCAGCATCGCCGTGATGGGGTAGAGCGCTTCGGCGGCGCGGCTCACGTGGCGAAGCGCCCGGT
The DNA here is from genome assembly GCA_049303435.1 of Parvibaculum sp. Classification (GTDB taxonomy): domain Bacteria; phylum Pseudomonadota; class Alphaproteobacteria; order Parvibaculales; family Parvibaculaceae; genus Parvibaculum. Next base: position 9,434 of record JBAQNC010000196.1, on the reverse strand, counting down.
AGGTCGCCATGATGCCGTTGGGGTCATGGCGCGAGGCGCGCAATTCGGCAAAGGCCGCTTCGGTCTCCGTCGCGACTAGCTCCACCTGATCGCGGAAGGAAACGAGGTCGTCCGGCCAGTCGATGCTCGCGAATGCCTTGTGCCCCGCGATCACCTCGGCGTCCGCGCCCTCGATGCGGTCGAGCAATTCGTCGAGATGCGGCGGGTGCAGGTGCCGCGCGACAAAGCCCAGCGTCTCCAGCGCCTCCAGCAACGGCGGCGCCAGCGCCATGATGGCGTCGAGTATCACATCACCATCATCCTGCATGGCTGTCCTCCCTCTCGTTCCATTTTTATTGAACCGGCCCCGGCTTCCCCATGCAATGGATTTGATGGCTTGCAGGAACACTTCCCTTTTTCTTTACCTCCCACTTGTGGGGAGGTCGAAAAATTCTCTTTGAATTTTTCGGGTGGGGGCGCTCACGCCAAACAAAAAAGCCGGAACGCATTCAGCGTCCCGGCTTTCTATTCGTTTCTCTCCCGTAGCGATCAGCCCGGAATGCGAACCATCATTTCCGCATAGCCCTTCACGAAGCTTGAGAGGATGCGCTTGGGCGGCTGCACGACTTCGATCTTGGGATGACGCTTCAGCAGTTCTTCCCAGACGATGCGCAGCTGCATCTCGGCCAGACGGTTGCCGACGCAGCGATGCACGCCGAAACCGAAGGAGAGATGCTGGCGCGGACGGGCGCGATCGATGATGAAGTCGTTCGGGTTTTCGATGACTTCATCGTCGCGGTTGCCCGAGACGTACCACATCACGACCTTGTCGCCGCGTTTGATCTGCTTGCCGCCGAGTTCGATATCGGCGAGCGCCGTGCGGCGCATATGGGCCAGCGGCGTCTGCCAGCGGATGATTTCCGGCACCATCGAGGTGATGAGGTCGGGGTTGGCGCGCAGCTTGTCGTACTGTGCGGGGTTTTCGTTGAGCGCGAGCAGGCCGCCCGTCAGCGAGTTGCGTGTCGTGTCATTACCGCCGACGATGAGCAGGATGATGTTCCCGAGATATTCCATCGGGTCCATGTTGCGCGTGGATTCGCCATGCGCCAGCATCGAGATCAAGTCGCCCTTGGGCTCCGAATTCACGCGCTGGTTCCACAGATCGGTGAAATAGGCGAGGCATTCGTAAAGCTCCTGCTTGCGCGCGTCTTCCGACTCGACAAGGCCGTCGCCGGGACGGGCCGTGGCGACGTCCGACCAGCGTGTCAGCTTGCGGCGTTCTTCCCAGGGGAAGTCGAACAGCGTCGCCAGCATCTGCGTGGTGAGTTCGATCGAGATGTGATCGACCCAGTCGAATGCCTCGCCCACCGGCATGGCGTCGATCAGGCCGATGGCGCGTTCGCGGATCGTGCCTTCCAGCAGCGCGAGATTGGCGGGCGCGACGATCGGGCTCACGACCTTGCGCTGCGCGTCGTGCTTCGGGGGATCCATGGCGATGAACATCGGCAGGATGAAATCGTCATCGGGATCGCCGATGGTGATGCCGCCCAGATGCGCGTCCGACGAGAACACCTGATGATTGGTGTCGACCGCCATGATGTCGTTGTACTTCGTAACCGACCAATAGGGACCGAACTCGCTGTCGCGGCAATAGTGGACCGGGTCTTCCTTGCGCAGGCGATCGAAGAAACCCCACATCGTGAAGTCGCGGAAAATTTCCGGCTGACCCACATCGATGTCTTCCAGCGGGATCGAATAAGGATCCTTGCCGACCATCGTGCCTCTCAGCACGGCCAGTTCTTCGTCCGTATGGCGCGGGGGCCTTTTGATATCCGAGATATCCATCTTGATAGCGGCTTCGCTCATAGTGGTCCTCCAACCTAAAGCTTCCCGATCATCCATTGACGTCGAGGCAATCTTTGTTTGGCGAAAGTCTAGACCCGAATGAAGCCCCCTGTCACCAGAAACATGACACTGGCGTCAACTTTATCCATGACCTCGCTTATAGAACTTTATATCTATAAAAAGCCGGACTTCGGCATGATTCCACCTTTGCGCTTGCTTGCAACCGCCCTGCCGGCACCCCACATTAACTTTGGAATGGCGCCAATCTAGGGCCGTTTTCAAGGTTGCCCGTCTCGGGGGCTTTGGCGAAGGATGCGAATGAATGTCGAAAATGCTTCAGTTTAACAGCCCGTTTCTGCTCGGTTTCGACGAGATGGAGCGCCTGCTGGAACGGGTCGCGAAGGGCTCGGACGGCTATCCGCCCTATAATGTCGAAGAGGCGCTGGTCTCGGACGGCGCGAAGGAGCAGCGCGTTCTGCGTATCACGCTCGCCGTTGCCGGTTTTACAGCCGATGAGCTTGCCGTCACGCTGGAGGAAAACCAGCTCGTGATCCAGGGTCGCCAGCGCGAGGAAAAAGATCGCATCTATCTCCATCGCGGCATCGCCGCACGACAGTTTCAGCGCGCATTCGTGCTGGCCGACGGCATGGAAGTGCTGGGCGCGCGTCTTGACAATGGTCTGCTGGCCATTGATCTCGTCCGTCCCGAATCCAGCCGCCTTGTCCGCAGGATCGCCATCGTCGACGGCGCGCAGGGCGTAGAGGCCTGACAGAGTATTGAGTAACGACCACGACGCGCGTCGCCTGATCGAAGGGGCCGCGGAAAAGGAGCGTAGTAAAATGGAAAAGTATCACATCAACAATTCGGCGCCCGGCTGGGGCACGCAGGATCTGCGTCACCTGAGCCCGGAGACATTCGCCGAGATCGGCATGCCGAACATCGTCTATGTTCGCGAAGTGCTGGCGGGCGAACTCGAGAGCGAACTCGGCTCCGAGATCAATGTCCCCGCCGACACCAAGCTCTTTGCCGTCCACGCCGCCAACGGCCAGCGCATGGCGGTCCTCGACGACCGCGACACCGCCTTCGCAGGCGCCCGCCAGTATGAACTGGAGCCCGTCTCGGTCCATTAAGGTGTGCCGGATGTAGGAACGAAAAAGCCCCGCATCATCTGCGGGGCTTTTGTTTTCAGGGCGTCCGTTCACGCGACATTGCTTGGCGCCGGTTCCGTCAGGATCGCAAACAGCGCCGCCGGATCGTCGCTGGCGCGCAGCTTGTCGACCACCGAGTTGTTGCGCAGCAGACGCGAAATCCGCGCCAGCGCCTTCAGATGGTCCGCGCCCGCGCCTTCGGGCGCGAGCAGCAGGAACACCAGATCGACCGGCTGGTCGTCGACGCTTTCGAAATCCACCGCCGTATCGAGCCGGGCAAAAAGCCCGTAAAGCCGGGTCAGCTGCGAGAGCTTGCCATGCGGAATGGCGATGCCGTGTCCCACGCCCGTCGAGCCCAGTCGCTCGCGCTCGAGCAAGGTTTCAAAGATCGTCTTGTCGGAAACGCCGGTCAACTCGGCTGCACGCGCAGAGAGTTCCTGTAGCGTTTGCTTTTTGCTGGTCGTCTTGAGGTGGGCGATAACCCCCTCCGGCGACACCAGATCTTCAAGCTCCATGACTATACGCTCCAAGAATCTAACAGGCCCGGTTTCAAACGGGACGGCGACGAACTCGTTTAGCTTGTCTGTAGATCGCGACTGGCGTCGAGCCAGCCGATATTGCCGTCGTCGCGCCGATAGACGAGGTTGAGACCGCCCGTCGATCCATTGCGGAAGACGACGAAGCTCGAATCCGACAGGTCCATATGCATCACCGCATCGACAACCGAAAGGCTGGGGATCGATGTCGTGCCCTCGGCGATGATGATGGGCTGGGCGTCGTCGGCCAGCTCTTCATGCTCGTCGCCGCCTTCAAGCACGAAGGAAGGGAAGTTTTCGGCCGGCAGTTCCGGCTTGTTGCCATTGGCGTGGCTCTTCAGCCGACGCTTGTAGCGCCGCAGGCGCTTGTCGAGGCGCTCGGCTGCTGCATCGAAGGCGGCGTAAGCGTCGACAGCGCGGCCTTGCGTGTTGATCCGCACGCCGGAATTGAGATGCACGGCGCAATCGGCCTTCACCTCATGTCCCTCTTTCGTGAGGGTGACATGGCCGTTGATCGGCTTGTCGAAATATTTTCCTACACTGGCGTCGAGTCTCTCCTTCACATGGCTGCGAAGGGAATCTCCAACATCGAGATGATGTCCGCTGACCTGAACTTGCATGAGAACCTTTCCGGGTCACATCGTGCCATTGCCGCTGGCGTTTATAGTTGCTGGCTGTCTTTGCGTCTGCGCAAAACATGGACTGTCTGTCTGGTCCATCTTGCCAACCTTGTTTCCCCTGAAACGACCGGGTCCCCGACGCCTGGAAGCGATGGGCTCGATTCCTTTGTGAAATCCCTCAAGGACCACGAAGGGGTCTCAAGCGCGACGCAACCTAGTTGCCTCCTCCGGGGGTGTCAACCTGCGACCTTAAACACGATAAAAGACCATACTTTCCAATTACTTATATGCTGTTCGTAAGCCTTGCGAGCGGCTTGCGATACGCTTCACGCATAGGCTTTCTTTTCGCGCCTCCGTTGAACGGATGAGGGAATGTTCAATGCTTCCCGATATTTGGCGACTGTCCGCCTGGCGATGTCTATCCCTGACTTTTTCAGGATATCGACGATATTATCATCTGAAAGAACGGCATCATTAAGTTCGGCGTCGATTAAATCCTTGATGCGGTGACGCACGGCTTCCGCCGAATGTCCCTCGCCGCCCGCCGTCGCATTGATGGAGGAGGTGAAGAAATATTTCATATCGAAGATGCCGCGCGGGGTGGCGATATATTTGCTGGCCGTGACGCGGCTCACCGTCGATTCATGCATCGAGATGGCGTCGGCGACGGTCCGCAGGTTGAGCGGGCGCAGATGCTGGACGCCATACATCAGGAAGGCGTCCTGCTGGCGCACGATCTCGGCGGCCACTTTCAGGATGGTGCGGGCGCGCTGATCGAGACTCTTGACGAGCCAGTTGGCGCTGTTGAGGCATTCCGACAGATAGGCCTTGGCCTTGGGGTCGCTCGAGAGCTTGCTCACTTCGGTATAATATTGCTGGTTCACCAGCACGCGCGGCAGCGTTTCGGCATTGAGTTCGATCGCCCAGGTGCCGTCGGCGCGCTGGCGCACGAAGACGTCGGGAATGACCGGCACCGAAGGCTCGCCGCCAAAGGCGAGGCCGGGCTTGGGGTTGCAATCGCGTATATCCTCGATCATCGAGGTAATGTCCTCGCGATCCGCGCCGCAAAGCTTCATCAGCAGGTCGAAATCACGCCGGGCGAAAAGTTCCAGATGTTCGAGGAATATCTGCATCGTCGGATCGAGCCGGTCACGCTCGGCCAGTTGCAGCGCGAGGCACTCTTTCAGGTTCCGCGCGCAAATTCCGGTCGGCTCGAAAGTCTGGAGGACCTTGAGGACCTTTTCGGTTTCCTCGATGTCGGCGCCCAGCTTGTCGGCCACTTCGGCCAGATCGGCCGCCATATAGCCCGCTTCGTTGACGTTATCGATCAGATAGGCGCCGATCATGCGCTGGCGCGGGTCTTTCAGCGCCATGTTCATCTGGTCGGTCAGATGTTCTGCCAGCGTCGCCTCGCGTGTCAGCGTCTGTTCAAGACCGAATTCACCGTCGCCGCCGCCGCCACCGCCGCTGCCTGATTTCAGGTTCTGCCAGTCCGAGCTTGTCTGGTCGGGCATCGAGACCGCCGCCTCGTTCTGCGTGTCGCTGCGGCTTTCGTCGGCATAGACATTGTCATAGTCCATATCGAGATCGCCTTCGCGTGACGGCAGCGGGCCATCCTCGCTCAGGGTCAGGGCGGTTTCGGCAACGGGACCGGCGTCGAAGTCGCCGCTGTCGCGCATGTCGTCGGACGCGTTGAGGCGTTCGGCTTCGGGTTCGGCGGCGCTTGCTTCCAGCAGCGGATTTTTCTCCAGCTCCTGTTCCACATATTCGCCGAGTTCAAGATTGGACAGTTGCAGCAGTTTGATTGCCTGCTGCAATTGAGGCGTCATGACCAGCGACTGGCCTTGACGCATTTCCAGTCTTGGGCCGATAGCCATTACTCGAATTGCCTTTTACGCATGGTCATTCCTCAACGCATTACAGCGAAAACCGCTCGCCCAGATAAAGGCGTCGCACGTCTTCGTTCCCGACAATTTCGGAAGGCTCGCCTTCCATCAGCACATGCCCGTCATGAATGATGACGGCGCGGTCGATCAGCTCCAGCGTCTCGCGCACATTATGGTCGGTGATCAGCACGCCGATGCCGCGATCCTTCAGATGCGCCACGAGATCGCGAATATCGCCGATGGCGATCGGATCGATGCCCGCGAAGGGCTCGTCCAGCAGCATGAAGGAAGGTTGTGTCGCCAGAGCGCGGGCGATTTCAACGCGCCGACGCTCGCCGCCGGAAAGGGCGATGGAGGGCGTGCGGCGCAAATGCGTGATCGAGAATTCGGCCAGCAGATCGTCGAGGTCGGCTTCGCGGCGGTCGCGGTCGCTTTCCACCACTTCCAGCACGGCGCGGATATTCTGTTCAACCGTCAGCCCGCGAAAGATCGAGGCTTCCTGAGGCAGATAGCCGATGCCCATGCGCGCGCGGCGATACATCGGCAGTTGCGTCACGTCATGGCCGTCCATCGCGATGGAGCCATAGTCCGGCGCGATCAGCCCGGTGATCATATAGAAGACGGTCGTCTTGCCCGCGCCATTGGGGCCGAGCAGACCCACGGCCTCGCCGCGGTTCACATTGAAGCTCACGCCGCGCACGACAGGGCGGCGACGGAAGCTCTTGCCGATCTTGGAGACGCTCAGGCCCGCGTTGCTGGCGACCAGACGCGGTCCTTCATGCGGGCCCCGTTCCGGGTTTCCGGCTCCGATAGCGGTCTGCTGGGTGGCTGTTTCGCCCTGACTGGTCATCGTTCCCCTCGATTACTGCCCCATGAAACGGCAGTTGGCATTAAAATTGTATGAAAAGGGTCCGTTAACCAAGCCTTCTTTTACTTTTTTGGCGCTTGAGAGGGCTGAAAAAGGGCCTTGACGCGCCCGTTTCCGCTTTCCTGTCCACTTTCCTGGGCGGTTGTGCTGCTCACCCCGCCGGTCACGCGGCTGCGTCCGGAGTTGAGGTCGATGGTGAGTTTCTTTCCCCGGATTACGTTCTGGCCCTGCCGCAGCACCACCTTGTCGCCCATGATTATGGTGCGTCCGATCACGTCATAACGCGCCCAGTCGCCGTCCGCCGACTGGTCGTCCTTGGAAAGCACATGCACGCGGCCCGTGGCGACGATCTGCCGGACCTGGTTGCGTCCGCCATCGGGCCCCGCCGAATAGGTGGCCTTCAGCCGGTCTGAGCGCAGACGTGTCGCGCCCTGAACCGCCAGCACATTGCCGATGAAGACGGCGGTCTTGTTCTTGTCGTCCACTTCCAGTCGGTCGGCCTCGATCTCGACGGGCTGTTTGGGGTCGGTGGCGAAACCTTCCAGCGGGCTGCCGGCCGAGGCCGCAAGGGCGCTTGTCGGCGCGCTCATCATCACGGTGGCAGCCGCCATCAGCATGCCGCAGGCCAGCAGTCCGCCCATCAGGCGGGCGCCTGTCGAGCTCTTCCGCCATGCCTGCGCCTCAGACGGCATATGTCCAACTATCGCCATTACTGTCCCCATATCCCAAATCACCCGTTCACGGCTCACCATAGAGGCGCATCTTCACATGGCCCACGAAAATGATCTTGCGCGTCTCATTGTCCGCCGTCATCGCGTCCGCGCGCAATGTTCCCGCCGGTCCATGTCCTTCGACGGGGTCATCCGTCGAAAAAGTGCCCTTGCGAAAGTCCACCAGCCCGGAACCCCCGTGAAATTCATAGCCTGTAGAGACGTAAACGTCGATCTTCGGGCTGAGCTTGATCTGTTCGGTTTCGGTGTCGAGCCGCCCCGAGTTCGATGAAAGCGAGACCCAGTCGTCGGCATCGGTGAGCTTGAGGTCGGCCTGCACATTGTCGAGCGCGATCTGGCTGGGATTGGTCTTGGATTGCGTCGCCGTGTCGGCGGTCAGCAGATAGGGCCTGCCCGATGTGTCCAGCCCGTTGATGCGCGGGCTCACCATGCGCAGATCGTTATTGAGCGAGGCGATTTCGCGGAAGGTGATATCGAGCTTGTCGCGCTTGTCGAAAATGCCCGAATAGAAAAGCACGATCATCAATAGCGCCGCCGCGCCCAGCGGCAGCGCGATCTTCATGATCGTGACGAAATGGCTGTGACGCCCATAGGCGGCGATGGCGGCGGCCTCTATCGGCCCATTGCCGAAATCTTCCGGGGCGTCTGAAGTTTCGTTCTGCGGTTCGTCCATTTTTTATTCTGCCCACAGAACAAGTAACCCCGTTCTGGCGAAACGGGCAAATCACCTTGCGAATGCTGCCTGAGTATGCGCCCAAGCCTTTCGGGGCGTCAACGAAACGCGGCCCAAAGCCCTTAATGCGCGAAAATATCGTCTTCCGGCCAGCCCGCCAGATCGAGCGCGGCGCGAACCGGCAGAAAGGCGAAGCACGCTTTCGCCATCTCCACGCGACCTTCGCGCGCCAGCATCGCGTCGAGCACGTCCTTCATGGCGTGGAGATGCAGCACGTCGGATGCGGCATAGGCGAGCTGCGCTTCGGTGAGCGTCTCGTTGCCCCAGTCGGAGCTTTGCTGCTGCTTGGACATGTCGACGCCGACGAGTTCGCGCGCCAGATCCTTCAGCCCGTGACGATCGGTATAGGTGCGCACGAGCTTCGAGGCGATCTTGGTGCAATAGACCGGTGTGGTCACGACGCCGAGGTAGCGCTGCATCATGGCGACGTCGAAACGCGCGAAGTGAAACAGCTTCAGCACTTTTTCGTCGCCCATCAAGGCGCGCAGATTGGGGGCGTCGTAGGTCGCGCGGTCGAGCTGCACGAGATGGGCGTCGCCATCGCCCGCCGAGAGCTGCACGAGGCAGAGCGGATCGCGATGGGGGTTGAGCCCCATGGTTTCGGTATCGACAGCCACGCTGTCGCCGAATGTCAGCCCGTCGGGAAGGTCGCCCTTATGCAGCGTGATTGCCATTTGTCCTCTCGGGGCCCTTTAGGGGCGGATGTGAGGGGGCATGAAAATGCTGCCCGAAATCACGAACCTGCCCGGTATCTCGTTTGACCGATTTTCCGTTTGGTAGTCAGGCTCGTCAATGCATCCAAAGGATGCAAGAGAAATGGTGCCCAGGAGAAGACTCGAACTTCCACGCCCTTGCGAGCGCCAGCACCTGAAGCTGGTGCGTCTACCAATTCCGCCACCTGGGCACTTCAAGAGCCCGGAGACATAAATTGGGGCCCGTCGCTTGTCAATGACTCCTTACGGGAGGCCCGCTGCCAAATTCAGCCTCATCCTGAGGAGGGCCGAAGGCCCGTCTCGAAGGAGGACGGCAGGCGCAATCTTTCCCGCATGGAAGGCTTTGCCGGAGCCGCGCATTGGGCTATCTAGGAG
>JBAQNC010000195.1:0-52956 GCA_049303435.1 Parvibaculum sp. | reverse complement strand
TGCTTACGCCTTGCGCCAATGCCGACGTCCTGTCGAAGCTGCTGGAGGACAAACGCAAGAACGCCTGCCTCATCGGCCCGGGCAACGGCGTAGGGCAGGGAACCCGCGAAAACGTGCTGGCTGCGCTTCTGTCGGGCGCGTCGATGGTGCTGGACGCCGACGCGCTGACCTCCTTCGCCGAAAACCCGCGCGACCTCTTCGTGGCCATCACAGGCTACTTTGCAGGCCCCACCGTGCTCACGCCGCACGAGGGCGAGTTCAAGCGGCTGTTTCCTGCGCTCACAGGCGACAAGCTCCATCGCGCTCGCGCAGCGGCGGTCGAGGCAGGAGCCATCATGGTGCTCAAGGGCCCTGACACGATTATCGCCTCGCCTGAGGGCGATGCCATCATTAACACCAATGCCGGACCGGAGCTTGCAACAGCTGGCAGCGGCGATGCGCTTGCAGGCATCATTCTGGGCCTGCTGGCTCAGGGTATCCCTGCCTTCGAGGCGGCCGCCGTTGGCGTTTGGCTCCATGGCGCGGCGGGTGCGCGACTGGGCCACGGCCTCATTGCCGAGGATTTGCCGGAAGCCTTGCCCCCCATTTGGCGCGAACTTCTGGGCTTCAAGGGCTGAAACAGGGCTTGTCAGTCCGGGAATTGCAATTTTTGCAGGCTTCCGGTGCATTTCTTGCGCCGCTTTCGCTGGTAATGGGCGATTGCCCTTGCTATAGAGTGCGCCACTTTTACATGCGGCTGGGCGGTAGTAAGCCTCGTCGCGCCGGCCTCGCGGGCGTGGCGGAATTGGTAGACGCGCTGGATTTAGGTTCCAGTGCCGCAAGGCGTGGGGGTTCGAGTCCCTTCGCCCGCACCAGGCCGGGAAGCCCTTTATTTGCAATGGATTGGAAGATGCAGGTCACTGTAACGAGCACCGACGGATTGAAGCGCGAGCTGCAGGTCGCGGTTCCCGCAAAAGATCTCGAAGCCCGCGTAAGCGCGAAGCTCGACGAATTGAAGAATACCATTCGTTTGAAGGGCTTCCGCCCCGGAAAGGTGCCTGTTGCGCATCTGAAGAAGACCTATGGCAAGCAGGTCATGTCCGAGGTCATTCAGGACACGGTCGGCACGTCGAGCCAGGAAGCTCTTGAAAAGCAGTCGCTCCGCCCCGCGCTTCAGCCCACGATCGATCTCGAAGGCGAGATCGATCAGGTGCTCGATGGCAAGGCTGACCTGACCTACAAGATGACCTTCGAGATCATTCCCGATATCGAGTTCGCCGATTTTTCCAAGCTCGAGATTGAACGCCTCGTGGCCGAGCCCACCGATGGCGACATCGACGAAGCCATGCAGCGTCTGGCTGAAAACCAGCAGAACTTCGAGCCGAAGACCGAAGGCGAGGCCGCTGACGAAGGCGACCTGCTCACCATCGACTTTGTCGGCAAGATCGGCGACGAAGCATTTGAGGGCGGCTCGGCGGAAGACGCCAAGCTCGAAATCGGCTCGGGGCGTTTCATCTCCGGCTTCGAAGAGCAGCTCAAGGGTGCCAAGGCTGGTGATGCCGTCACTGTCAACGTGACGTTCCCCGCAGATTACGGCGCAGAGAACCTGGCTGGCAAGGAAGCCGTCTTCGACGTCACCGTGAAGTCGGTCGAAGCCCCGGCTCCGGTGGCCATTGACGATGAATTCGCCAAGCGCTTTGGCTTCGACGAACTCTCCAAGCTGCGTGAAGCTCTGACGACCCAGATCAAGAGTGACTACGACCGCATGTCGCGCATGCATATGAAGCGTTCGATGCTCGACGCGCTCGACAGCGCCCACAGCTTTGAACTGCCGCCGTCAATGGTCGAGCAGGAGTTCAATCAGATCTGGTCGCAGTTCGAACAGGAACTCAAGAGCCAGGACAAGACCGCTGCCGACCTTGATGAGCCCGAAGAGGACATCAAGGCCGAGTACCGCAAGATCGCCGAACGCCGCGTGCGCCTTGGTCTTCTCCTTGCTGAAGTTGGCGAGAAGAACAAGATCACGGTCGCCGAACAGGAAATCAGCCAGGCGCTGGCCGAGCGCGCCCGCCAGTTCCCCGGTCAGGAACGTATGGTCTATGAATTCTACCAGAAGAACCCGCAGGCCATCGCTGAGCTTCGCGCGCCTCTCTTCGAAGACAAGGTTGTCGATTTCATCGCCGAACTGGCAAAGATCAACGACAAGACAGTGACGCGTGACGAACTCTTCGCCGACCCGGATGCCGAAGAGCATGTGCATGACGAAAACTGTGATCATGATCATGACCACGATCATGACCACGGCGACGAAAAACCGGCCAATAAGGCTGCCGCCAAGAAGCCGGCGGCCAAGAAGGCCCCGGCAAAGAAGAAGAAAGAAGACTGATCGCTTCGTCATGCTGAAGATCAAAGGCCCGGAGGGATGCTCCGGGCCTTTTAATTTTGACCTTTTGACGGCCAGTCCGCGAGCCTGGGCTCGGTCTCGTGCCTTCTCGCTGCTTGCCAGCGGTTGCATCTGGGTTTGATCCAGCCTGCGAATAACCAAGAGTTTCGTGTGGTTATTGGTGTTTTTTGTGGGGGAGTGAAAAACTCCTTCGCAAACCCTATATGCTCATCAACGATGTTGATGCACTGTCTCTTTACCGAATCAATTTATGTCCTTTTGGGCAGGTAAAGTCACGACTTGGCAAACAGTTGGGCTATATCTTGCCGCATTGGAGAGTTTTGCGACAAAGATGCGCTGACGCACAGGAGAGAGAATGAACGACCCGCTTGCGACCTATATGAATCTTGTGCCGATGGTGGTCGAACAGACCAACCGGGGTGAACGCGCTTATGATATTTTTTCGCGCCTCCTGAAGGAGCGGATCATCTTTATCGCGGGACCTTTTGAAGATGGCATGGCGACGCTGGTGACGGCGCAGCTTTTGTTCCTCGAGGCGGAAAACCCGAAAAAAGAAATCTATATGTACATCAACTCACCGGGCGGCGTTGTGACCTCCGGTCTGGCGATTTACGACACCATGCAGCATATCCGTCCGCCTGTGGCGACGGTTTGCATGGGGCAGGCGGCCTCGATGGGCTCGTTGATTCTCTGCGCGGGCGAAAAAGACATGCGTTTTGCTTTGCCCCATTCGCGCATTATGGTTCATCAGCCATCCGGCGGATTCCAGGGTCAGGCGACGGACATTGAAATTCACGCCCGCGAGACGCTGGCGATTCGTGAAAAGCTTAACAATATTTATGTGAAGCATACCGGCCAGTCCCTGAAAAAGGTTCAGGACGCCTTGGAACGTGACAATTTCATGAGTCCGGAAATGGCCAAGGATTTTGGCATTGTGGACCACGTCGGGGTGGCGCGTCCCGATGACGCAAAGAAATAAGCTATTGGCCGAAAATCCTGAGGTTTCATGATCTTTTGGGCCGTTGTGACGGCGTTTTGCTCAAGCTTTTGGCGCTGGCGGCCCCAAACTTGGGCCAAAGCGGCACGCATCACGGAAAATTGTGCCAGAAGAAGGTCTTAGCGACAGACTGTGTCGTAATGAAATCTTGATCCTTCGGCGGATAACATGCTCGTATGTCGAGTAGGTGACGGACAGCTGATCCATTTAGAGTCTTTCTAGCGTAGTGAGTATCAGCGCGAGGAAAGACAAGACTGAAAGTTTCGGTGTTGACGCCAACGGGTTCAGGTTTGGCGGTACATGCCTAAGGAGTTTCTATGAGCAAGGTCAGCGGCAGTGACTCCAAAAATACGCTTTACTGCTCTTTCTGCGGCAAAAGCCAGCATGAAGTGCGTAAGCTTATTGCGGGTCCTACGGTCTTTATTTGCGACGAATGTGTCGAACTCTGCATGGACATCATTCGGGAAGAAAACAAATCTTCTCTGGTGAAGTCGCGTGATGGCGTTCCCACGCCGCAGGAAATCAGCAATGTTCTGGATGACTATGTCATCGGCCAGTCCCACGCCAAGCGCGTGCTGGCGGTCGCCGTGCACAATCACTACAAACGCCTCAATCATGCCGCCAAAAACAATGACGTTGAACTGGCCAAGTCGAACATTCTCCTGATCGGTCCGACAGGTTGCGGCAAGACGCTGCTCGCCCAGACGCTTGCGCGCATTCTTGATGTGCCCTTCACGATGGCGGACGCAACAACGTTGACTGAAGCCGGTTACGTCGGCGAAGACGTCGAAAACATCATCCTCAAGTTGCTGCAATCAGCTGACTACAACGTCGAACGCGCCCAGCGCGGCATCGTCTATATCGACGAAGTGGACAAGATCAGCCGCAAGTCCGACAACCCGTCGATCACGCGTGACGTGTCGGGCGAAGGTGTGCAGCAGGCACTGCTGAAGATCATGGAAGGCACTGTTGCTTCTGTTCCGCCGCAGGGTGGCCGCAAGCATCCCCAGCAGGAATTCCTGCAGGTCGATACGACGAACATTCTTTTCATCTGTGGCGGCGCCTTTGCCGGACTTGAAAAGATCATCGCCGGTCGTGGCAAGGGTTCGGGTATCGGCTTCGGCGCGACCGTGCGCGATTCCGACGATCGCCGAACAGGTGAGCTTCTGAAAGAACTCGAGCCCGAAGATTTGCTCAAGTTTGGCCTCATTCCTGAATTTGTCGGTCGTATGCCGGTTCTTGCGACGTTGGAAGATCTTGACGAGGATGCGCTCGTCCAGATTCTGACAGAGCCGAAAAATGCGCTGGTGAAGCAGTATGAGCGCCTCTTTGAAATGGAGAACGTGAAGCTCGCCTTTGCGCAGGACGCCTTGGCGGCGATTGCCAAGAGGGCGATCGAACGCAAGACCGGCGCGCGTGGTTTGCGCTCGATCATGGAATCGATTCTTCTCGATACGATGTACGACCTGCCGACCCTTGAAGGCGTCGAAGAGGTTGTCATCAGCGCCGAAGTTGTCGAAGGCAAGGCGCGCCCGCTCTATATCTATGCAGAGCGCAAGGACGAGACCGGGACGACCGGCGCCTGAGATCGGTATGTTTTGCCATAAGGCAAAAATCCGGAAAGACAGCATTTCCGACTGGAATTGAAGGGTGGTCTTGAAAGCGCAGGCTTTCGAGACCATTTTTTACCTAACAGGCTAATTCCGGCCGCGTCCCTAGCGCCGAAACCGGCAATTTAGGACATTTGAGTGTTTGCGGGTCTTTTTTCCGCGAATCTCGTAATCTGGATTAACGCGTTTCGCCCTCAGCATTCATTCAGAAAGTGGGTGTTAGAGTTAAGCGTCGCGGGTACGTTCAGTAAAAGCAGGGTTTGAAAATGAGCGATCAAAACGATACGACCTCGCTAGATGATGCTTCCGGCGATGCCAAGCAGGTCCAGGGCTCCGGCCCGGTGGTTCTGCCTGTGCTGCCGTTGCGTGACATCGTCGTCTTTCCCCACATGATCGTGCCGCTCTTTGTCGGTCGCGATAAATCCGTGCGTGCACTCGAAAACGTCATGGAAGATGACAAGCAGATTCTGCTCGTTGCCCAGCGCAACGCCGCCGACGATGACCCCTCTGTTGATGACATCTACCAGATCGGTACAATCGGCACGGTGCTTCAGTTGCTGAAGCTTCCCGACGGCACCGTAAAGGTGCTGGTTGAAGGTGTCCGTCGTGCTCGCGTCGAAACCTATCTCGACAATGAAGAGTTTTTCGAAGCGCGTGTCGAACCGCTTGAAGAAGCGGCTGTCGATGACGATCAGCTCGAAGCGTTGGCGCGTTCGGTCGTCACCCAGTTCGAAGGCTATGTGAAGCTGAACAAGAAGGTGCCGCCGGAGGTGCTTGGCTCGGTGACGCAGATCGACGATCCGGCAAAGCTTGCCGACACGATCGCCAGCCATATCAACATCAAGATCACCGAGAAGCAGGAGCTCCTTGAGCTGAACTCGATCGCCGAACGGCTTGAGCGCGTTTACTCGCTGATGGAAGGCGAGATCAGCGTTCTGCAGGTTGAGAAGCGTATCCGTAGCCGTGTCAAGCGCCAGATGGAGAAGACGCAGCGCGAGTACTATCTGAATGAGCAGATGAAGGCCATTCAGAAGGAACTCGGCGATGGCGAGGACGGCAAGGACGATCTGCGTGAACTCGAAGATCGCATCCAGGCTACCAAGTTCTCCAAGGAAGCGCGTGAAAAGGCCATGGGCGAGCTGAAGAAGCTCAAGCAGATGAGCCCCATGTCGGCCGAAGCCACCGTCGTGCGCAACTATCTCGACTGGCTGCTGACTGTGCCGTGGAACAAGAAAAGCCGCGTGCGCAAGGACCTCAAGGCCGCACAGGCTATTCTTGATGCTGATCATTTCGGTCTTGAGAAGGTCAAGGAACGTATCGTCGAATATCTCGCCGTGCAGTCCCGCGCCAACAAGCTCAAGGGCCCGATCCTCTGCCTCGTCGGCCCACCCGGCGTCGGCAAGACCTCGCTTGGCAAGTCCATCGCCAAGGCGACGGGGCGTGACTTCGTTCGTATGTCGCTTGGCGGCGTGCGTGACGAGGCCGAAATTCGCGGTCATCGTCGCACCTATATCGGCTCGATGCCCGGCAAGGTCATCCAGTCGATGAAGAAGGTGAAGCACACCAATCCGCTTTTCCTGCTCGACGAAATCGACAAGATGGGCGCGGACTTCCGTGGCGATCCGTCGTCCGCTCTGCTTGAGGTGCTTGACCCTGAGCAGAACGCGACATTCGCGGACCATTACCTTGAAGTCGATTACGATCTCTCCGACGTCATGTTCGTGACGACGGCGAATACGCTCAACATTCCCGGCCCCTTGATGGACCGCATGGAGATCATTCGCCTTGCCGGTTACACCGAGGACGAGAAGGTCGAGATCGCCCGTCGCCATCTGATCTCCAAGGCCATCGAAGGTCATGGCCTGAAGAGCAATGAGTGGTCGATTGACGATGCGGCGCTGCGCCAGCTCATTCGTGTTTACACACGTGAAGCCGGCGTGCGTAGCCTCGAACGCGAGTTGAACAATCTCGCGCGCAAGGCGGTGAAGGAAATCCTCACCTCCGACAAGAAGTCGATAACGGTCACGATGGAAAATATCGAGACCTATGCCGGCGTGCCGAAGTACCGCTTTGGCGAAGCCGAAGGCGAAGATCAGGTCGGTGTGGTCACCGGTCTGGCCTGGACCGAAGTCGGTGGCGAATTGTTGACGATCGAAGGTGTGATGATGCCCGGCAAGGGTCGCATGACTGTGACGGGCAATCTGAAGGACGTGATGAAGGAGTCGATCTCTGCGGCGAATTCCTATGTCCGTTCGCGCGCCACCCAGTTCGGCATCGAGCCGCCCGTGTTCGAGCGCAAGGACGTGCACGTCCACGTGCCCGAGGGCGCGACACCCAAGGACGGTCCGTCCGCCGGTGTCGGCATGGCGACAGCCATCGTCTCGCTGATGACGGGCATCCCCGTTCGCAAGGATATCGCCATGACCGGCGAGATCACGTTGCGCGGGCGCGTGCTCCCCATTGGCGGCTTGAAGGAGAAGCTTTTGGCGGCCCTGCGTGGCGGTATCAAGAAAGTGCTGATCCCGCAGGATAATGCCAAGGATCTCGCCGATATCCCTGACAATGTGAAGAACGGCATGGAAATCGTGCCGGTCGCCACGGTCGATGAGGTTCTCCGCAATGCGCTCGTGCGTATGCCTGAGTCTATCGAATGGGACGAGGAAGCCTATGTGGCGCAGCAGGCCGCTGAACGCATGCGGTCCGGGGCGACTGAAACATCGGTTGCACATTGAGGCGAAGTCTCGCAGCTAACCGATTGTAAACAGACGGAAATGGGGGCCACTGGCCCCCTTTTTCATGTGAATAAGCGTCAAAAATCGCAGATTTCTGCAGTTTTTGCTTTGACCCCCTTCCTTTGCGGCAGGTAAAGTCTTTAACGATTTCGGGAAACAATTCCGCTATCGATTCCAAAGGGGCCTGACGTGAACAAAAACGATCTCATTGCAGAAGTGGCCGACCGCACCGGTCTTACAAAGGCCGACGCGACCAAGGCCGTCGATTACGTATTCGACACGATTACGGATTCGCTCAAGAAGGGTGACGAAGTGCGCCTCGTCGGTTTCGGCACGTTCACCGTGTCCAACCGTGCAGCCACGGAAGGCCGCAATCCGCGCACTGGTGAAACCATCCAGATTCCGGCCTCCAAGCAGCCCAAGTTCAAGGCGGGCAAGGGCCTGAAAGACGCCGTCAACAGCTAAGGCAGTGTCGCGCCAGATGTCTGGTCCTTTAAGGGCTCGGACTCGGCCAATGAATCAAGCCGACTGTCTCGTGAATGAGGCGGTCGGCTTTTCTATTTGCCGGTCAACTGGTTGTCGCTTCCGGCTCTTCGGGTGCGTCAGCCTCTGAACGCGGATCGAGTTCCGGCGGTGTCGGATTGGTGGGCGGGAAGGCCACCGCAACGAATTCGGTCTTTTCCTCTTCGCGAAGCGCCGCCCGGCCCCGGATTCTGTAGAGCGTGAAAATGCCGAAGGCGACATGAACCGCAGCGCCGAACAGAAAGATGAAAGGCATGCCGAAATGTGTGGTGCCGAGAGACGCCGCGGACGGACCGACGATGGCCCCGATGGCATAGACCAGCAGCAAGCCGCCGGAAACGCTGACGAAGCTTTCCTGTGAGGCATGGTCATTGGTATGCGCTACGCAGACAGAATAGAGCGACAGCGCGAAAACGCCGAACAGGAAACCGGCAAGCAGCAAAAGGTTGGTCATACCAGCCTCGCGCGCCATCACCAGCGCCACTTCGCCAAGCGCCGAACCGATGCATAGCGCGAGAATGACTCGCCGACGGTCCATCCGGTCAGACAGCCGCCCGATGGGCCATTGAGCGAGCGCGCCCCCGAGAATTGCCGACGTCATGAATATGGAAATGCCGAAGAGATCGAGACCGCTGTCTTTGGCGAACACAGGCCCCAGTGTCCAGAACGGCGCATTGGTGACGCCCACAACGAAACTGCCCACCATGCCGACAGGCGAAATCTTGTAGAGCCTGATGAGAAATATCTCCGTCGTGGCGATCGGGGCAGGCTGCGCAGTCGTCGAGAGCGAGATTGGCACCAGCGCCAGCGAGGTGAGGATCGAGACCAGCGCGAAAAGCGTGAACGTGGCGGGGCTCGCCGTGTTGAGCATCAACTGGCCCAGCATCACGGAACTGAAATTGACGACGATATAGGTCGAGAAAAGCTGTCCGCGCGTATCATTGGTGGCGCGCTCGTTGAGCCAGCTTTCGATGACCATATAGAGCCCGGCAAAGCAGAAGCCGTGGATGACGCGCAGCACCGCCCAGGTGAAAGGGTCGATCTCCATCACATGAACAAGCGGCACCACGGAGGCGACGCCCGCAAGCGCTGCAAAACTGCGGATATGGCCTGCTCGGCGCACAATATGCGGCCCCAGAATGCAACCAGCCAGAAATCCGATGAAATAGATACTGCCCAGAATACCGATGGTCGAAGTGGCAAAGCCCTCAATCCCGGCCCGTAGCGGGACCAAAGTGCCAAATAGCCCGTTGCCGATCAGCAGGATCGACGTGGCGAACAACAATGAGACAAATGGCGCAATCGTGCGGGACAAGGAGAGCTCCGGGACGCAAATCGAGAGGTTTTCAGGTCATCGGCTTCTGCCCGCAAGATCAGGCCTTTAGCTCTTTATTGCAATGGGGCAGGGCATCGTTTAGGAGATGCAGCGTTGACGCGAGGCCTCATGGCCATGCGGGCGGTTAGCTCAGTTGGTAGAGCGCCTCGTTTACACCGAGGATGTCGGGAGTTCGAGTCTCTCACCGCCCACCAGCCTACATACCAACAGGGCATTTCGAAGATGGTATTGGCAGGCCACCCCATCTCCGAACTCATCCTCTTCGCCGCCGCGCTGGCAGGCGCGGGCCTCTTTGCGGGCCTTCTTGCGGGGCTGTTGGGTATTGGCGGCGGTATCATCATCGTCCCGGTGCTCTTTGAGTTATTTGTCCTGCTCGGCGTGCCTGATGAAGCACGGGCTCATCTCGCCATTGGCACGTCGCTCGGCACCATCATCATCACATCGCTTCGTTCGATGGCGGCCCATGACAGGAAGGGGGCGTTGGATCGTGACTTGTTGAAGTGCTGGGCGCTTCCCGTTGTCTTGGGGGCGCTGGTCGGCACAGTGCTTGCGGCACATGTTTCAAGCCGCGAATTGCGTTTCGTGTTTGCGACCGTTGCGCTCCTGCTTGCCGCCAACATGCTCTTTGGCCGCGAGTCATGGCGTCTGGGCGACAAGCTGCCTGCGCCGAGCATTCAATATATTGTGGCCAGCCTCATTGGCGTTCTCTCCGCCATGATGGGCATTGGCGGCGGCACATTCGGCGTCACCTTTCTCACGCTTTATGGTCGCGACACGCGTCAGGCGGTCGCCACCTCTGCCGGACTGGGCGTCCTGATAGGTATTCCCGGTGCGCTTGGCTTTGTCGTGGCGGGGTGGGGTGCGCCCGACTTGCCGCCCCTGAGTGTTGGTTATGTCAATCTCATTGGCATCGCCGTCATTGCGCCGTTGACGACGCTGGCCGCGCCCTGGGGCGCGAATCTCGCCCACACAATCAATCACAAGACGCTGCTGCGTCTCTTCGCCGTTTTCCTCATCATTACGGCGCTGCAGATCTATTGGCGGCTGATGAGCTAAAGCATTTGCGACTAAAATGAAGCGCGAAATGCGGGCTTTACGGCTCTTTGTCCCTTCTCCCCGGATTTTCCGGCAAATGTTTGTCGACAAAGCCCGATCTGCCTTGACAGGGCCTGAGCCGCGCCGTAATAACCGGCCTCTCTGAAGGTGCACAGCGCCTGCTTCGGGGGTGTAGCTCAGTTGGTTAGAGCGCCGGCCTGTCACGCCGGAGGTCGCGGGTTCGAGTCCCGTCACTCTCGCCATTTTCCCCGATCTGAAATAGCGCCTCGCGGGCAAACACTATCGTTTTGCATCCAGTTGCAAAGGGTTCATGCTGCATTGCGAGCTGATTACAGCAACCCCCGTTGCGACAAGGATTTTTTGCTGTTGGCAAGATGCGCGCGGCATTTGATTCTCTATAGGCCGGGGCTATACTGCGCGCGGATTCGCCAGCTCGTTACGCGCCTGCGAAATTTGGGGCCACCCAAAGCGCCAATCGGTGCATTAGGCTAAAGAGGAAGTTATGCAAGACCTGCTTCTCCAGTACCTGCCCATTCTTGTGTTTCTGGGCCTGTCTCTGGTCATAGGTCTGGCGCTACTGATAGCGCCCTTTGTCATTGCCCCCTCCAAGCCCGACACCGAAAAGCTCTCGGCCTACGAATGTGGCTTTGAAGCTTTCGACGATGCGCGTATGAAGTTCGACGTCAAATATTATCTGGTCGCCATCCTTTTCATCATCTTCGACCTCGAGGTCGCCTTCCTCTTTCCCTGGGCTATTTCCCTGGGTGACGTCGGCATGTTCGGTTTCTGGTCGATGATGGTCTTCCTGGGTGTCCTGACCATTGGCTTTACCTATGAGTGGAAGAGGGGAGCTCTCGAATGGGAGTGAGCGAAACAACAGCAGTCGCAACGCGTGACGACGCAGCCGCCTCCGACGCTTTCAAGCAGATGTCCGATCAGCTGGCCGACAAGGGCTTCTTGCTGACGAGCGTCGATGATCTGATCAACTGGTCGCGCACCGGCTCGCTCATGTTCATGACCTTCGGTCTGGCCTGCTGCGCTGTTGAGATGATCCATTCCTCCATGCCGCGCTATGACACCGAGCGCCTCGGTTTTGCACCCCGCGCTTCCCCACGCCAGTCTGACGTGATGATTGTCGCCGGCACGCTCACAAACAAGATGGCGCCCGCGCTTCGCAAGGTTTATGACCAGATGCCGGAGCCGCGTTATGTGATCTCGATGGGATCATGTGCTAATGGCGGTGGCTACTACCACTATTCCTACTCCGTGGTGCGCGGCTGTGATCGCATCGTTCCGGTGGATATCTACGTCCCCGGTTGCCCACCCACTGCCGAGGCGCTGGTTTATGGCATCCTCGCGCTCCAGAAGAAAATCCGCCGGACGGGTTCGATCGACCGGTAATTTTTTAAATCCGCGTAGGTGCGGCTCCAAACTTTTGGCGAGCTTGCACTACTCACGAGTTTCGAGACTGCTTCGATGGACGAGAGCCTGAACAACCTTGGCGACCATCTCCGTGCAAAGCTGGGAGATGCGATTGCCTCCCACGAGATCGCATATGGTGAGCTGAACGTGGTGGCGCAAGCCTCCGTCATCAAAACCGTTCTCGCATTCTTGCGGGACGATCCGGAGTGCGGGTTCACGTCACTGATGGATGTGACGGCGGTGGACTACCCCACTCGCGAAAAGCGTTTCGATGTTGTCTATCACCTGCTTTCGATGACGAAGAACAGACGTATTCGCGTGAAGGTGGCGACTGACGAAGACGGTCAGGTGCCGAGCGTCGTAAGTCTATTCCCGACGGCCAATTGGTTCGAGCGCGAAACCTACGACATGTACGGTGTGCTCTTTTCCGACCATCCAGACCTTCGTCGCATCCTCACGGATTACGGTTTCGCCGGATTTCCGCTTCGCAAGGATTTCCCGATGACGGGCTATGTCGAAGTGCGCTATGACGCCGACCAGAAACGTGTCGTCTATGAGCCGGTAAAGCTCACGCAGGAATTTCGCAGCTTTGACTTCCTGAGTCCCTGGGAAGGTGCCGAATATATTCTGCCGGGCGACGAGAAGGCGGAGCAGAAATAATGGCCGAACAGAATCTCCGCACATTCACGTTGAACTTCGGCCCGCAGCATCCCGCCGCGCATGGCGTCTTGCGTCTCGTGCTGGAGCTTGAGGGCGAAATCGTCGAACGTGTCGATCCGCATATTGGTCTGCTTCATCGCGGTACAGAGAAGCTGATCGAAGCCAAGACCTTCCTGCAGGCCATGCCTTATTTCGATCGGCTCGACTATTGCGCGCCGATGAATCAGGAACATGCCTATTGCATGGCCGTCGAGCGGCTTCTCGGCATTGAAGTTCCGCGCCGCGCTTCGTTCATTCGCGTGCTCTATTCCGAAATTGGTCGCTTGATGTCGCATCTGCTCAACACCACGACGCAGGCGATGGACGTTGGTGCGCTGACGCCGCCGCTCTGGGGATTTGAAGAGCGCGAGAAACTGGCAATCTTTTACGAGCGCGCATCTGGCTCGCGCATGCATGCCGCTTATTTCCGTCCCGGTGGCGTGCATCAGGATCTGCCGAACCAGCTTCTACAGGACATTTATGATTTCTGCGACCCGTGCGAAAACACGCTGGACGATCTGGAAACCCTGCTGACTGGCAACCGCATCTTCATGCAGCGTAACGCCGACATCGGTATCGTTTCCAAACAGGACGTGTTGGATTGGGGTTTCTCCGGCGTTATGGCGCGCGGGTCGGGTCTCGCCTGGGATTTGCGTCGTTCGCAGCCCTATGAAATCTATTCCGAACTCAAGTTCGACATTCCCGTCGGCAAGAATGGCGATTGCTACGACCGCTATCTCGTCCGCATGGATGAAATGCGTCAGTCGCTGCGCATCATCAAGCAGTGCATCGAGATGATGCCCGAAGGACCGATCAACACGACTGACGGCAAGGTTGCCCCGCCCAAGCGCGGTGAGATGAAGCAGTCGATGGAAGCCTTGATCCATCACTTCAAGCTTTATACCGAAGGCTATCATGTGCCTGCCGGTGAGGTTTATGCCGCTGTTGAGGCGCCCAAGGGCGAGTTCGGCGTCTTCCTCGTTTCCGACGGCACCAACAAGCCCTACAAGTGCAAGATTCGCGCGCCTGGTTTTGCGCATTTGCAGGCAATGGATTATCTCTGTCGTGGTCACATGTTGGCGGACGTTGCCGCCATTCTGGGTTCCATCGACATCGTGTTCGGTGAGGTTGACCGATGAGTGTGCGCAGACTGTCTCCCAACCAGCCCGCAGGCTTTGCCTTCACGCCTGAAAATGTGGAATGGGCCAAAGGGCAAATAGCGAAATATCCCGAAGGTCGTCAGGCCTCGGCGATCATCCCGCTTTTCTGGCAGGCCCAGAAGCAGGAAGGCTGGCTTTCCGAGCCCGCGATCCGCTATGTCGCAGACATGCTGTCGATGGATTATATCCGCGCGCTCGAAGTCGCGACCTTCTACACAATGTTCAATCTCTCGCCGGTCGGCGAGCATTTTGTCCAGCTCTGCGGCACTACGCCTTGCTGGCTGCGTGGCGCGGACGAGTTGAAGGACGCCTGCCGCAAGCATATCGGACCGGAAGGTCAGGTGAGCGCCGACGGCAAGCTGTCATGGCTCGAAGTCGAGTGCCTCGGCGCTTGCGCCAATGCGCCGATGGTCCAGATCAACGACGACTTTTATGAAGACCTCGATCCGGCAAAATTCGGCGAGCTTCTGGAAGACCTGCGCGCGGGCAAGCCGGTCAAACCCGGTTCGCAGACGGGCCGCAATTCGTCGGAGCCTGCGGGTGGTTTGACAAGCCTGACGACACCTACCGCAGGCGGGGGCAAGTGATGCTTAAAGACGAAGATCGCATTTTCACAAATCTCTATGGTCTCGGCGAAACCGGTCTTGCTGGCGCGCGCGCACGCGGCGACTGGGACGGCACGGCAGACCTGATCGGCAAGGGTCGCGACTGGATCATCGACGAGATGAAGAAGTCGGGCCTGCGCGGTCGTGGCGGCGCTGGCTTCCCGACGGGCCTCAAGTGGTCCTTCATGCCGAAGGATTCAGGTGGTCGTCCGCATTACCTTGTGGTCAATGCCGACGAGTCCGAGCCCGGCACCTGCAAAGACCGCGAGATCATGCGCAACGATCCGCAGAAGCTGATCGAAGGTTGCCTCATCGCCTCTTTCTCCATGCAGGCTCATGTCTGCTACATCTATGTGCGTGGAGAGTTCATCGCCGAGCGCATTGCGCTTCAGAAGGCTGTCGATGAAGCCTATGACGCGGGCCTCCTCGGCAAGAACGCTGCCGGCTCCGGCTGGGACTTCGATCTCTACGTCCATCATGGCGCCGGCGCTTACATCTGCGGCGAAGAAACCGCGCTGCTCGAAAGCCTCGAAGGCAAGAAGGGCATGCCGCGCCTGAAGCCGCCGTTTCCCGCCAACATGGGCCTCTATGGCGCGCCGACGACGGTGAACAACGTGGAGTCGATTGCCGTTGCACCGACCATCCTGCGCCGTGGCGCGACATGGTTTGCCGGCCTTGGTCGTCCGAACAACACCGGCACGAAAATCTTTTCGATCTCCGGACACGTCAACAATCCCTGCAACGTCGAAGAAGAGATGGGCATTCCGCTCCGTGAACTGATCGACAAGCATTGCGGCGGTGTGCGCGGCGGCTGGGACAATCTGCTTGCCGTCATTCCCGGCGGCTCGTCCGTGCCCCTGCTGCCCAAATCGATATGTGACGACGTGCTGATGGATTTCGACAGCCTCAAGGGCGTGCAGTCCGGTCTCGGCACGGCGGCAGTCATCGTCATGGACAAGTCCACCGATCTCATCAAGGCGATTGCGCGCCTCTCTGCCTTCTACAAGCACGAAAGCTGCGGCCAGTGCACGCCTTGCCGCGAAGGCACGGGCTGGATGTGGCGTGTCATGGAGCGCATGGTCACCGGTGAAGCGGAGGTCGAGGAAATCGACATGTTGCTCGATGTGACGAAGCGCGTCGAAGGCCACACCATCTGCGCGCTCGGCGACGCGGCGGCTTGGCCCATTCAAGGTCTCATCCGGCATTTCCGGCCGGTCATCGAAGAACGGATTGCTGCCCATCGCGGTGGCTCTCTGGCGGCGGCGGAGTAGGGCATGCCAAAGGTCACAGTTGACGGCATCGAAGTAGAAGTCGAAGCGGGCGCGACGCTCTTGCAGGCATGCGAGGCCGCAGGCGCCGAAATTCCACGTTTCTGCTATCACGAACGTCTCTCCATCGCCGGCAATTGCCGTATGTGTCTGGTTGAGGTCGAGAAATCGCCAAAGCCGGTCGCTTCCTGCGCCATGCCTGCCGCCGACGGCGCTGTCGTGCATACCAATACCGAACTCGTCAAGCGCGCGCGCGAAGGCGTGATGGAATTCCTGCTCATCAATCATCCGCTTGATTGCCCGATCTGCGATCAGGGCGGCGAATGCGACCTGCAGGATCAATCGATGGCCTATGGCGTCGATGGTTCGCGCTTCAACGAGAACAAGCGCGCGGTCGAAGAAAAATACATGGGTCCGCTCGTCAAGACAGTGATGACCCGCTGCATCCAGTGTACGCGTTGCGTGCGCTTTGCCACCGAAGTGGCAGGCACGCCGGAAATCGGCGCCATCGGTCGTGGCGAAGATATGGAAATCACGACCTATCTCGAAGGCACGCTGACGTCCGAACTTTCGGCCAATGTCGTCGACCTTTGCCCGGTCGGCGCGCTCACCTTCCGTCCCTTCGCTTTCACCGCGCGTCCCTGGGAAATGCGCAAGACCGAAAGCATCGATGTGATGGACGCCGTCGGCTCTAACATTCGCGTCGACACGCGCGGTCGCGAAGTCATGCGCATCCTTCCGCGTCTCAATGAAGACGTGAACGAAGAGTGGATTTCCGACAAGACGCGCTTCATCTGGGATGGTCTCAAGACCCAGCGCCTTGATCGCCCTTATGTCCGCAAGGATGGCAAGCTCGTCGAAGCTTCATGGGCCGAAGCTTTTGCCGCCATCGCCGTCAAGCTCAAGGGCGCGAAGGGTGAACGCATTGCCGCCATTGCTGGCGACCTTGCTGCTGCCGAAGACATGAAGGCGCTCAAGGACCTCTGGACTGCACTGGGTTCCACCAACATTGATTGTCGTCAGGACGGCGCGAAGATCGGTGGCGCGCGTTCAAGCTACATCTTCAACACGACCATCGCTGGCATCGAAGATGCCGACGCGATCCTCATTATCGGTTCCGACCCGCGCAAGGAAGCGCCGATCATCAATGCACGTATCCGCAAGCGTGCCCGCGTGGGCGGCCTGAAAGTGGGCGTGATCGGTCCGCGTCACGACCTCACCTATGACTATGAACATCTCGGCGCTGGTCCGGACACGCTGAAACAGGTGGCTTCCGGCGCAAATGGCTTTGCCGATGTGCTGAAGAATGCCAAGGCTCCGATAATCATCATCGGGCAGGGCGCTGTGGCGCGCAAAGACGGCGCGGCCATCCTCGCCGCGGCCATTGCGCTGGCGAAATCGACCAACGCCGGTTTCAACATGCTCCACACGGCCGCGGCTCGCGTCGCTGGTCTCGATCTCGGCCTCGTGCCGGGGGAGGACGGTCGTGACGTCGCCGGCATAATCGAAGGTGCGGGCAAGGGCGAGATCGACGTCGTCTATCTCCTCGGTGCAGACGAAATCGATATGGACGCCCTCGGTTCAGCCTTCGTCATCTATCAGGGCACGCATGGCGATCGTGGCGCACATCGCGCTGATGTCATCCTGCCGGGTGCCGCCTATACCGAGAAGGATGGCCTTTACGCCAATACTGAAGGTCGGGTTCAGGCTGGACAGCGTGCCGCCTTTCCGCCCGGTGAAGCCCGCGAAGACTGGGCGATCCTGCGCGCTCTTTCAGCCGAGCTCGGTGCGACGCTGCCTTACGATACACTGGCCGTTCTGCGTGATGCTCTTGTTGCGGAAGCCCCACAGTATGGTTCGCCTGACGAAATCGTCGCTGCGGGCCCGCTGCCGGACCTCGCATCTGGTGAGTTTGATGCCGCACCTTTCGAGACGCCCATCAAGGATTTCCATCTGACAAACCCGATCGCTCGTGCGAGCAAGACCATGGCCAATTGTTCGGCCGAACTTGCTGCCTCGCGTCGCGGCGCACAGGCGGCGGAGTAAGCCAATGAATGATTTCCTCATCACTTACGGCTTGCCCTTCCTGATCATCCTCGGTCAGTCTCTGGCGCTTCTCGTCGGGCTGCTGATTTTTACCGCCTTTGTCCTTCTCGCCGACCGCAAGATCTGGGCGGCGGTGCAGCTTCGTCGCGGTCCCAATGTCGTGGGCGCCTTCGGACTGCTCCAGTCCTTCGCCGACTTGCTGAAATTCGTCTTCAAGGAAGTCGTGATCCCCTCGGGCGCGAACAAGGGCGTCTTCCTGCTCGCCCCGCTGGTGACGGTGACGCTGTCGCTTGCCGCTTGGGCCGTCGTGCCGATCAGCGATGGCCTTGTGATCGCCGATATCAATATCGGCATTCTCTATATTCTGGCTTTCTCGTCGCTCGGCGTTTACGGCGTCATCATGGCGGGCTGGGCCTCGAACTCGAAGTATCCGTTCCTGTCTGCGCTGCGCTCCGCCGCCCAGATGGTCTCCTACGAAGTCTCCATCGGTTTCGTGCTCATCACCGTGTTGATGACAGCAGGTTCGCTGAACCTTACCGACATCGTCAACGCCCAGCACGGCCACTATGGCTTGTTCAACTGGTATTGGCTCTGGCACCTGCCGATGCTGGTGATCTTTTTCATCTCGGCCCTTGCCGAAACGAACCGCCCGCCTTTCGATCTGGTGGAAGCGGAATCCGAGCTCGTAGCCGGCTTCATGGTTGAATATTCGTCGACGCCCTACATGATGTTCATGCTCGGCGAATATGTGGCGATCATCCTCATGTCGGCAATGATGGCGATCCTATTCTTCGGCGGTTGGCTGCCCCCGTTTGACTTCGCCCCCTTCACCTGGGTGCCTGGCATCGTCTGGTTCGTGCTCAAGCTGTCCATGGTCTTCTTCATGATCTCCATGGTGAAAGCTTTCGTGCCGCGCTATCGCTACGATCAGCTCATGCGTCTTGGCTGGAAGGTCTTTCTTCCCTTCTCACTTTTCTGGGTCGTGTTGACGGCAGGTGTGCTCGTCGGCTTCGGTCTGGTTCCGCATAGCTGATTGGAAAGGATAAAAAGATGGCATCCTTCAATCAGGTTACTCGCTCACTCTTTCTGACGGAATTTGTCGGCGCGTTTTTTCTGGCGATGAGGTATTTCTTCAAGCCCAAGGCGACGGTGAACTACCCGTTCGAAAAAGGTCCGCTCTCGCCCCGCTTCCGTGGTGAGCATGCGCTGCGCCGCTATCCTAACGGCGAAGAACGCTGCATCGCCTGCAAGCTCTGCGAAGCGATCTGCCCGGCGCAGGCGATCACCATCGAGGCAGGTCCCCGTCGCAATGACGGCACGCGCCGCACCACGCGCTACGACATCGACATGACCAAATGTATCTATTGCGGCTTCTGTCAGGAAGCCTGCCCGGTAGACGCCATCATCGAAGGTCCGAATTTCGAGTTCGCCACGGAAACCCGTGAGGAGCTCATGTACGACAAGGATCGCTTGCTCAACAACGGTGACCGTTGGGAGCGTGAGATCGCCAGGAATATTGAACTCGACGCGCCCTATCGTTGAGTGCGTTGAGAGCCGCGTTACAGACTGAACAAGAGGTCGGGCTTAGCCTGACGCCAAGAGAGGGACAGGGGTCCAGATGATCGTTAGCGCCATAGCGTTCTATATCTTCGCCGCGATTGCGATTGCGGCGGGATTCATGGTGATCGCGTCGCGGAACCCCGTGCACTCGGTTCTGTTCCTCATTCTTGCCTTCTTCAACGCTGCGGCACTCTTCATCCTCATGGGAGCGGAGTTCATCGCGCTCATCCTCGTGATCGTTTATGTCGGTGCCGTCGCTGTGCTCTTCCTCTTCGTCGTCATGATGCTCGACATCGACTTCACCGAGTTGCGTCGTGGCTTCCTGCAATATCTGCCCGTCGGCGCGCTTCTGGGCCTCATCCTCGTGCTTGAACTTGGCATGGTCGGTGCCTCATGGGTGATCACGCCGGACGCCATGCATGCTGCGGCGTCTCCCGCGCCTGCCTTCATGGATCAGGTCACCAATACGCGCGCTCTGGGCCGCATCCTCTACACACAATATGTCTATCTCTTCCAGTCGGCGGGTCTCATCCTTCTGGTCGCCATGATCGGGGCCATCGTACTGACGTTGCGTCATCGTCCTGACATCAAGCGTCAGGTCATCGCGCATCAGGTTGGCCGCAGGCGCGACGACGGTGTCGAGTACAAAGACGTGAAGCCGGGACAAGGACTTTAATCATGCAAATAGGTCTCGCTCACTATCTGATTGTCGCTGCAATCCTGTTCACGATCGGTGTCTTCGGCATCTTTCTGAACCGCAAGAACGTCATCATCATCCTGATGTCGATCGAATTGATGCTGCTCGCGGTGAATATCAACCTTGTTGCCTTCTCAACCTTTCTGGGCGATCTGACCGGGCAGGTCTTTGCGCTCTTCGTGTTGACGGTCGCGGCCGCTGAAGCGGCCATCGGCCTTGCCATCCTTGTGACCTATTTCCGCAACCGCGGCTCCATCGCGGTTGAGGACGTTAATTTGATGAAGGGGTAGGAGAGATGTACTCCGCTATCGTCTTTCTGCCGCTTCTGGGTTTCCTGATTGCTGGCATCTTTGGTCGCGTCATCGGCGTGCGCGCCTCGCAGCTTGTGACGACCGGCCTGCTGATTGTCTCTGCCGTCCTCTCGATCATCGTCTTCCCGCAGGTCACATTCGGCGGCATCACCGAGCATGTCCATATACTGACCTGGATCGACAGCGGTTCTTTCGAAGCCGACTGGCGCTTGCGCATCGACGCGCTCACTGCCGTCATGCTGGTGGTTGTCACATCGATCTCGGCGCTCGTGCACGTTTATTCGATCGGCTACATGAGCCACGATCAGCACAAACAGCGCTTCATGGCCTATCTGTCGTTCTTTACCTTCGCCATGCTGATGCTGGTGACGGCCGACAATTTCATCCAGCTCTTCTTCGGCTGGGAAGGCGTGGGCGTGGCCTCCTATCTCCTCATCGGTTTCTGGTATCAGAAGCCCAGCGCCAATGCCGCCGCCATCAAGGCCTTCGTGGTCAACCGTATCGGCGACTTCGGTCTGATCCTCGGCGTCGCCACGATCTTTCTGTCGGTCGGTTCGGTCGAGTTCGACACTGTCTTTGCCGCCATCCCGCATATGGCGAACAACACCTTCATGTTCCTCGGTCATGAAGTGCCGCTGATCACCACGATTTGTCTGCTGCTCTTCATGGGCGCGATGGGCAAGTCGGCGCAGTTCATGCTCCACACCTGGCTGCCCGACGCGATGGAAGGCCCGACACCGGTCTCCGCGCTCATTCATGCCGCCACCATGGTCACGGCGGGCGTCTTCCTTGTTGCACGCTGTTCGCCCATTTTCGAATTTTCGCAGACGGCGCTGACCTTCGTCACTTTTATCGGCGCGACAACGGCCTTCTTCGCCGCCACTGTCGGTCTGGTGCAGAACGACATCAAGCGCGTTATCGCCTATTCGACATGTTCGCAGCTTGGCTACATGTTCGCCGCGCTCGGTGTCGGCGCCTATGACGCCGCCATGTTCCATCTCTTTACGCATGCCTTCTTCAAGGCGCTGCTTTTCTTGGGATCGGGCTCGGTCATCCATGCCATGAGCGACGAGCAGGACATGCGCAAGATGGGCGGCCTCGCCAAGCTCATTCCCGCGACCTACATCATGATGGTCATAGGCACGCTGGCGCTCACGGGCTTCCCGCTCACCGCAGGCTACTTCTCCAAGGACGCGATCATCGAGGCGACCTATGCGGGCACGAACTCCATGCACATGTACGCCTATGCGATGACGGTCTTTGCTGCGCTGCTGACGTCCTTCTATTCATGGCGCGTCATCTTCATGACGTTCCATGGCAAACCAAGGGCTGACCATCATACGATGGAACACGTCCATGAATCACCGCTGGTCATGCTGGTTCCGCTCGTCATTCTGGCGGTTGGCGCGCTTGGCGCAGGCATGGCCTTCGAGCGCTATTTCATCGGTGAGGCGCATGAGAGCTTCTGGCTCGAAGCCATCTATCGCGGCGCGTCCAACCATGTGATGCACGACATGCATTACATCCCGGAATGGGCGGCCTATTTGCCCACAGCGATGATGGTCTTTGGCTTTGCGATCGCTTGGCTCTTCTACATCGCGCGTCCCAGCATGCCGGTTGAACTCGCCAGGACGCAGGAGCCTCTCTACAAGTTCCTGCTCAACAAATGGTATTTTGACGAGCTTTACGACTTCATCTTCGTGCGCCCGGCCTTCTGGATCGGTCGCCAGCTCTGGAAGATCGGTGACGGTCGCATCATCGACGGGTTCGGACCGGACGGCGTTTCGGCCCGCGTCATCGACATCACGCGCGGTGTCGTTCGTCTTCAGACCGGCTACGTCTATCACTACGCCTTCGCCATGCTCTTGGGCGTTGCGGCACTGGCAACCTACTTCATGCTTGGGGGCGTCCACTGATGGCCGACGGGTATCTTCTTTCGCTCATCACCTTCCTGCCGGCTGTCGGCGCGTTGTTGATCCTTGTTCTGCGCGGCCCCGAAGCGGCTGTGGCGCGTAACGCGCGCTGGATTGCGCTCTGGGTCACGGTCATCACTTTTGGTCTGACCGTCTATCTGATCTGGAATTTCGATCCGTCGACGGCGGCCTTCCAATTCGTGCAAAAGACCGAATGGCTTGGTGGTTCGATCAGCTATCACATGGGCGTTGACGGCATTTCCGTCATGTTCGTGGTGCTGACGGCCTTCCTCATGCCCGCCTGTATTCTGGCAAGCTGGGAGTCGATCTCCAAGCGCGTGCGCGAATACATGATCGCCTTCCTCATTCTGGAAACGCTGATGATCGGCGTTTTCTGCTCGCTCGATCTTGTTCTCTTCTATCTCTTCTTCGAAGCTGGCCTCATCCCGATGTTTCTTATTATCGGTGTCTGGGGGGGCGCGCGTCGCATCTATGCGAGCTTCAAGTTCTTCCTCTACACGTTGCTTGGCTCTGTACTCATGCTCATCGCCATCATGGCGATGTATTGGCAGGCTGGCACGACCGACATCCCGACGCTGCTCAGCCATCCTTTCCCGGCTGAGATGCAGACATACCTGTGGCTCGCTTTCTTCGCCTCGTTTGCCGTCAAGATGCCGATGTGGCCGGTCCACACATGGTTGCCGGATGCGCATGTGGAAGCGCCCACCGCAGGCTCCGTCATCCTTGCAGGTATCCTGCTGAAGATGGGCGGCTACGGTTTCCTGCGTTTCTCGCTTCCCATGTTCCCCGTGGCGTCCGCCGAGTTCGCGCCGCTGATCTTCACCCTCAGCGTGATCGCCATTGTCTACACTTCACTAGTCGCACTGGTGCAGGAAGACATGAAAAAGCTCATCGCCTATTCGTCGGTGGCACATATGGGCTTTGTCACAATGGGTATCTTCGCGGGCAATACGCAGGGCGTCGAAGGTGGCATCTTTCAGATGCTCAGCCATGGCTGGGTCTCTGGCGCGCTCTTCCTTTGCGTCGGCGTCATCTACGACCGCATCCACACGCGCGACATCGCGGCTTATGGTGGTCTTGTCAATCGTATGCCGCTATATGCGGTCGCCTTCATGATTTTCACGATGGCCAACGTGGGCCTGCCGGGAACGTCAGGTTTCGTCGGTGAATTCCTGATCCTCGTCGGTACCTTCAAGGTCAATACATGGGTCGCCGCCATCGCTGCCACAGGCGTCATCTTGTCGGCGGGCTACGCGCTCTATCTCTATCGCCGCATCATTTTCGGCGTGCTCGACAAGGACACGCTGAAAAACATTCTCGATCTCAACCGTCGCGAAGTCCTGACCCTCGCGCCGCTGGTCGTCACCACCATTCTGTTCGGTATCTATCCCATGCCGATTTTCCACATCATGGCGGTGTCGGTCGATCATCTGATTTCCAATTACTCAGCCGCGCTTGAAGCCCACCAGGCATCGAGCGCAGGTCACGCGGCGCTTGAAGCAGCGCGCCTGATCGTGGCCAAATAAGTCGAAGCTAGGAAGACGAAGAGCTTATGGAACACGCAAACCTTCTTCCGGCCTTCGGGCCCGCCATTCCCGAAATGGTCCTCGCCGCAGGCGCCATGCTGCTGTTGATGCTTGGCGTCTTCCGCAAGGAGAGCCCGACAATCGCGATCTCTTATGGTGTGCTCATCCTCTTTGTCATCACGGCATTCCTCGTCGCAGGGCAGGGCGATCTCAGCACGACAACTTTCTCGGGTCAGTTCACGGTCGATCCCTTCACTCGTTTCGTGAAATTGCTCATCCTGCTGGCGGCATCTGCTGCCGTCATCATGTCGGTCACCTTCATCCGCCGTGAAGGCATGGATCGTTTCGAGTTCCCTGTTCTCATTGCACTTGCCGCGCTCGGCATGATGATGATGGTGTCGGCGGCGAGTTTCCTCTCGCTCTACATGGGGCTCGAACTCCAGAGTCTTGCAATCTACGTCATTGCCGCCTTCCATCGTGACAACGCCAGGTCCTCTGAAGCAGGCCTCAAATATTTCGTGCTGGGCGCGCTGGCGTCGGGGCTGCTGCTCTATGGTTGCTCCTTCGTCTACGGCTTCACCGGCTCGATTGAGTTCGATACCGTCGCGCGGCAGATCGGCACGGGCAAACCCTCCATCGGTCTGATTTTCGGTCTGGTCTTCATTCTTTCCGCACTGGCCTTCAAGATTTCCGCCGTGCCTTTCCACATGTGGACGCCCGACGTCTATGAAGGCGCGCCGACGCCGGTCACTGCCTTCCTCGCAGGCGCGCCCAAGGTGGCCGCCCTCGCGCTGACCATGCGCGTTCTTTTCACTGCCTTCCCTGGCATCTCGCCGGAGTGGAACCAGATCGTCGTCTTCGTTTCCATTGCGTCGATGCTGCTGGGTTCCTTCGCCGCCATCGGCCAGAAAAACATCAAGCGCCTGATGGCCTATAGTTCCATCGGCCACATGGGCTTTGCGCTGGTCGGCGTTGCCGCCAATTCAGCAGAAGGCATCCGCGGCGTGCTGATCTATCTCACGATCTACGTCATCATGAATGCAGGCGTCTTCTGCTGCATTCTCGCCATGCGTCGCGGCGGCCATCAGGTCGAGTCCATCGACGATCTTGCAGGCATGTCGCGCAGCCAACCTGTCGTGGCCTTCCTCTTTGCCATGCTCATGTTCTCGCTGGCGGGCATCCCGCCGCTTGCCGGGTTTTTTGCCAAGTTTTATGTCTTCATGGCCGCCGTTCAGTCTGGCCTCTACACGCTGGCCGTCATCGGCGTTCTGGCGAGTGTCGTCGGCGCTTTCTACTATCTGCGCGTCATCAAGATCATGTATTTCGATGAGCCTGCTGAAGTCTTCGACACTGGCATGCCGGGCGAACTGACAGTCGTGCTGGGCCTTTCCGGCCTCTTCACGATGTTCTTCTTCGTCTATCCGGCTCCCTTGCTCGCGGGCGCGCAATTCGCAGCCTCAGCATTGTTCCCGTAAATGCTGCCAGCGGGAATAACCCATAAAGCCTTTGTCGAGATCGACAGCACCAATGAGGAAGCCCGTCGTCTCGGCGAGGCGGGCGAGCCCGGCCCGGTCTGGATCACCGCTGAGATACAGACAGCCGGTCGTGGTCGTCGTGGCCGTACATGGGTCTCGCCATCCGGCAATTTCATGGGCACGCTTTTTCTGCGTCCTCAGGCGACCCCGCGCAAGGCCGCTGAACTTTCCTTTGTCGCCGCGCTGGCTGTTCACGATGCCGTCGCCTCGCTGCTGACACCAACTCTTCGGCCTGGCCTCAAGCTCAAATGGCCGAACGATCTGCTTCACGACGGGCGCAAATGCGCAGGTATCCTGCTGGAGTCCTCCGGCGTTGCAGGGGCCGAGCTTGCCTGGCTCGCGATCGGCATCGGCATCAACCTTGCCCAATTTCCCGACAATGTTGATTACCCCGCGACTTCACTTGCCGCTCTGGGTGAAGCGGGCATCACCCCCGATGATGCGCTGGCGGCTCTTGCCTCCGCCTTCGACAAACGCATTGCCCAATGGCGTGACGTGCAAGGCTTTGCCGCCATTCGCGAGGCATGGCTCCAACGTGCGGCGGGTCTCGGTGGCCCCATCACCGTCCGTCTGGCCGATGAGACCTTCAGCGGCACATTCGAAGGCCTCGCCATCGATGGCTCGCTTGAAGTCCGTCTCGATGACGGCAGCCTGCGTCTCGTCTCTGCCGGAGATGTGTTCTTTCCCGACGCGAAGCACTAGTCTGCTGAGATGAAAAAATCAGCGGCGCACGCAACCTCCGACGAACTTGTATTCCTGCCGCTTGGCGGCTCCGGCGAAATTGGCATGAATCTGAACCTTTATGGGTTCGGGCCAGCGCGCTCGCGCAAATGGCTGATGGTCGACCTTGGCGTCACTTTCGGTAATGACTCGATCCCCGGCATCGATCTCATCATGGCCGATACCGCCTTTATCGAGGAACGTGCCGACGATCTGCTGGGTCTCATCCTCACGCACGCGCACGAAGATCACATCGGTGCGGTAGCTCACCTCTGGCCGCGTTTGCGCTGCCCGGTCTATGCCACGCCTTTCACCGCGACGCTGGTGCGTGCCAAGCTCATGGAAAAAGGCATCGAGAATGACGTACCGCTCAACATCGTCGAACTCGGCGCACGTTTCACACTCGGCCCTTTCGACATCGAATACGTGACGCTGACCCATTCGATCCCTGAGCCCAACGCCATTGCCATTCGCACCCCCCTTGGCACCATCATGCATACGGGCGACTGGAAGATCGATCCGGAGCCAATGCTTGGCGACAAGATGGATATTACGCGCCTCACCGAAATCGGTGAGGAAGGCGTTCGGGCAATCGTCTGCGACAGCACCAATGTCTTTTCGCCCGGCACGGCAGGCTCGGAAGCCGATGTCGCCAGGAGTTTGATCGAAGTGATCAGGCCGTGCACAGGCCGTGTGGCCGTCACTGCCTTCGCCTCCAATGTTGCCCGCGTTCAAAGCATCGCCAAGGCGGCGGAAGCCTGCGACCGTCATTGTATTCTGGTGGGGCGCGCCATGTTCCGCCTTGTCAGCGCCGCGCGCGAAGCTGGCTATCTCGCCGGCCTGCCGCCGTTCCTTACCGAGCATGATTTCGGTTATCTGCCGCCCGAGAAGGTACTACTCATCTGCACCGGCAGTCAGGGCGAACCACGCGCGGCCCTGTCGCGAATTGTTGAAGACAGTCATGCCAATATCACGCTGTCGCGCGGCGACACGGTCATCTTTTCTTCCCGCGTCATTCCCGGCAACGAAACCTCGATCTTCGATCTGCAGAACCGTCTGTCTGAGCGTGGCATGAGGATCATCACCGAGCGCGATCATTTCGTGCATGTCTCCGGCCACCCCTGCCGCGACGATCTGGTGAGCATGTATCAGTGGATCAAGCCCGAACTGGCCATTCCAGTTCACGGTGAGGCGCGCCATCTTGCCGAACACGCCGCGCTTGCCCGCGAGTTGCAGGTGCCCGAAACCATCACCACCCGCAATGGTCTGATGACGCGCATCGCGCCCGGTCCCGCTGAAGTCATCGAGGAAGTCGAGCACGGTCGCATTTATCTCGATGGCGATGTGCTGACCGCGCATGATGAGGGCGCGGTGCAGGAACGCCGAAAGCTCGCCTTTGCCGGTGCGGTCTTTGTCAGCCTTGTTCTCGACGAGGCGGGCGAGGTGAGGGGAGAGCCGCAGGTGCGCCTTCATGGCTTGCCTGACGAAGACAATTATGGCGAGACATTCGAAGATATCGCGCTTGACGCCATTGATGACGCGCTTGATCGCTTGCCTGCGAAGCGTCGAAAGGACGATGATGCGGTTGGCGAACTTGTTCGCCGCACGGTGCGCGGCGCCATTCGGCGAGAATGGGGCAAGAAGGCGCAGGTCTCCGTTGTTGTCATCCGTATCTAGTCGGCGATGCATGCGCTAGTCTGCGCGTCCTAAAGTCACTATCCGGGAGGAACCGACATGACCCTGACAGCAGGCATCGCCATCTATCTGGTCTTGTGGTGGATTACGCTTTTTGCCGTCCTGCCTTGGGGCGTGAAATCACAGCACGAAGCAAACGGTGAATTTGACGGCGAGGGCAATGATCCCGGCGCGCCGGTGCGTCCGCTTATGGTGCGCAAGGCTCTGGTGACAACGGTGATCGCCGCCATTCTCTGGTCGGTCGTGGCTTATATCACCATTGAGAAGCCCATCGGTTTCGACCAGATACCGTTCATGCCGAAGTTCCAGCAATGGCCTGGCGAGGATGCGGCGGGCAACGCAACCTATCTCAACGACGAACAGAGCGCTCCGGCAAAATAACCTATTGCGTGACTTGGTTTTAAAGAAGTCGGCTACGCAGCCTGGTCGTCTGGAATTCGGCACAAAAAAAAGCAAGGTCCAGTTTCCTGGCCTTGCTTCCAAAGTGTTCCCTCGATTGTCGCGCCTTCAAAGCTTTTGCTTCGAAGTCAGCGTTCCCTCCCTAAACTTGGGCCGCGCATTTTTATTTTCGCGCTATCCCCTTTTATGCGGTGGACTATATCCAGCCTGCGACACGCTGTCACGCAATTTTATCCACCGGAAGATGATTTTGGCGCAATTTTTCGCCGCAAAAGGTGGCGCATAATTTGAAATCGTTCCCATCCGTTCAGACGAAGGCCAGCTTGAGCGCAAAGGCTGTGGCGATCACCAGAACGGCGCCGCCTGCCTCCTTCGGACGGCCCGCCAGAACCTTGCATCCCACATAGCTGAGAAAGCCGAGACCGATCCCGCTCGCGATGGAATAGGTCAGCGGAATGGCGAGGGCGGTAATCACCGCAGGAACGGCATCCGTGAGGTCGTCCCAGTCGATTTCCGCCAGCCCTCGCGCCATCAGGCAGGCGATGAAGACCAGCGCGGGAGCCGTCGCATAAATCGGCACGGCATGGGCCAATGGCGCAAGGAAAAGACTGGCTAGAAAGAGCAGGGCGACGACCACGGCGGTCAGTCCCGTCCGACCGCCAGCGTCGACGCCCGCCGTACTTTCGATGTAGCTCGTCGTGGTGGAGGTTCCGAGCATCGCGCCGATCATGCTGGCGATGGAGTCCGCCGTCAGCGCCCTGCGCAGTCGCGGCAGGTGTCCTTTTTCATCCTGCATCCCGGCCCGCGCCGCAACGCTCACCAACGTCCCCGTCGTGTCGAGAAGGTCGATCAGCAAAAACACCAGCACGATCGTCACGAAGCCCGCCTCGATTGCGCCACCCAGATTCATCTGCATGAAGGTCGGCGCGAGTGACGGTGGCATGGCGGCAATGCCCTCGACGGGCTGTAGGCCCATGATGACGGCGAGCGCCGTCACGCCGATCACGGTAATAATGATTGCGCCGGGCACCTTGCGCGCTGCCAGCCCTGCCAGCACGATGAAACCGCCGGCGGCGAGAAGCGCCGGTATGGTGAAGGTGCCGAGCGTTACCAGCGTCGCCTTGTCGGCAACCACGATCCCTGCATTCTGCAATCCGATCATCGCGAGGAAAAACCCGATCCCCGCCGCAATCGCACTTTTCATCGCGCGCGGTATCGAATTGATTAGCCATTCGCGCAGCGGTGACAATGAGAGGCCGAGAAACAACAGGCCTGAGAAGAACACGCAACCCAATGCCGTCCGCCAGTCGCCGCCAAATTGCGGAACGACAACGAAAGCGAAATAGGCGTTAAGGCCCATGCCGGGCGCAAGCGCGATCGGGTAGTTGGCATAGATCCCCATGATGGCCGTACTGAGCGCTGCCGCGAGACAGGTCGCGACAAACACTGCCCCGAAATCCATGCCTGTGGTCGCCAGCATCGCCGGATTGACGAAGATGATATAGACCATGGTGAGATAGGTCGTGACGCCCGCCAGAACTTCGGTCCTGAAGCTTGATCCCGCTATGCCGTAACCGAAATAACGATCGAGAATGCTTCTCGAACCTGTTGCACCCGTTGCCTCTTTCTCGCTCATATGCCCCTGCATTCAATTCTTCTGTGTTGCCGAGGTTCTGGCTAATGCTGCGACCCTGTGAAACAATAATTTAATCGCAGCGGGCGCAATATTGATCCATGAACCTGAAACGCATCATAAGAGTAACCTGCTCAGGATGGGCACTGGTTTTCTCCCTGTTTTGCTCCTTGCCGGTGCAGGCAGACGAGCTTGCCGGGCAGGGCGAGCCCTTTCGCGTCATCGACATCAGCCCGGAGGCATGCGCGCAGCTCGCTCCCTATATTTCCAGTGGTGATGCCGACTACAAGCCTGGCGTCGCAGTCGATGGCAGCGCGGTCGCGCCCGCCGATCTCGATGCCGACAATCAGCTTCAGCCGCGGTCGTACTACAATTTCCAGATCAAGATCGACCCGCTGTCAGGTTCGGGGCCATACAGCAATCTCACCACGCTTGATGTGGCGGATGTCACAATCGACAGCCAGACTGGCCGCGTGACGATTGATGGGCGCGACATCGGCACGGGCGGCAATCGCGCCTTGGCGGAAGCTTGCGCTTTGCGAGCATCAAAGCCGCGTCATTAACCACACCGCCTGTACGATTCTTGACAAAAGCGCGCCACCCATCGACGCTTCGCGATGTGTTTCCTGGGGGTTTTGATGCAGTTGATGAATTCGGTCCGGTCGCCGGTCCTGCTGGTCGTTTCGCTGTGCTTGGCGATGCTTCTCACCAGCATAGCCACAACCGCTTCGGCAGGCACCTTTCCCTGGCGCATCACCAAGGATCACTGGAGCGCATCGGACGAGAAGGGCTACGAGAATTTCGTCACTGGCCTCGGCACGGCGGATTGCTGGTCGATAGACGAATGCCTGAAGAGTGCGGCCAATCCTTATCGCCATACCGATCCACGAGTAAAGTTCCTGATGGACTGCGCGGATGTGCCGTATTTTCTGCGCGCCTATTACGCCTGGAAAAACGGTCT
Organism: Parvibaculum sp.; assembly: GCA_049303435.1. GTDB lineage: Bacteria > Pseudomonadota > Alphaproteobacteria > Parvibaculales > Parvibaculaceae > Parvibaculum. The sequence continues at coordinate 22,149 of JBAQNC010000195.1, read as the reverse complement.
CCCCTTTGGCTGGCAAAGCGCCATGCAGTCGGGGGACGGGCCACGAGGCGACATTCGCTATTCTTCCAACGGCAACAGGATCGTCGGGCGCAGCATGATCCCCGCGACAGCTTCAGGCATCAGTGCCGTGACGCGCCTTTTCGAGATCGTCAATACGGTTTCCACCGCCATGTATCGGCGCAATTCGATGACGGAGAGCGCGACCTATTTTTCCGACACATATTCGCCTGCCATCAGTCGCGATGCGATCCGCCCCGGTTCCATCGCCTATGACGTGAACGGTCATGTCGCCATAGTCTGGCGCGTTGAGCCCAATGGCCGCATTCTTATTTTTTCATCGCACCCCGACCACACATTGAGCCGCTCCTTTGTCGGTCGTGAGTTCCTGCGCACCGGTCCCGAACTTGGATCGATCTATCAGAACTGGCGCCCCATCAGGCTCGTTGGTTACAAGCGTCTCGCCAATGGCGTACTGGTTGGCGGTCGTCTTGTGGGCACGCCCAATGCCGACATCCCGGAATTTTCCCTTGAGCAATATACCGGCAACCCGCCCGTCAATCCGACGCTCTGGGGCCTTGCGAAATTCATCAAGGATGGCGAACAGATGGATTTTTTCACCTATGTCCGCGCCAGACTTTCGATTGGCGATCTCGCCTATCAGCCTGTTCTCGAAACGCGCGCCATGATGCGTTCGCTTTGTAGCGACATTCGCACGCGTAATCAGGCCGTCGAGATTTCGCGCAAAGAGGGTCGTACCCATGTGATGACGCCGCCTGAGCGCCTGCCGCGCAATATCTACGGCACGGATGGCGTCTGGGAACTCTATTCCACGCCCTCGCGCGACGCGCGTCTCAAGACCGCCTTCAGGGAGATGCGCGACGCGATCCACCAGTTCGTCATGCTCAAGGCGACCAATAGCCCGAAGCTCTCATATAAGGGCGACAATCTCGTCGCCGATCTTCTCGACGCTTATGAGGAAGAGAGCGCCGCCTGCGTCACGAACTACACGACAAGCGACGGGCGCGAGATTCCGCTCACGATCGACGATGTCTCAAAGCGTCTCTTCAAGCTTTCTTTCGACCCCTATCAATGTGTCGAGCGTCGCTGGGGCGCGACGGACCCCGCCGAGCTTGCCTCTTGCAACGATGGTCCGGTCAAGACCCGCTGGTATGCGGCCGAGCAGCCCCTTCGCAACCAGATCGATCGCACCTATGACGTCGAGATGGACTATACGGTGGAGCAGCTGGAACGAGGCCCCTATGGCTCTCATTCCGGTCGCGGCGTGGCGGTTTCCCCCGATGTCGATGTGAAGTCATGGCTGGAGGACCAGATGTCGCGCCGCGCGGCCCAAAACTGAGTTGTTCTCAGTCTTCCCCTCGTTGCCATAAGGCTCCGGACGCCCTAAAACTTGGACCCCCGCAATGATCCGGCCCCAAGAAGGGCCGTGAGTCGCCCAAGGTCCATAATGCGTCTCTCCAAATATTTCCTGCCGACCCTGAAAGAAAACCCAGCCGAGGCCCAGATCGTCTCGCATCGCCTGATGCTGCGCGCCGGCATGATCCGGCAGGAAGCCGCTGGCATCTATGCCTGGCTGCCGCTGGGCTTTCAGGTCCTGCAGAATATCGAACAGATCGTGCGCGAGGAAATGAACCGGGCAGGGGCGCTCGAGCTCTTGATGCCAACGCTCCAGCTCGCCGATCTTTGGCGCGAGAGCGGTCGCTATGACGCCTATGGTCCTGAAATGCTCCGCATCAAGGATCGCCATGATCGCGAGCTGCTTTACGGCCCGACCAATGAGGAAATGATCACGGAGATTTTCCGCTCATACGTGAAGTCCTACAAGGCGCTGCCGCTCAACCTCTATCACACGCAATGGAAGTTCCGCGACGAGCAGCGCCCGCGCTTCGGCGTCATGCGTGGCCGCGAGTTCCTGATGAAGGATGCCTACTCCTTCGACATTGATGAGGAGGCTGCGCGCAAATCCTATAACCGCATGTTTGTTGCCTACCTGCGCATGTTCGCCCGCATGGGCCTTACCGCCATTCCCATGCGCGCCGAGACAGGGCCCATCGGTGGAGACCTCAGCCATGAGTTCATCATCCTCGCTGAGACGGGCGAGTCCGGCGTCTTCATCGACAAGGACGTGCTCGATCTGCCGCCGCCGCCCGCCGATGTCGATTACGACAGCGACCTGAGCGGTCTCATCGCCAAATGGACCGATCTCTATGCCGCGACTGAAGATGTGCATGACGCCGCGCGTTTCGAGGCGGAAGTTCCCGCGGAGAAGCGCGTCAACACGCGTGGTATCGAAGTCGGTCAGGTTTTCTATTTCGGCGCCAAATATTCCGATGCCATGAAGGCGCTGGTTACGGGACCCGATGGCGTGGATACCGCCATTCACGGCGGTTCCTATGGCGTCGGCGTCTCGCGCCTCGTCGGCGGCATCATCGAGGCGAGCCACGACGAAAACGGCATCATCTGGCCCGAAGCCGTCGCGCCCTTCAAGGTGGGTCTCATCAACCTCAAGACGGGTGATGCTGATACGGATGCTGCTTGCCTCGATCTCTACACAAAATTTCAATCTGCCGGTGTCACGGTGCTTTACGACGACACGGATGAACGCGCAGGCGCCAAGTTTTCCAACATGGATCTGATCGGCCTGCCCTGGCAGCTGATTGTCGGTCCGCGCGGCCTTAAAAATGGCGTTGTTGAGCTTAAAAATCGCGCCAGCGGCGAACGTGTCGAACTCTCGCCCGAAGCAGCCCTCAACAAGCTGACGGCCTGAAGCCGAAGCGAACCGGGGGCGAGGCAAGGAAAGAATATGACGGACGCTGCGGCCATTGAAACTGGAATGCCCAAACCGCCAAAAAGCGGAGGGCGAGGGCACTCCCGCGCCTTTGGCGTCTTCGAATGGATGCTGGCTTTCCGCTATCTCCGCGCCCGTCGCCGCGAGGGCTTCATCTCGGTCATTGCAGGATTTTCCTTTCTCGGCATCATGCTGGGCGTCGCCACGCTCATCATTGTCATGTCGGTAATGAACGGCTTTCGCACGGAGCTTCTCGACCGCATCCTCGGCCTCAACGGTCATCTCTTCGTGCGTGGCGTCACGAGCTACGTCAACGATTTCGACGCCAAGGCGGACGCGATTTCTCAAATTCCAGGTGTCATCAGCGCCACGCCCATTGTTGAAGGTCAGATCATGGCCTCTAGCCGCTCCAATGCCCAAGGGGGGCTGGTGCGTGGTATTTCAGGCAACAATCTGAGGCGTCTCTCGGTTGTCTCCGATCATATCGTGCTCGGCTCGCTCGACAATTTCGACAAGGATGACAGCGTCGCCATCGGGGACCGTCTCGCCCAAAATCTCGGGCTGACCGTTGGCGACAGCATCACGCTCCTTTCGCCGCGCGGCGCCATAACGCCTTTCGGCACAGCGCCCCGCGTCAAGGCCTATACCATTGCCGCGATTTTCAAGATCGGCATGTCGGAATATGACAGCAGCATCATCTTCATGCCGCTGCATGAGGCGCAAAATTATTTTCGCACGGGCGACGGCGTCACGGCGCTTGAGATCATGGTTCAAAAGCCTGATGAAGTGGACCAGCTTGCGCCGAAGGTCGCCGCCATCTCAGGTCCCGGCACGGACATCATCACCTGGCAGCAAAGTAACCACACCTTCTTCAGCGCGCTTCAGGTCGAGCGTAACGTCATGTTCCTTATCCTGACGTTGATCCTCATCGTCGCTGCGCTCAACATCGTCTCCGGCCTTATCATGCTGGTGAAGGACAAGGGCAGGGACATTGCAGTCTTGCGCACTATGGGCGCGACGCGCGGCTCGGTCATGCGTGTCTTCTTCATCTCCGGCGCCGCCATCGGCGTCGTCGGCACATTGGCGGGTTTCACGCTCGGCACGGCCTTTTGTCTCAATATCGAAAGCCTGCGCCAGTTCCTTTCTGCGCTCACCGGCACGGAGCTTTTCAATCCGGAGATATATTTCCTGAGTCACATGCCCGCGGAGATCGACGTTTCCGAAGTCGTCTCCGTCGTCGGCATGGCGCTGTTCCTCTCCTTTGCCGCCACGCTCTATCCCGCCTGGCGCGCCGCTTCGCTCGATCCTGTCGAAGCCTTGCGGTACGAGTGAGGGGCGCGAACATGCAAAATGGTGAAACAATCCTCTCCCTTCGCAATATCACCCGCACCTTCCACCAGGGTGATGAAGAGCTGCACATCTTCGCCAACGCCTCACTCGATATTCATTCGGGCGAAATGGTCGGCCTTGTCGGTCCTTCCGGTTCGGGCAAGTCCTCGCTTCTCCACATTGCCGGATTGCTCGAAGCGCCCGACACAGGCGAAGTCTTTATTTCCGGTCGCGATTGCGTGCCGCTGCCCGACAAACAGAAGACCGCCGCCCGCCGCGCCGAACTTGGCTTCGTCTATCAGTTCCACAATCTGCTTCCCGAATTCTCCGCCCTCGAAAATGTGGTGCTGCCGCAGATGATCGCCGGTGAGAAGCGTAAGATTGCTGAGGAATTTGCGCTTTATCTGCTCGATCGCATGGGGCTGGCGCCTCGCGCGTCGCATCGCCCGGCTGAACTTTCCGGTGGTGAGCAGCAACGTGTCGCCATCGCCCGCGCTCTGGCCAATCGTCCGCGACTTCTTCTCGCCGACGAACCGACCGGCAATCTCGATCCCAAGACCTCGCGCCATGTCTTCAATGAACTGCTCTCGATCTGCCGCAACGAAGGTGTCGCCGCGCTTGTCGCCACGCATAACCTCGATCTCGCAGGCCAGATGGACCGCATTGTCCTGCTCCATGAAGGCCGTCTGATCGATGGCAAGGATCTGACACGGACCTATCAGAATCTTTGAGCGCGATCGTTCGATAAAATCGAACGATTCGACAAGAATTACCCATTGGACCAGAACGGTTGGTTGCGGCCATCCTATTGTCGGAACTCAATTCCTGGAGGCCGACATGTCCATCGACGAAGCTGTAGAAGCAATCCCTGCAAAACCTGCAGGGCCCGCTGAGGGCCCAGTCGGTTGGCTCGTGCATCACTTCCCCGGTGTCTCCCTTACTGTCCTCATTGCCATTGCTGCGACATATCTCCATCGCGTGCCGGGCTTTGGCGGTTTGAGCCCGCTCATCCTGTCGATCCTTCTCGGCATGGGCCTCCACAACATCATCGGGGCGCCTGCCTTCGCCAAGCCCGGCATTGCCTTTTCGCTTCGCCGCGTGCTGCGCGCCGCCATCGTGCTGCTCGGTCTTCAATTGACTCTTCTCCAGATCGGCAGCGTCGGCGTCGCAGGCGTTATCGGCACCGTCATCACGCTCGCCGCCACATTCCTTTTCACGCTCTGGGCCGGTCGTCGCCTCGGCGTCGAGCGCCAGCTTACGACGCTCATTGCTGCGGGCACTTCCATCTGCGGTGCTTCCGCCGTCGTCGCGACCAACGCCGTCGTCGATGGCGGTGACGAAGATGTCGCCTATGCCATTGCCACGGTCACTGTCTTTGGCTCGCTCTCCATGGTGCTGTTCCCCTTCCTCAACGGTTTTATCCATCTGGGCCCGCAGGCCTATGGATTGTGGACGGGTTCCTCCATTCATGAAGTTGCACAGGTTGTCGCCGCTGCCTTTCAGGACGGCGCCGCCGCCGGTCACTTCGGCACCATCGTCAAGCTCACCCGTGTGCTGATGCTCGCTCCGGTCGTGTTGATCGTCGCCTATGTCTGGGCGCGCGGCAGCGAGACGAAGGGCGAGGGCGACAAGCGCAGCAAGATCACCGTGCCTTGGTTCGCCTTCGGCTTCCTCGGGATGGTGGTGCTCAACAGCTTCCTGCCGCCCATGACCACGATGCACAGCACAGCCGCGGGCGTCACCACCTTCATGCTCGCGATGGCGCTGGCCGCCATGGGGCTGGAAACGGATATCGCCAAGCTCAAGGCCAAGGGCCTTCGCCCGCTGGCGCTCGGCGCTTCCGCCTGGGTCTTTATCACCTGCTTTGGTCTGGCGATGGCCTCGCTTGCCATCTAGTCTTGGGGGCATCGATTGTCCCCAGCTCCAGACAAGGCCCGCGTTTGACCCTCGAACAGCTCCGCATCTTCATCGCCGTCGCCGAACGCGAACATGTCACCAAAGCCGCCACCGCTCTTGGCCTCACGCAATCGGCTGTCAGCTCCGCGGTCGCCGCGCTTGAATCCCGACACGATGCCCGCCTGTTTGATCGCGTCGGCCGCCACATCGAACTGACCGCCGCCGGTCGCGCCTTCCTCGTCGAGGCCCGCGCCGTCCTCGCTCGCGCTGCCGCCGCCGAATTGGTCTTGAGTGAATTGGGAACCCTTGGCCGCGGTACTCTCACGGTCCATGCCAGCCAGACCATCGCCTCCTATTGGCTTCCCGCCCGCCTGGTTGAATTCCGCAAGGCCTACCCCAAAATCGAGGTCCGCCTCGCCGCGGGCAATACCGAGACGGTAGCGCAGGCTGTTCTCAATGGTGTCGCCGATCTCGGTTTTGTCGAAGGTGCAGTGCGCAATGCGGCCCTTTCAGCCCGCGAGGTTGGTGGTGATCGCCTTGTCCTCGTCGTCGGGGCAGGTCACCCGCTCGCCAGACGCCGCCGTCTGCCAGTCGCCGATCTCGGCGATTATCCCTGGGTCGTGCGTGAGCCGGGGTCAGGGACTCGCTCCGAGATGGAAGCCGCCCTGATCGGACTCAAGCTCTCCATTCATGACCGCGACTTCGCGCTGGAACTGCCCTCCAACGAGGCCGTCCGCGCCGCCATTGAGGCAGGCGCAGGCATTGGCGGCATGTCCGAACTTGTTGCAGCCCCCGGCCTGGCCGCAGGCACGCTCCACCGCCTTCCTGTCGATATGCCCCGCCGTTCCTTCCTCGCGCTCGCCCATCGTGAACGCCGGCTCAGCAAGGCGGGCGAGGCCCTGATGGCCCTTTGTGCGCCCGTGCTGGGCCGGGCAAAAAGAAACAGCCGTTAAATTGACGCTTGACAGAATGAGAACGTAGTAGGAACATTCCCAGCAGGAACATTTCGTGAACTACCAATGAAACCCTGCGTTGGAGACTTTTCATGACCAAGCTCATTCACGCCGCCAACCATTCCGAAACCGGCCTCTGGCTCAAGGACATTGCCGCACTTGCTTCCATCGGCGCTTTCCTCTGGGTCGCCGCCACCTGGGTTCAGATCGCCCATGTTGCCGCTCAGGTCTGAAGTTGCGCGTTAGGCTTTTCCACAGCTTTGAGGGCCATGTGAGCCTGTCGTACCTTCGCGACGGGTGACATTGGAGGGCAGGGGTCAGACAATGTCACATATGCCCGACTCATTGCCCTGCTTCATTCATTTGCGTCTCCATTCGGCCTATTCGCTGCTGGAAGGGGCAATCCGTATCAAGGATCTGCCCAAGCTCTGCAAGGCCGATGGCATGCCTGCCGTCGCCATCACCGACACGAGCAATCTCTTCGGCGCGCTTGAGGCCTCCGAGGTGCTTTCCGGCGCGGGCCTCCAGCCCATCACCGGCATCACGCTTCCCGTCATGCTTGAGGAGACCGCCGAGCCGGGCCGCAGCGCGCGGCGCGATCTCTCAGGCACGCTCGCTCTTCTCGCCAAGGATGAGCAAGGCTACGAAAACCTGATGAAGCTCACGAGCCTCGCCTTCCTCGGGCCGGAGCCGGGCGACTTTCCGCACGTGCCGCTCGACGATGTGCTCAAACATGCCGAAGGTCTCATCTGCCTTACGGGCGGCCCCGCAGGCGTCGTCAATCGCCTGCTCGCCAGCGGCCAGCAACCGGCTGCCGAGAAGCTTCTCGGGCAATTGGCCAATAGTTTCGGCGACCGTCTCTATGTCGAATTGCAGCGGCACGGCCTCGATGTCGAACGTCAGACCGAGGCCCCGTTGATCGATATGGCCTATGAGATGGGCCTGCCGCTCGTCGCCACCAACGAGGCCTATTTCGTCTCGGAAGATGATTTCGAAGCCCATGATGCGATGATCTGCATCGCCGAAGGAACCTATGTCTCCCAGAGCGATCGTCGTCGCCTGACGCCCGACCATCGCTTCAAGACGCAAGCCGAGATGGTCGCGCTTTTCGACGATCTGCCGGAAGCCATCGAGAACACCATCGAGATCGCGCGCCGCTGCGCCTATCGCCCCCGCACGCGCAAGCCCATCCTGCCCAAGTTCAGCATGGAGATGAGTGAGGCCGACGAGCTTCGCCAGCAAGCGGAAGACGGTCTCACTGAGCGTCTCAAGGGCATCGAGACGGTGGCGAGCGAGGAAGAGTATCGCGTGCGCCTGCGCTTCGAGCTTGATGTCATCATCAAGATGGATTTCCCCGGCTACTTCCTCATCGTTGCCGACTTCATCAAATGGGCCAAGGCGCATGACATTCCCGTGGGCCCCGGTCGTGGTTCGGGCGCAGGCTCGGTTGTCGCCTGGGCGCTCACCATCACCGATCTCGATCCGCTGCGCTTCGGCCTGCTGTTCGAACGCTTCCTGAACCCTGAACGCGTCTCCATGCCTGACTTTGATATCGACTTCTGTCAGGACCGCCGCGACGAGGTCATCACCTATGTGCAGAAGCGCTATGGCGAAGACCGTGTCGCCCAGATCATCACCTTCGGAAAGCTGCAGGCCCGCGCCGTGTTGCGCGATGTCGGTCGCGTGTTGCAATTGCCTTATGGTCAGGTGGACCGCCTTTGCAAGCTTGTGCCCAACAATCCTGCCGCCCCGGTCACCCTTGCCGAAGCGATCAAGGGCGAACCGCGCTTGCAGGAGGCTCGCGACGAGGAAGAAGCCGTCGCCAAGCTGCTCGAAATCGGCCAGCGTCTCGAGGGGCTCTATCGCCATGCTTCGACCCATGCCGCCGGTGTCGTGATCGGCGATCGCGCGCTCGATGAGCTGGTGCCGCTTTATCGCGATCCTCGCTCCACCATGCCTGTCACACAGTTCAACATGAAATGGGTCGAGCCTGCGGGCCTCGTGAAGTTCGACTTTTTGGGGCTCAAGACGCTCACCGTGCTTAACGAAGCGGTCAAGATGATCGCCAAACGCGGCGTCGAAGTCGATTTGCTGGCGTTGCCGTTTCAGGATGAAAAGACTTTTGCCATGTTGGCGCGCGCTGAGACCGTCGGCGTGTTCCAGCTTGAAAGTTCGGGCATGCGCGACGTGCTGCGCAAGCTCGAGGCCGACCGCTTTGAAGACATCATCGCTCTTGTCGCGCTTTACCGTCCCGGCCCGATGGATAACATCCCGTCCTATATCGAACGCAAGCACGGACGTGAAAAGCCGGACTATCTTCATCCACTGCTTGAGCCGGTGCTGACTGAAACCTACGGCGTCATCATCTATCAGGAACAGGTGATGCAGATCGCCCAGATCCTGGCGAGCTACTCGCTCGGCGAAGCCGATCTTCTGCGCCGCGCCATGGGCAAGAAGATCAAGGCCGAGATGGACGCGCAGAAAGAACGCTTCGTCACCGGTGCGCTCGCCAAGGAAGTGGACAAGAAACAGGCCGCGCAAATCTTCGAACTGGTGGACAAGTTCGCGGGCTACGGTTTCAACAAATCCCACGCCGCCGCCTATGCGCTCGTCGCCTACCAGACCGCTTGGCTCAAGGCCAATCACCCGGTCGAATTCTTCGCCGCATCGATGAGCCTCGATCTCGGCAATACAGACAAGCTTAATGTCTTCAAGCAGGATGCGCAGCGCTTGGGCATCAAGGTCCGCCCGCCCAGCATCAATGAGAGCGAAGCCGTCTTCACCGTGGTCGACGGCGAAGTCATTTATGCTCTCGCCGCAATCAAGAACGTCGGCATGCAGGCGATGGAGCATCTCGTCGAGGTGCGCCGCGAGGGCGGGCCGTTCCGCGATCTCTTCGATTTCGCGCGCCGTATCAATCCGCGCACCATTAACAAGCGCGCCTTCGAAAATCTTGCCAAGGCAGGCGCTTTCGATTGCCTCAATCCGCACCGCGCGCAGGTGCTGGCCTCCGTCGATCTCATCCTCGGTACGGCCAATGCGTCGGCGCAGGAACGTGAAAGCAAACAGGACAATCTCTTCGGCGGCGACAGCGGGGCCAGCGTCGCCAATCCCGCCTTGCCGAATGCCGAAGCATGGACGCCTATCGAGCGTTTGAATGAAGAATTTAACGCGGTGGGTTTCTATCTCTCCGGTCACCCGCTGGATGACTTCCAGACCTCGCTCCGCCGCGCCAATGTCGTCACCTATGCCGAATTGCTGAAACGCGGTAATAGGGCGGAACTCGTGGCGGGCACGATTACAGCAAAGCAGGAGCGCAAGTCGAAGAAGGGCAATCCCTTTGCCTTCGTCAGTCTCTCCGACCCGACAGGTCAGTTCGAGGTTGTGGTTTTCTCCGATGTACTCAATGCCTCGCGCGAATTGCTGGAGCCCGGCAAGGCCGTCGTCCTGGGTGTCGAAGTTGAAATGAATGGCGACGAGGCCAAGCTTCTTGCCAAGTCTGTGCGCTCGGTCGACAACGTCGTCGCCAACACAGAGGCGGGCATGAAGATATTCATCGAAGACCCCAAGCCGCTTCCTGCGCTCCAGTCGCGGCTCAAGGAAAAGGGCAAGGGCCTCGTCTCGCTCATCCTGCTGCGCGAGGGCGGTCGCGAAGTCGAAATCAAGCTCGACGGCGGCTACAAGGTCACCCCCCAGATCCGCGGGGCCATCAAATCCGTCCCCGGCGTTATCGAGGTGCAGGACATCTAGGGTTGACCCCTGAGGTTTTCCAATTATCGTCATTACAGTTTGGTGATGAACGAAAGTTTGGGTGTGCTCAGAGTCAACAAAAGACAGCTTCAATTTTTTCTCAGGGCACGCGGAGCGCGGGTTATCTATGCCGATAGCATGCCCCGTTCGGGTTCTACGGCAATCTTCAACGCCTTGCGTCTATTGCTCCTGACCGACCCCGACTGCGATCTGCAGTCAGGTTGGGTGCGTGACGCGCGAAATATGCCTCCCGCCAATACATACCTCATCAAGACTCACGGCATGAATCTTATCGACTCGTGGCGCGCCTCGAAGACTGTCTATTCCTATCGCGACCCCCGCGTCGCGCTGGTTAGCCTGTCGCGCAAGTTCGGATCGACGCCATCCATGCGCCTTGTCCGCATGTGGATGGCAGATTTCGCCTTTGCCGAGAAGCATGCGGATCTACTTCTGCGCTATGATATGGCGATGCGGGACCTGCGGGGCACCGTTTGCACCCTTGCGGATTTGGTTGGCGTTGAAGCTGATTGTCAGCAGATTGCTGATCGGTTGAGCCCTTCGCCAGGTGGTGGCGATGGCCCGGACAAACTGACATTACTGCATGGCGAACATGCGACGGGCACAACCGAGGATGAATGGCGAACCGCGTTGCCATCAGATTTGAACGCTCAGATCGTCGATGAATTCGGTCCCTGGCTGGAGCGCTATGGCTATCCGCTGTTCTGATCGATATTCAGATACAGTCCGGTATCAAAACCTGAAAAGCGTCTTCGTAATCTGCAGCGACACGAAGCCGTTCCCATCCGATTGCGCCCCGAGATAAAACCCGTTTGTCGAAGAGCTGTTCAGGGCGCCTGGGGCAGGCGGGATACCAATTCCAAGCCCGGTCGAAATATTGATCGGCCCGCCCGATACGCTTGCGCCGCCGCCAAGGCTCGTGGAACCGCCGCCTACCGCCGTACCCCCGCCGCCGACAATCGAATTGGCAAGGCCAACAGCATTATGGACGACACTGGCGACGCCGCTTTTGCCTGCCGCCAAGGCAGGCGTCACAATCATGACGCCAGCCAACACCGCAAAGAATGTCTTTTTCATCAAAGCACCCCTCCCACAGAACTGATCTGATGGTAGGTCGATTCATTTCGACTGGCGGTCACATAAAGGCAAATTTCTGCAAATTCGTTCGAATTTCTCGACAAAAAGGCCAGTGGGCCCGATTTTTCGCCAAAATCTGTGTGTGCGGGCTAGTGGCCGGGCCTTCCGAGGGCCCGGCCCCTTGCATTTCCCTCCCGTTCCCCTTATACCCCGCAGCATTCCACATGCGGGGTTCGGCCCTTCCACGCCTTAAGTCAGGCAACATAGGAAGTGTCGGTCCGGTGCGGCCAGATTGTCTGGTCGTTCTCCCCCCGCAGAGGTTCAACCGGAAAAAGGAGCTACAGTGCCATGGCGCTGCCCGAATTCTCTATGCGTGGTCTGCTGGAAGCAGGCGTTCACTTCGGTCACCAGACACATCGCTGGAACCCGAAGATGGCCCCCTTCCTCTTTGGCGATCGCAATAACATCCACATCATCGACCTCGCCCAGACGGTCCCGCTGCTTCACCAGGCGCTGCTCGCCGTGCGTGATGCGGTCGCCGGTGGCGGTCGTGTGCTCTTCGTCGGCACCAAGCGTCAGGCTTCCGAGCCGGTCGCCGCTGCCGCTCGCCAATGCGCCCAGTACTACATCAACCATCGTTGGCTCGGCGGCACGCTGACCAACTGGAAGACCATTTCCAATTCGATCCGCCGTCTCCGTCAGCTCGACGAGATGCTGGCCGGCGAAGCGCGTGGTCTGACCAAGAAGGAAATGCTGAACCTGACCCGCGAGCGCGACAAGCTTGAACGCGCCATCGGCGGTATCAAGGATATGGGCGGCATTCCCGACATCATGTTCGTGATCGACACCAACAAGGAAACCATTGCGATCGAAGAAGCTCGCAAGCTCGGTATCCCGGTTGTCGCCATTCTGGACTCGAACTCGAATCCCGACGGCATTGCCTATCCGATTCCCGGCAATGACGACGCGGCTCGCGCCATTACGCTCTATTGCGATCTGGTCTCGCGCGCCGTCATCGACGGCATCTCGCAGAGCCATATTGCTTCCGGCGTTGATGTCGGCGCTGAAGCCGAGCCCGAAGTAGCGGTGCCTGCCGAGGCGTAAGCCTCCTGTCACGAAGCTGCGCGATAAAGTTAGGGCCCGGTGCACTGAGAAAGCGCGCCGGGCCCCTCGCATAACAAAATTACCGCGTGGGATGGCTCCACGCAGACACGAAATTGAAGGATATTCCAATGGCTGAGATCACCGCAGGCATGGTGAAACAACTCCGCGAGACAACCGGCGTGGGGATGATGGATTGCAAGACGGCGCTCACCGAAACAGGTGGCGACATGGAAGCGGCCGTCGATTGGCTGCGCACCAAGGGTCTTGCCAAAGCCGCCAAGAAATCGGGCCGCGTCGCCGCTGAAGGTCTCGTCGGCGTCATCTCCGACGGCACGCATGGCGCGCTCGTCGAAGTCAATTCCGAAACCGACTTCGTGGCTCGTAACGAGAGCTTCCAGTCGATGGTGAACGAAATCGCCAAGACGGCGCTCACCGCCGAAGGCGACATCGACAAGCTGCTGGACGCCAGGTTCCCCGGCTCCGCTCTCTCCATCAAGGATTACGTGACGGAGCAGGTTGGCACGATCGGCGAAAACATGACCGTGCGTCGCGCCGGTTTCATCAGCGTCACCGATGGCGTTGTCGCCGCCTACACGCATAATCAGGTGGCCCCAGGCCTCGGCAAGATCGGCGTGCTCGTCGGTCTGGAATCGACCGGCGACAAGGGCAAGCTCGCCGAGCTTGGCAAGCAGATCGCCATGCACATCGCCGCGACGAGCCCGCTCGCTACGCGCCGTGAAGAGGTCGATCCGGAAACGGTCGAGCGCGAGCGCAACGTGCTGATCGCCGAAGCCAAGGAATCCGGTCGCCCCGACAACATCATCGAAAAGATGGTCGAAGGCCGTATCCGCAAGTTCTACGAAGAAGTCGTGTTGCTGTCGCAGGCCTTTGTCGTGAACCCTGACCAGACGGTCGAAAAGGCCGTGAAGGAAGCCGAAAGCACCGTCGGCGCGCCGATCATGGTTGCCGGTTTCGTTCGCTTTCTGCTGGGTGAAGGTATCGAGAAGGAAGAATCCGACTTCGCCGCCGAAGTGGCCGCCACGGCCCGCGGCTAAGTCAAAATGACCCGGAAAAGGGGTCATTTCCTCGAAGAATGAAAACGCCCCCGTCGCTTCTCCGCGCCGGGGGCGTTATTGTGATCGGAGGGGTAGGGGGATTCGTTGCCTTGCCCGTTCAGCTGCCATCTTTTACACAATAGTGTCCTGCCACACCGGAAAGCCTCACGCATGTCTCGAAAACCGCTCTACAAGCGCGCGCTCCTCAAGGTTTCCGGCGAGGCCCTTATGGGCGATCAGCAATATGGCATCGACGTGAAGACGGTTGATCGCATTGCTGCTGAAATCAAACAGGCGACGGATATCGGCTGTGAGATCTGCCTCGTCATTGGCGGCGGCAATATCTTCCGCGGCCTGTCGGGCGCCGCGTCGGGCATGGAACGCGCCAGCGCCGACTACATGGGCATGCTCGCCACCGTCATGAACGCGCTCGCCATGCAGAATTCGTTGGAGCGCATGGGCGTCCAGACCCGTGTTTTGTCCGCCATCCCCATGACCACCATCGCTGAGCCATATATTCGCCGCAGAGCCGTGCGACATATGGAAAAAGGCCGTGTGGTCATCTTTGCGGCAGGCACAGGCAATCCCTTTTTCACGACCGATACCGCGGCCGCGCTCCGGGCCACCGAAATGGGCTGCGACGCGCTGCTGAAAGGCACACAGGTTGATGGCGTCTATTCCGCCGATCCCAAAAAGGTCAAGGACGCCACCCGCTATGACCGTCTGACCTATATGGATGTGCTGACCCGCGATCTGGCTGTCATGGATACTTCGGCGATTGCCCTGGCGCGGGAAAACAGGATACCGATCATCGTTTTCAACATTCATGACGATGGCGGCTTCGTCAATGTTCTGACAGGCGAGGGACGCTGCACTATCATCAGCGCGGAAACCGGCCAGTAATCTCCTGTCTGACACAATGCGACCGACAATCTGCCGAAAAGTTAAAGGATAAATAGACTATGGCTGACCCCCAAACTATCGACATCGACGACGTCGAACGGCGCATGCGCGGTGCGCTGGCGGCCCTGAAACATGAATTTGGCGGCCTTCGTACAGGTCGGGCTTCTGCCTCATTGCTGGACCCCATCATGGTCGAAGCCTATGGCCAGACGATGCCGCTTAATCAGGTCGGCACCGTCAATGCGCCGGAATCCCGCCTCATCACCGTGCAGGTCTGGGACAAGGGCATGGTCAGCGCCGTCGACAAGGCGATCCGCACTTCCGGCCTGGGGCTTAACCCGGTGGTGGACGGCACCACGCTGCGTCTCCCCATTCCGGAACTCAACGAGGAACGCCGCACCGAACTCACCAAGATCGCCGCCAAATATACCGAGCAAGCGCGTATCGCTGTGCGCAATGTGCGCCGCGATGCGATGGACGAGTTGAAGGGTCTGGAAAAAGACGGCCACATGAGCCAGGACGATCACAAGGTCTGGTCGGAAAAGGTTCAGAAGCTGACCGACAAGATCATTGGCGAGATAGACGCGGCCCTGAACCAAAAAGAAGCGGAAATCATGCAGGTATGAGTGTTTGTTTCATCTAGCCTATGATGAACTGGCGCTAAGCATGTGTTTTGAATAGAGTCATTCGCTTTAAAAAGCCATTCGCTTTAAACGAAGAAAGTCCGGCAATGATGGGGAGGTCTGACCCCGCGGCAAGCGAAACCGAAGCGGCGCCCGTTCCGCGTCACGTTGCCATCATCATGGATGGCAATCGTCGCTGGGCCGCGCGCCGTCATCTGCCGCGCCAGCTTGGTCACCGTCAGGGCGTCGAGGCTGTTCGTGTCATCACCCGCGCCGCAGGCGAAATGGGCATCGGCTATCTCACGCTCTATGGCTTCAGCTCGGAAAACTGGAACCGCCCCGCCGATGAAGTCAGCGACCTCATGGGTCTTTTAAAACTCTTTATTCGCAGAGACTTGGCCGAACTTCATCACAATGGCGTTCAGGTCCGGATTATCGGTGATCGCGAGCATCTCGAAGACGATATCGTGGCCCTGATCGAAGAGGCCGAACAGCTCACCCGGAACAATACCAAGCTGAAGCTCATCATCGCCTTTAACTATGGCGGACAGAACGAGATAACGTCAGCCGTTCGTCGCATTGCGCGCGAGGTCAAGGAAGGCCGTCTCGACCCCGAAGCTATCACTCAGGCAACGGTCGCGGACCATCTCGATACGGCAGGCATTCCCGATCCGGACCTCATCATCCGCACCAGCGGAGAGAAGCGCCTGTCGAACTTCCTTCTCTGGCAAAGCGCTTATGCAGAACTTCTCTTCAGTGATGTCTATTGGCCGGATTTTTCGCCCGATCATCTGAAGCAGGCCATTGCCGAATTCAACCTGCGCGACCGCCGCTTCGGCGCGGTCACGGCGCCATGAGGTCCCTATGACAGATGCTTCAGGCTCGACGCCCAATCCTCTGCCGACTTCAGGCGACAAATCCGCCGAACTGCGCACCCGCATTATCTCGGCGCTTGTTCTGGCCCCGGTTGCGCTGGGTCTGACCTGGTTTGGCGGCTGGCCCTTTGCGGCGATGTTGGCTGTCGCTGGCGTCATCATGGCCTGGGAGCTTTCGACCCTTTTGCCCGGCATTTCTCCCACCATGCGGATCATGCTGGCGGGGTTTGTCATCATCGCCATCGGGCTCACCGCCATTGGCGGTCCCTTTGTCGCCGTCCTTGTCAGCATGGCGGGGCTCACTTTCGCTGTCACCATTGCGATCCTGACCGGCTCGCCCACGCTTTCGCCCGCCATCGCCTTTCCCTATCTGATCCTGCCGCTCATTTCGCTGATGTGGCTCCGGCACGACCCCGAGGGTGGTCCCGACTATGGCCGCATCGCCATCTTCTGGCTCCTGTTCACCGTCTGGGCGACCGACACCTTCGCCTATTTTGCCGGACGCGGGTTCGGCGGGCCGAAGCTTGTCCCACGACTGTCGCCCAACAAGACCTGGGCCGGCCTCATCGGCGGCATGATCGGGGCTGCCTTGGTCGGCGCCATCACAGCGACATGGTTCAGTCTGGGGTCGCCGATCGGTCTTGCTTTTGTCAGTGCGATCATCGCGGTCATCGCGCAAGCAGGCGACATCCTGGAAAGCGCCTTGAAGCGCCGGGCAGGGGTCAAGGATTCTGGCAAGATCATTCCCGGTCATGGCGGCATCCTTGATCGTGTCGATGGCCTTGTTACCGCTGCGGTCGGGGCCGCCATCATTTCGACGCTGCATGGGGCAATGAGCCCTGCGGCCGGAGTATTGCTGTGGCCGTAACCGCAGAAAAAGCTGACGACCTGCCTTTGGCATCAGGCGCACGGCGCAGCGTCACAGTATTGGGCTCCACCGGCTCCATTGGCGTCTCGACGCTCGATCTGATCGAGCGCGAGCCGGATCGCTTTGATCTCGTGGCGCTCACCGCCCACAAGAATGTCGCAAGCCTGATCGAACAGGCCCGTCGCCTCCGCCCGCAATTTGCCGTCATCGGCGACATGCTCCTCTACGATGACCTGAAAGCGGGTCTCGAAGGCACGGGCATCGAGATCGGCGCCGGCCGCGATGCGGTCATCGAGGCGGCTCTGCGTCCTGCCGATTGGGTCATGGCAGGCATCGTCGGCACGGCAGGCCTCGCGCCCACGCTTGCCGCCGTGCGCCGTGGGGCCGCCGTCGCGCTCGCCAACAAGGAATGTCTTGTTTCCGCCGGACCGCTCTTCCTCGCTGAGGTCGCGCGCTCTGGCGCAACGCTCCTCCCGGTCGACAGCGAGCATAACGCCATCTTTCAGGTGCTGGACACCGAGCGGCTCCATGCTGTGGACAAGATCATCCTGACAGCCTCCGGCGGTCCCTTCCGCACCGCCACCATAGACGAGATGAAACGCGCCACGCCGGCTCAGGCCGTCGCCCATCCGCAATGGGATATGGGCGCCAAGATTTCCGTCGATAGCGCCACGCTCATGAACAAGGGGTTGGAACTCATCGAGGCGCATTATCTCTTTCCTGTAGGCGAGCAGCGTCTGGATATCGTCATCCATCCGCAATCCATCATTCATTCGATGGTCGCCTATGTGGATGGCTCGGTGCTCGCCCAGCTCGGGTCGCCCGACATGCGCACCCCCATCTCCTATGCGCTTGCCTGGCCCGAACGTATGGCGACGCCTTGCGCCCGGCTCAACCTGGCCGAGATCGGCTCGTTAACCTTTTCCGAGCCCGACGCGGTACGCTTCCCGGCGTTGCGACTTGCCCGCGAGGCGCTGAAATCCGGCGGCGCCATGCCCACTATCCTTAACGCCGCCAATGAAATAGCGGTTGCGGCCTTCCTCAAGGGTGATATTGGCTTCCTTGAGATCGCCATAACCGTTGAAAAGGCGCTGGAGCAGGGGGCCGGTGACGCTATCGCCCCCAATGACCTTGAAGATATTTACGAAATTGACCGAATTGCGCGGATTCGTGCAGAGGAATTGGTGCATTTGGCCAGCCGCTGACGTAGTGTCACTGGAACGGGCAGGCCGGAAACGGGTCGCACGGGAGGCATTGTGCGGTTTGGCTACAGAGAAACACAATTCAGGTGTCATGTAGCGCGCCATACGATGTGAAATGGGAAGTTGAGTGGAATGAATGTGGTGGCTGAAATCGCCGGCTTTGGAACATCGCTCGGGGGATACATCATCCCCTTTCTGTTCGTGCTGACGGTTGTCGTTTTTTTTCATGAACTGGGTCATTTCCTTGTCGCGCGCTGGTGCGGCGTCAAGGTCGATACGTTCTCCATCGGTTTTGGTCGCGAAATATTCGGTCGCGTTGACAAGTACGGCACGCGCTGGAAGCTGAGTTGGATTCCGCTCGGTGGTTACGTGAAGTTTGCAGGCGACGAGAATGCCGCCAGCGTGCCCGATGTGGAGAAACTGACTCACACTCCGCCGGAACAGCGTGAAGGACTTTTCTTCTTCAAGCCGCTTTATCAGCGCGCCGCCGTTGTCGCCGCCGGTCCCATCGCCAATTTTATTCTCTCGATTGTTATATTTGCCGGCATCTTCACCATCGTCGGTCAGGGCACGGCGACCGCCATTGTCGACAAGGTGCAGCCAGACAGTGCTGCTGCGGTCGCAGGTTTCCAGCCCGACGATCTCGTCGTCTCGATTGACGGCGCCACCATCAATGATTTTGAAGACATGCAGCGCATCGTTTCGATCAGCGCCGATGTGCCGCTCAAGTTTGGCGTCATGCGCGATGGTCATGAGATTACGCTGACCGCGACCCCGCGCCTGAAAGAGATCACCGATCCGTTTGGCAACGCCCAGCGTATCGGTCTTCTTGGCGTGCAGCGAAAGTCTGGTCCCGGCACCTATAAGGTCGTCAAGACCGATCCGCTGACCGGGCTCTGGCACGGCGCGCAAGAAACATGGTTCATCGTCGACAGGACGATGAGCTATCTGGGGGGCATGCTTGTCGGCCGTGAGGATTCGAGCCAGCTCGGCGGCCCGCTGCGTATTGCAGAAGTTTCCGGTCAGGTCGCGACACTCGGCTTTGCCGCGCTGCTCAATCTGACGGCTGTGCTTTCCGTGAGTATCGGACTGCTCAATCTGTTTCCGGTGCCCATGCTCGACGGCGGGCACCTTCTATATTATGCAATTGAGGGCGTGCGGGGCCATCCGATGGGCCAGAAGGCGCAAGAATTCGGCTTCCGAATTGGTCTTGTGCTGGTCATGATGTTGATGTTCTTTGCCACCTGGAATGATTTGGTGCGACTGTTCACCTGAGGGCGGCTTGCCTTGGGTGTTGTTTGTTTGAATATCGGGGTTCCGGAGAATATCCGGATGTCTTGGGGGCTCTAAGGCCTGGATCGAAATTCCCCTCTTGGGGGATAGCTAAATAATGCGGCGCCGTCGTGGCGCGGCGCGGTTGAGGATGGTGTGGGGATGAAGCGACTGGCCGGTTATTTGACCAGAATTTCGATGTTCGGCGGCAAGGCCGCTGTGCTTCTCGTAGGCCTGATGCTGGCAGGACAGGTTCCCGCCACCAACGGCATTCTTGGTGTCACGCCCGCTTACGCCCAGGACGCGGTTGGTCCTGTGATCGCCAGCATCGTCGTGGAGGGCAACCAGCGCATCGAACGCGACACGGTCCTGTCCTATATGACCGCCAAGACCGGTGACCGCTACAGTCCGGCTCAGGTTGACCAGTCGCTGAAAATTCTCTTTGCCACAGGTCTCTTCGCCGACATCAATATGCGTTTCAATGAAGGCAAGCTGATCGTCTCGGTCGTTGAAAATCCGATTATCAATCGCGTCGCCTATGAAGGTAACAGCGCGATCAAGGAAGAAGACCTCAACAACGAAGTCCAGCTCAAGCCGCGCACCATCTATACGCGTGCCAAGGTTCAGTCTGACGTCACCCGTATCATCGAACTTTATCGCCGTGGTGGACGTTTTGCGGCGACTGTTGAACCCAAGGTTATCCGGCTGCCGCAGAACCGCGTCGATCTCGTCTTTGAAATCAATGAAGGCCCGAAAACGCGCATTGCCTCTATCAGCTTCCTGGGCAACAAGGCATTCAACGATGGCAAATTGCGCGAAATCATTTCGACAAGCGAAAGCGCCTGGTGGAAGTTCTTGTCGTCATCCGACAACTACGACCCGGATCGTCTGACCTATGACCGCGAATTGTTGCGTCGCTTCTATCTCTCGAATGGCTATGCCGACTTCCGCGTCGTTTCCGCCGTTGCCGATCTCAGCCGTGACAACGCCGCCTTCAACATCACCTTCACGGTTGAAGAGGGGGAAATCTACAAGTTCGGCAAGATTGACGTCAAAACCAATCTCAACAAGTTGAATCAGAAAGACCTCAAGGAACTGGTTCTGACGAAGGACGACGCGCAATATGACGCCTCGCTGATCGACAAGAGCGTCGACGCCCTGACCTATGCAGCAGGCGCCAAGGGCTATGCCTTTGCGCGCGTGCGTCCGCGCGCCAAACGCGACCGCGAGAAGCATCTGGTCAGCATTTCCTATGTGATCTCGGAAGGTCCGCGCGTCTATGTCGAACGCATCAACATCACCGGCAATGTGCGTACGCTTGATCGCGTCATTCGCCGCCAGATGGAACTTGCCGAAGGTGACGCCTTCAACAAGGTTCTGCTCGACAAGTCGGAAAAGAATATTCGCGGCCTTCAGTATTTCAGCAAGGTCGATATCTCTCAGGACCCCGGCAGCGCCAAGGACCGCACGATCGTTAATGTAAACGTGCAGGAACAGTCGACTGGTTCGTTGTCCTTGAGCTTCGGTTTCTCGTCGGTCGATAGCGCTATTCTTGGTGTTTCGCTCACCGAACGAAATTTTCTCGGTCGTGGACTGCAGATCGGTGCGAGCGTGTCGCTTTCCAAGCGGCAGCAGTTGATCCAGTTCCAGTACACCAATCCTTATTTTCTCGATCGCGATCTGGTCGGGGGTGTAGATATATTTGGTACAGAAACCAATTATCAGGACCAGGCCTCGTTTGACTCCCGGACGACAGGTTTTGGTTTCCGCTTTGGTTTCCCGCTTTCCGACACCAGCCGCATCCTCACGCGCTACCAGTTGCGTCGTGAAGAGATTCTCAATGTTGCCTCCGATGCGTCTCTCGCCATTAGAGCGGCGGAAGGTCAGGAAACCCGCTCAATTCTCGGGTACGATTATTATGTCGATAATCGCGATGATCCGATCGATCCGACGGGCGGTTGGGACTTCCTCTTCAGCCAGGATTTTGCCGGCCTGGGAGGCTCGGTCCGCTATATCTCGACGCAAATTCTCGTGCACAAGTACATCGCGGTTGCCGACGGCTATACGCTGACCCTGAGAGGCGATACGGGTTACATCAAAGGCATTGGCGACGATGTTCGTCTGAATGATCGTTTCTTCAAGGGCGGAAGCAGCTTCCGCGGCTTCGATTCCGGCGGCATCGGACCGCGCGCCTTTACGACCTACTATACCGACGCCACCAAGACGACGGTCCTCACCCAGAACGACGACGCCATCGGCGCGGAAGGCTATGCTTTTGGAACGGTCGAAATGACGGTGCCGAATGGATTGCCCGAGGCGCTCGGCGTCAGGACAAGTCTCTTCACGGATTTCGGTGTCATCGGTGGAGCGAAGGACGTGCAGGATCTGTCGACCACCACGACGATTATCGAGCAAAAC